>JALYMU010000252.1 GCA_030773595.1 Actinomycetota bacterium | reverse complement strand
CCGACGCCCGCCCCGACGTCCTGGCCTTCACCGCGTTCCCGAAAGAGCTGTGGCGACAGGTCTGGTCGAACAATCCCCAAGAGCGGCTCAACCGGGAGATCCGCCGCCGCACCGACGTCGTCGGCATTTCCCCGACCGCGACGCGATTGTCCGCCTCGTCGGCGCCGTTCTCGCCGAACAGCACGACGAATGGGCCGAAGGGCGCCGCTACCTCGGCCTGGACCTGCTCACCCGCACCCGCGCCGCTATCACCACCGACAAGGTCGCCGAGGAGGTGACCACCCCGCTGACAACCCCGGCGCTCAGCGCCTAACCTGCCACCAACCGGATCACGTGGTGACGCCCTTCATCCACCACGCCCGTGGACTCGACCCAGGGCACCTCCGGTGAGCACATCCTGCGGATGTTCATGACAGTGCTGGTCCGCGCGCAGGTGTCATCCTGACGGTGCCGATGCAGTCGCAGCGACCTCCTGCTTAGCCCGGAGTCACCGATCCGCCGCGGTGATGCCCACGGTGATCTTGAATGGTCGGTCGCGGGATTACGGGTATGGGTGATCGCCCGACTTGGCTGTCGGGTTCTCCGTGTTCCTTGGTCGGGCCCGGGCGGGCGGTCGGTCAGGCGGTGCTCGCTGGCGGTGGGCCGCAGGCGCGGGTGAACAGCTCGGTTCAGGGGTCCTGCCAGGGCCAGGCTGTGGGTAGGTGCAAGGTGAGCCGGCGAGCTGAGGACGCGATCCGGGAGGAACCGAGATCACCGCCTACCGGAGGTTCAGCCTGACATAAGGTACGTTATCGGCGTCGGCCACGATGCCGCATCGCCCGCGTTTCAGGGTGCCCGCGGGTCTCGCTTGTTGCGCACATCACGCGGGGGGCGTCTCCCGTGTCCGAGGCGGCGCCGTCTCGCGAGTCAGCGTGAGGAGCAAACGTCTGGTTGAAGCGCGTTTGTGAACGGCGTGGGCGGGGTGTACCTGGCGTCGCAACGGGCAGTCCCGGCGGTGCGTGCCCCAGTCAGGACCGATGCGGAGGAACCGACGGTGACCGATATGGACAAGGGCTTCGTACGGGACGGCAGCGCTGCCGCCCAGCAGCGGGTGGCGGGCGGGACCGTGACAGCGCTCGCGGTAGGTCCGATGGACAACAATGCGTATCTGATCGAGTGCACCGAGACGGGCGCCCGATGTCTCGTCGACGCTGCGGCCGACGCCGACGCCCTACTCGACCTGGTCGGCCGCGGCTCGGGGACGCCTCGGCTCGAAGCCGTCGTCACCACCCATCTGCACGCGGACCACTGGCAAGCGCTTGACGAGGTGGTCCGGGCCACGCGGCCGACAACCCATGCAGGACGTCCCGACGTCCCCGGCATCCCGGTCCCGACCGACCGGCTGCTCGACGACGGGGACGACGTCATCGTTGGGTCGCTTCGGGTCGAGGTGATCCACCTCGTCGGCCACACTCCGGGCTCGATCGCGCTGCTTCTCGGCGAGCACACCGAGTCGCCACTGCTGATCACGGGTGATTCACTGTTTCCCGGCGGGGTGGGGCGCACCTGGTCACCCCAGGACTTCGCGACTCTCATCGACGACGTATCCGTCAAGGTCTTCGACCGCCTTCCCGACTCGACCCGCGTCCTTCCCGGCCACGGCGACCCGACGACGCTGGGCGCCGAGCGCCCCCACCTGCAGGAGTGGCGTGCCCGGGGCTGGTGACGCTCCGCTGGCGCCCGCCCACGACGGACCCGATCCGAGGGGCGCGGCCGGCGACGTTAGGGACTAGACTCGGCAGACCCCCAGGACGCCCGTCCCTGATCGCCGTCGCGGAGGACTTGCCGTGACCCTCGCTGCCGCCGTACTCGCCGAGCTCGAGGCGATCGTCGGGCGGGAGCACGTGCGCTACCACGACGGCGACGTCGCTCCCTATGCCCGCGACGCCACTCCCCTGTTCCACTCGGCACCCGATGCGGTCGTCTTCCCCGCTACGACGGCCGAGGTCGCCGCGGTGCTCCGGCTTGCCACCGCGCACGCGATCCCGGTCGTGCCGCGAGGTGCGGGCTCGAACCTGTGTGCAGCAACCGTCCCGCTCAACGGCGGCATCCTGCTGGTCCTGACGCGAATGGACGCCATCCTCGAGGTGAGCGCGGACGAACTGCTCGTCCGCGCCCAGCCCGGGGCGACGACCGCGGCGGTGGCCGAGGCGTCCGCACGGCGCGGGTTGCTGTTCCCCCCTGATCCGGGCAGCCGCACGGTGTCCACGGTCGGCGGCAACGTCGCGACGTGCGCCGGTGGACTGCGGGGCCTGAAGTACGGCGTGACCCGCAACTACGTCCTCGGTCTCGAGGCCGTGTTGCCGACGGGAGAGGTGATCCACACCGGCGGGCGGCTGTGGAAGGACGTCGCAGGCTATGACCTGACCCGGCTGCTCACGGGCTCGGAGGGCACGCTCGGTGTAATCACCGAGGTCACCTTCGCGCTGCTGCCGATGCCGCGTGCAGCGAGCACAGGCGTCGCCTACTTCCCCGCCCTCTCGGACGCCGGGCGAGCCGTCACCCGGATCATCGGGAACGGCATCGTTCCGGCCACACTGGAGTTTCTGGATCGGACGTGCATCGGGGCGGTCGAGGACTACGCCCGGCTGGGGCTCCGGACCGACGCGGGAGCCCTGCTGCTCTTCGGCGACGACGGCGAGCCCGAGATGGTCGAGCGCAACCTGGGCCGCATGGGTGAGGTGTGTGCCGAGGAAGGCGCGCTCGACGTCACGGTCGCCAAGGAGGTCGCCGAGTCCGAAGCTCTGCTCGCGGCCCGCCGCTGCTCGCTCCCCGCGCTCTCGCGCCTGAACACGCTGACCGTCCTCGAGGACGTCACCGTCCCGCGTCCTCGCCTGCCCGAGATGGTCGACCGGATCGCCGCTGCCGCCTCCCGGCACGAGATCCTGATCGGGACCTTCGGCCATGCGGGCGACGGAAACCTCCACCCGACTGCCGTCGTCGATGCCCGCGACGCCGACGCCATCGAGCGGACCCACCAGGCGTTCAGGGAGATCTTTGCCGCGGCCCTCGAGCTGTCGGGGACCATCACCGGGGAGCACGGCGTCGGCGCGGCGAAGCTGCCGTTCCTCGAGGACCGGCTCGGGGGTGACCAGGTTGCGCTGCTGCGGCGAATCAAGGCGGCGTTCGATCCGGCCGGGATCCTGAATCCGGGGAAGGTCGGGTCGTGAGCGCGCCGCTGGACACCCCGGGTGCGTCGGGGGACATGCAACGAGGCATCTTCCCGCCCGAGTTGCTCGACCGTTGCATCTCGTGCGGGTTCTGCCTGCCGGCGTGCCCGACTTACGGGATCAGCAAGGACGAGAAGTCGTCGCCGCGCGGACGGATCACCCTGATGCGTGCGCTTGAGACGGGCCTGCTTGACGAGGACGACCCGACACTGCGCGAGGAGTCGTCGTTCTGCCTCGGCTGCCGCGCCTGCGAGCCCGTCTGCCCCGCCGGGGTGCAGTACGGCGAGCTGCTCGAGCACTGGCGCTCGCACCAGTGGCAGGGCCGGCACCGCCCCCCGCTGGTGCGGGTGCTCACGAACGTCGTCGTGCGCAACTGGCTCGTCCGGCGTCTCGGAACCTTCCGCGGTCATGCGCGGACCAGGCGGCGGACCGACGACGGCCCCCACCTGATGCTGGGGTGCTTCGAGCGCGCGTTGTTCCCGTCCGTCAGTCGGGCGGCGCGCCAGCTGCGGCCCGAGCTCGACGCGCGGGGCGACCAGGGGTGTTGCGGCGCCTTGCACGCCCACAACGGCGATCTCGAGCTCGGGCGCGAGATGGCCCGTCGTCTCGGCGAGCAGCTCCCGGGCGTGGTCGTCACCACGGCCGGTGGATGCGCTGCCCACCTCGCCGCGGTGCTCGGCCGTGATCGCGTCAAGGAGTTCTCGGAGTACGTTGCAGGCGAGGAGACCGGGTCGTACGGCGAGGTGCGCGTCGCCGGGCGGCGGGCCCGGATCGCTCTGCAGGACTCGTGCCACCTGCGCAACGGGATGCACGTGTGGCGGGAACCGCGCGAGCTGATCGCTGCTGTCGCGGACTACGTCGAGCTGCCGGGGGCGGCGCAGTGCTGCGGCTCAGCGGGCAGCTACTCGCTGCTGCGCCCCAAGGACAGCCGCAGGGTGCTCGACCCGAAACTCGACCAGATCGAGGAGGCCGAGGTCGACTTCGTCGCCGCGGTCAACCCGGGCTGCCTGCGTCAGTTGAAGGTCGGGCTGCGGCGACGTCGCTCGAGAGTCCGGGCCTTGCACCTGGTCGAGCTCCTCGCCGCGGCGCAGCGGGGCGAGGCGGTTGCCGCCACGGCCCGTGTCCCCCGTCTCACCCGTGTCCCCCGTCTCACTCGGCGGGCCGAGGTCGCTGCCGACGAGCCGGCCCCGCTTCCGGCGCGCCTGAACGACCGGCCTCAGCCGGACGATCCGGGAGCCTCGGGGGCGGGTCGGCCTGAGGCGCTGGACGGGGGGGCTGGGCCGGACGACCTGCACCGGAGCTGAAGCGGCAGGCGCGGCGGCGGCGGGGAGCCCCACCCACACCCCCCCGCCCCCCCGCCTGCCGCATAACCTACGGTGCAGGTCGTACCGCCCAGCCCCCCC
>JALYMU010000251.1 GCA_030773595.1 Actinomycetota bacterium | reverse complement strand
GTTCGACGCCTCACGCCGCACCCCCGCGAATGCCGTAGACGCCACGCAGGCCGCGCCGCTGAGAACGCGGCGCCGACCTGGAGTGCTGCTCCTCGTCCTCCTCGAGGGGGACGCGCAATGCCACGATGAGGCGGGCGAGTAGAACGCGCTGCTGGCGAAGTTCCACGAGTGCAGGATGTGCGCGGTCGCCGAGCAGGGGTCCGTCGATGTCGACTCGGTGCTGCAGCTGCTCGCACAGGTCGGCCACGTGTACTGCCTGCCGTAGAAGCGTCAGCTCGTGCTCGGCGAGCTCGTAGTCAGTCAGCACGGCCCGCCACAGCCGGCGACCGGCGGCGCGGGTGCCCCGAGGGGCCGCAGGGAGGGTCATCAGCTCCTTGCCTCCGTTCGTTTCAGATCTCGGGGAGAGAGGCGCCTGGCTGAGGCGAGGGTCAGAGGCCGGGTTCTTGATCTTTTCCGGCTTCGATCACGCGGCGCGACAGACATCACAGACCGGACGCTCCGTGCGCTAGCGCCATCACCCGCGAGGTCACCTCGGCGGGGTCGCCGGGGCATCGAGGACGGTGGACCCGGAGCGAGCCGGTGGTCGTCACGACACCTCCCCGGTGTGGCCGAGGGGGGTGTGATCTGGGGGCGTGACCGTATATAGGGCGGTCACACCCCTCACACCCCTGTGATCGCCCAGATGGTCACCTGTGACGTCACAGGTCGTCACAGGTCCGGTAGCGGCAAGCGTCCAGAGCTTCGCCAGGCCGTTGCCCTGGTCGATGCAGTCGACGGCGCCCGCCTTGAGCAAGTCGTTTAGATGCCGGCTCACCGTCTCTCGGCGAAGGCCGTGGCCGTGTCTCTCGCTGATGAAGTCGACGAGTTGCGATGCGGTGGCGGGCGCGTCCTGCGCCGCGAGCGCTTCGAGCAGCTTCCGCGCAGCCGGTGGCGTGTCATCTGTGACCGGGACGCTGTCGTCGTTCTGGACGATGGCGACGTCGTACTGCAACGGGCTGTCCAGGTCGTCCGGGCGCTCGGCTCGGATCACCCGACGCACGCGGAAGGTCTGGTCGGGGACCTCGCCACCGATGACGTCGAGGTCGGCGAGCACCGTGGTCGCCAGCGTCGATGAGTCGGTGTGGCGGCTGACCACGCCCGCGCCGATGAGCACGCGCCCCCACTCGGCAGGGCCGGCGCCGGTGAAGCGGGAGGCTCCTCGCCCTTCGCGGCGGTTGTAGTGCGTCACAACGAACAGGGCTGCTCCGAGTTCGGCGCACACGTGCTGCGCGCGCTCGAGCAGGGCACCCATCGCGTACAGATCCGCCCCATTCGCGCCGCCTGCGGACAGGTACAGCGGATCGAGGATGACGAGAGTGGGACGCATGGCGGCGACGTGCTCGGCGAACATGTGCATGTGCCCGACGTCCGACAGGCGGGGCGCGCGGACGCATACAGTGATCGGCAGGTCTTCGGCCGTCAGTCCCCGTGACGTGCAGATCGCGCGGATACGGCGCACCGACGCTCCTGGCCCGCCCTCGCCGAGGAACACGACGACGTGTCCGGGGGTGTCGACGTGCAGGCCGCCTAGCCACGGCGTGCCCGAGGCGACCGACACCGCGAGATCCAGTGCGTTCCAGGTCTTCTGCGCTTTCTGTTCGGCCGCGTGCACGCCGTACGCCCCAGACGGCCAGACCCCCCGCACCAGCCAGCGCCGGGGACCCTCAGCGTCGACTCGCCGGCACAGCTCCCGCATGCCGACGAACTCAAGGAGGCCCGAGACACGATGGGGCTGACCTTCCCCGCTTCCGGTGCATGGTCGGTCGTCCGCGGGTGGACGGGACGGACTGACGTCGGCCTCAACGTCGGTCCAGTCGATCTCGGGTAATGCGATCACGCAGCCGCCTCCCTGGCGGAGTCGCGCAGCACCCGGTCGACGGTCTCCGACATGAGACCGAGCTCGTAGAGGTGAAGCCACGCCGCGCGCGCCGACGCCACCGACAGCGGTGGCCGCGGGACAAGCCACGGATCGCGCATTCCGCCCGCGAGCGGCGGAAGGCGCAGACTCGCCTCGCGTCGGCGGCGGAGCTGTGCGGGAATGTCGTCCGCGACGGATACGGTGTTCGTGTCGGTGGTGGCGACCTCGACTTGGGCCCGTGCAGCGTTGGCGCGCTGTGCGGGCCTTTCCATGCCGGTCACGCCGCCGGCTCCGTTCCTGCTGCGGCGTGAAGCCGACCGCCCCACCGATTCGGGGCGGTCCGGCTCGGGCACAGAAGGTCGGCGGCCTGGAACTCGCAGCCGGGCGCGGCGAGGCGTTCGATGCCCCCCGGTCGGCACAGTCCTTCCACCACGGCCTGGCAGGGCCGCCCTTTGCCGTTCTGCCCCCCGATCATGCGGCTGGCCTCGGGTCCATCTGCTGCTCAGCCCAGGCGTCCACGTCCTCGCGCTTGAAGCGGACGTGCTTGCCGAAGGTGGCCCCTCGCGGCCCCTTGCCCTTTGACCTCCAGGCGTAAATCGTGCGGACCGGGACGCCGATCTCTTCGGCGAGCTGCTCGATCCCGATCCAGTCTTGCGCGGCGGCGTTCTTCATCTGTTCCTTCTCCCGGCGGCGGTGAGCTGGATCTGCCCGAACCTTCTCACTCATTGACCACGAACGCAAGCAGGTCTTGACGGAGCCTGCTCACTAGTGGCAGCGTCGTCCCCATGAGCGCACGACAGGTGTTCGGCGAGATCGAGTTCGTGTCGGGGGTCGTCGGCCCGGAACGGGTGATCGGCGTGCCTTGGGCGTTGGGGAACGGAGTCGAGGCGCACTACGAGGTCCGCTACGACCCCCGCCTGCGCCGCTACGTCTGCGAGGAGCTGCGGGTTATCCGCGCGCATGATCTCTATGAGGCACCTGAGCCGATCACGACCGAAGCGCTGCGGGAGATCGGCGTGCGCGAGATGGTCTTCTCCTCCTTACTGGTCGATCCGGTCCTGCGCGACCTGCCGAACCCAGATGGGCGCGAGCCGTGGGGACGATTTCCCCCGGAGGGATTGGCGAAGGAGGGGCCGACAGACCGGGCGCTGCGCTGGGTGGCGCACTCCTACCGCTACGGGCTCGCAATCCAAGGACGGCCCACGAAGGCCGTCGAGGAGTTCTTAGGCGTCCCTCGCGCGACTGCGGGCCGCTGGGTGTCCAAGGCGCGCGAGCGTGGCTTCCTGGGCGCTGCGGAGGTCGGTAAGGCGGGCGAGGAGTAGCCATGGCGAGCGTTGAGAAGCGCGTCAAGGACGGACGCACCACCTACGTGGCGCGCTGGCGCGAGCCGGACGGGAAACAGCGCGCGAAGTCCTTCGCCCGCAAGGGCGACGCGGAGCGGCACCGTGCCAGCGTCGAGGTCGACATGCTCCGCGGCGACTACATCGACCCTCGGGCCGGGCGGTTGACGGTGGGGGAGTGGGCCGAGCAATGGTTCTCGGGCAGAGCGCACCTGAAGCCGAAGACGCTCATGCGTCCTACGACTCCCTGCTGCGGACCCGCGTGCTGCCTACGTGGGGCGCGGTGCCGCTCGGGAAGGTGTCGCACTCGGCGGTCGTCGCGTGGGTGGCTGAGCTGCGCGCTGCTGGTCTGTCGGCGTCCCGGGTGCGGCAGTCCTACCACCTGCTGACGTCGATGCTTGACGACGCGGTGAAGGATGGCCGCCTGCAGCGCAACCCGGCGGCGGGCGTGGATCTGCCCCGGCTGCCGCAGACGGAGCGGCGCTACCTAACGCACAAGCAGGTTGCTGCCCTCGTCGGCGAGTGCGGCCCCTACGGCGTGCTCGTCAATGTGCTGGCCTACTGCGGGGCTGCGCTGGGGGGAGGCGGCCGGTCTGCGGACACGCCGCGTCGACCTGCTGCGCGGCAGGCTCGAGGTCGTGGAGGCGGTCACCGAGGTCGGTTCCCGGCACGTCTTCGGCCCACCGAAGACTCACCAGTCCCGTTCCGTGCCGGTGCCGCGCTTCCTCCGGGACTCGCTCGCCGAGCAGCTTGCCGGCAAGGCGCCCGACGATCTGGTCTTCACCGCTCCCCGCGGTGCTGTCCTGCGGCTGCCGAACTTCCGGCGCCGAGTCTTCGACCCCGCCGCTCGGCGAGCTGGTCTCGGCGGCCTAGTGCCCCACGAGCTGCGCCACACCGCGGCGTCACTGGCGATCGCGGCCGGCGCCTCGGTGAAGGGCGTGCAGTCGATGCTCGGGCACGCCTCGGCAACGGTGACGTGGGACCGCTACGGCCACCTCTACGGCGACGAGCTCGACGCCGTGGCCGAGCGGCTCGACGCTGCACGAGCTGTGTACCGGCCGTGTACCGAAGCCGAGGTCGTCGGCCTTCCTGACCGTGCTGCAGGCGTCTGACCTGCCCTTTCTCGGTGCCCCCGGCAGGATTCGAACCTGCGACACACGGTTTAGGAAACCGTTGCTCTATCCCCTGAGCTACGAGGGCGGGACCCGCCCGCGTGCTGAGCCTCCGCGCCGAGCGGCACGGTGGCGTCGACCACATCGAGCGCAGAGGCATCGTAGGCGACAGGCGACGACCTGCGGGCCAGGAGAGTGCGACGGCCGGCCGCGCAGGACGTCACCAGCAGCCGGTCACCGTGGCCGCGAGCCGGTCCACCGCCTGCTTGGTCTCCAGCGTCGCGGGCTTGCCACTGACGATGAACGCGTAGACCCGCCGGCGCCCGTCACTGCCCTGCGCGACGCCCGCGAGCGACTGTGCGCCGGTCAGGTTGCCGGTCTTCCCGGTCAGCTTGCCCGCGGCGCAGCTCGACGGCCACGTCGTGAAGCGCTCGAGGCTCGCGCTGAGCGACCCGGTCCGGCCGGCGAGAGGAAGGCCGCCGTCGCGGATGGGGGCGTACTCCTCGTACGACAGCGTCTCCGAGCGGCGGATCATCCGCACGAGCAGCCGCGGGGTGACGCGGTTGTCACGGGACAGGCCGCTGCCGTCGTGCAGCACGACCCCGGTCAGCGGCAGTCGCAGCTCGGCGAGCAACGCCCGCGTCGCGGCGGCGGCCCCGCTCCACGTGGGCTTGGCGCCGGTCCGGATCGCGGTCAGCCGGAACAGCGCCTCGGCGTGGTCGTTGTCGCTGCGCAGCAGCATCCGCTGGACGATCTCCCCCATGGTTCGTCCCTCGGCACGAGCGAGCACGTGCGCGTCGGCGGGCGCGGTGGCGTGCACGACCGCGCGCACGTTGATGCCCCGCGCGGCGAGCATCCGGCCGAAGACGCTACCGGCGTCGAGGGAGGTGTCGGTCGCGTGCCGCTCGTCCACGACGAGAGCCCGCACCCAGCGCACCTGCTCGGGCACGTAGCCCGGTTGCCACCCGGGGGCCGCGCTGGGAGCCGGGAACAGCGTGTCGTCGACCTCCACCACCGCGCTCGTGTGCCCGCGCGCCGTGAGGTCCGTAGCCGCCGCGTCGGCGGCCGCCGCGAGGTCGGCGGAGGACAGGCTCGGGTCACCCGCTCCGATCACCACGACGCGGTCCGCGGCCGAGCCCCGCGCCACCGTGGTCGTCAGTCGGCTCGCCGGGTCGAACACGCGCAGCGTCGCGAGCGCCGTCGCGAGCTTCGCCGTCGACGCGGGGATGCGCAGGTCGTCGGAGCCCTTGGACCACACCCGGCGCCCGGTCGCGAGGTCGATCACGCGGCCGCGCACGTCGCTGCCGAGGTCGGGTGCGTCGATCCGGTTGGACAGCTTTGTCGCGACCGCGCGCTCCGCCGCCGTACGAGGGTCGTCGGCGGCGACCGTCGTACTGGCCGTCGCGACGGTGCCCAAGGACGCCACCACGGACGCGGCCGGGGGCGCTGCGACGGCCGACGGTACGGCGCCGGCACCTGCGGCGAGTACGCCGGACAGCGCCGCGGCGGTGACGATGGGGGAAAGGGCAGGGCGACGCACGAGAGGTCCTTCCGGCGGGGGGCGGAGTCTCGCTAGCCATCGGCGCCGTGGCCCGCCGACTGAAGGGGTCGCCGGCGACGTCACCCGGCGGCGCGTCACGCCGCGCCGGCGTCCCCCTCCTCCACGACCAGCACCTCGAGGGTGCGCGGCCCGTGGACGCCCTCCACCCGGTCGAGCTCGATGTCGCTCGTCGCGCTCGGCCCGCTGATCCATGTCAGCGGGCGGGTCGGGTCGAGCCGCGCGATCGCGTCCGGCACGGTCGGCACGACGTCGTCGACCGCCACGACGACGAGGTGGTAGTCGGGCACGAGCGTGAGCGCGCGCCGTCCCTGACCGGCCCCCGCGTCGAGGACGAGCGTGCCGGTCTCCGCGATCGCGACGGCGCACGTGGTCACGACACCGTCGGTCCGGTCGAGGTCGTACGGCGAGAGCGGCGGCTCGTCACCCACCTGCGCCACGTCGCGCGCCGGCGCGAGCCAGGCAGCAGGGAAGCCCGCAGGCACGACGAGGCGACGCACGCCGCGCTCGGCAAGCGCCACCGCGACGGTTCCCGCGAGCGTCGAGGGCCGGGCCCAGCGGACTGAAGCCCGGTAGTCGACAAGTCGTTCGACGAGCTGCTCGAGGAGCGCCTCGGGGGGAAGGAACACCGACCCCGCGGTCCGGTAATGCCGCTCGACCGGCGAGGGCGCGGGCCGCACGCCGAGGGCGCGGTCGATCCGCGCGAGAATCTCCGCACGCGCATCGCTCACGGCGCTCCCCCGTGCTCGCGCACCCACCAGTCGCGGAACGTCTCAGGCGGTGGCTCGGGCAGGTCGCGAGTGCCCGTCCACGCGGACAGCGGGGGCGGCAGCGCGCGGATCCGCCCGTTCCGGGCGAGGAGCCGGCCGAGCCGCGCGGAGCGCAGGGCACGTGCCCAGCGAGCGGGTGAGCGCATGGCGTAGGCCGCCGCCGCCATCGCGGCTCGTTCGCCGTCAGGCAGCCGGCGCCCGGACTGCTTGGCGGTGGTCACCCTGGTCCGCAGGTGGACCAACATCGTCGGGATGTCGATCGCGACGGGGCAGGCGTCGAAGCACGCGCCGCACAGCGTGGATGCGTACGGCAGCGAGGCGTTCTCGCCGACGCCGGTCAGCTGTGGGGACAGGACGGCGCCGATGGGCCCGGGGTAGACCGAGCCGTACGCGTGCCCGCCGGTCCGTTCATAGACGGGGCATACGTTCAGGCACGCGGAGCAGCGGATGCAGCGCAGGGCGGCACGGCCCTCGGGATCGGCCAGCGTCGCCGTACGCCCGTTGTCCAGGAGCACGAGGTGGAACTCCTGCGGCCCGTCACCCGGCGTGACGCCGGTCCACATCGACGTGTAGGGGTTCATCCGCTCGCCGGTGCTCGACCTCGGGAGCAGCTGGAGGAACACCTCGAGGTCCCGCCAGGTCGGCACCAGTTTCTCGATGCCCATCACCGTCACCAGCGTGCGCGGGAGCGTCAGGCACATGCGTCCGTTGCCCTCGGACTCGACGACCGCGAGGGTTCCCGTCTCGGCGACGGCGAAGTTCGCGCCCGAGACCGCCACCTCCGCGTCGAGGAACTTGCGCCGCAGGTGCAGCCGCGCGGCCTCCGCCAGCGCGCGCGGATCGTCGCTGAGGGAGGGGTCGGCGGCCAGGCCGACCTTGCCCATCTCGCGGAGGAAGATCTCGCGGATCTCCGCGCGGTTGCGGTGGATTGCCGGGACGAGGATGTGGCTCGGGGAGTCGTGACCGAGCTGGACGATGAGCTCGGCGAGGTCGGTCTCCCACGCCGCGATCCCGGCCTCCGCCAGCGCCTCGTTCAGGCCGATCTCCTGCGTGGCCATCGACTTGACCTTGACGACCTCGCGCGCCCCGGTCCCGCGCACGATCCGGGCGACGATGTCGTTGGCCTCGTCGCCGTCCCGCGCCCAGTGGACGTGCCCTCCGCGGCGCGTGACCTCCCGCTCGAGCTGCTCCAGGTAGCGGGGCAGCTCGGCCAGCACGTCGTCCTTGATCGCTGCGCCGGCGGCCCGCAGGTGCTCCCAGTCGGGCAGCTCGGCGACCACGGACGCGCGCTTGCCGCGGATGGTCCGGGTGGCCTTGCCGAGGTTGCGCCGCAGCTGCCCGTCCGCCAGCGCCGACCGGGCCGCGTCCGGGAACGGCTCCTCGCCGCGCAGGTGCCCGGTCCCTGAGGCGGCAGGCATGCCGAGGAACGTCGTGCTCATGCCCGCACCGGCTTCCGTCCCGACGCCTGCGCCGTCTCCCGGGTCGAGGCGAGAATCTCGGCCAGGTGCACGGTCCGCACCCCGGCACGCAGTCGTCCCAGGCCGCCACCGATGTGCATCAGGCAGGACGAGTCCCCCGCCGTGCAGACGTCGGCCCTCGTCGACATGACGTTGCGCATCTTGTCGGCCAGCATCGCCGCCGACACGTCGCTGTTCTTCACGGCGAACGTCCCCCCGAAGCCGCAGCAGGACTCCGCCTCGGGCAGCTCCACGAGGTCGATCCCCTCGACCGCCCGCAGCAGGCGCAAGGGCTTCTCCCCGACGCGCAGCATCCGCAAGGAGTGGCACGTGGGGTGGTAGGTGACGCGGTGCGGGTAGTAGGCACCGACCTCGACCGACCCGAGCACGTCCACCAGCAGCTCCGACAGCTCGTACGTCCGGGACGCCACCTCACGCGCGGCCGTCGCGAGTGCCTCGTCACCCGCCGCGCGGGCGAGGGCCGCGTGCTGATGACGCACCGAACTCACACAGGACCCGCTCGGCGCCACGACCACGTCGTACTTCTCGAACGCGTCGACGTGACGCCGCACCAGCGGCAGCGCCATCGGCCCGTAGCCGGTGTTGGTGTGCATCTGCCCGCAGCACGTCTGGGCCAGCGGTACGTCGACGACGTGACCCAGTCGCTCCAGCAGGCGCACCGTCGCCTTGCCGACGTCGGGGAACATGCCGTCCACGAGGCAGGTGACCAGGAGCCCGACGCGCATGTCAGGCGTCCGACGCGATCGCCGACCGCTCGCCCGCGCGCGGCCGGCTCGCGCGCCGGCGCCGGTGCTTGCTCGACGCGTGGACGAGGGGACCGAGCCGGCTCCGGCCCGCGGGCACCGCCCTCGCCGCCTCGCCCGGCACGAAGCCGAGCACAGGTATGGCCTCGAGGACCCGTTGGCGCGTGCCTGCAGGCACCTCAAGTCGGTTCAGGAAAAGGTTGACGGTGGCCACCGACACTCCCCCATGCTCGCGATCTGCATGACGGTCGTGGCACGGCCCGTCCTCTCGTCCCGGGCTCGGGACCACGCTCCTGGCGCAGGGCTCGCAGCCTAGTCGCCCTGCGCCTGATGACGGCCCGGTCGACGTCGTCGTCCGGTCCGGCTGACCCGGGGCCATGCCGGCCGGGGTCCGGCGCGATGCGGCCCGTCGTACACGCTGCGTGCACGAGTGCCCCGATCGGATGACCGGCGGTTTGGCCCGTCAGGGGGACGGGGACGTGCCGGGCCAGTGACGCGGGACCAACAGGGTGCTGCTCGACGCTTGGAGTGGGGGTTCCCATGTCGTTGCCGCCTCGCGACGTCGTGAAGGAATGGATCGGCCGGCGCGTCGTGTCCTCGGACGGTGAGGACCTCGGGACGTGCCGGATGGCCTACGCCGATGACGACACCGGTGTGGGCGAGTGGCTGTCGGTGGCTCTGGAAGACGGCACCACCGCCGTCGTGCCGATCACGGGCGCCGACGAGCTGGGTGACACGGTGCGGGTCGCGTTCGCCTTCGAGGCCGTGGTGTCCGCACCTCGCACCGCCTCTTGGGAGCACATCGACGGGGAGGAGGAGAAGGCGCTCTACGGGCACTACGGCGTGCCGTACTCCACCGCCGTCTCCGACACCGGGCTGCCGGCAGGCGAGCCCGCCGACGCCGGCACGTCCGTGACGTCGACGTCGACGTCGACCGCACCGTCCGGGCGCATCGACACGCCGTCGACGCTGTCCGGCTCGGCTGCCGGCGGCACGTCGGGCACGGGGCTCGGCACGGCCGCCATGTCAGGGACGCCTTCCGAGGCGGCCACCACCGCCTCCGACGCTACGGCCGCCACCACGTCCACCGACCGGGGGGCGCCCTCGGACCTCGCCGCGGACGAGCCGTTCGAGGAGCGCACCGAGACCCTGCAGACGAGCTCGACGCCGGCCAGCTCGACCAGCTCGACGAGCTCGATCTCGACCGGCTCGGACCTCGGCACCCCACCTCCGGCGGCAACCGAGACCCCGACGACGTCGACCGGCACCTACGACGCCGGCCAGGACAGCGGCTCGCGCTCATGGGTTCCCGTGGTCGTCGGGATCAACAGCGCCGTCGGACTGGCGGTCGCCGCGCGCGCCCTGCGTCGGCGTCAGGCCTCCCGCGCCGAGCGTCGCGACGCCGTACGCGCGGCCAAGGCCGCACT
>JALYMU010000250.1 GCA_030773595.1 Actinomycetota bacterium | reverse complement strand
GGCCGGGCTCAACCCGCAGCAGCGCGCGGCCGTCCTGCACGAGGGTGCGCCACTGCTGATCGTCGCCGGAGCCGGGTCGGGCAAGACCCGCGTGCTCGCGCACCGGATCGCACACCTGCTCGGTGCCCGCAACACCCACCCGGGCGCCATCCTCGCGATCACGTTCACCAACAAGGCAGCGGCGGAGATGAAGGAGCGTGTTGCCGCGCTGGTCGGCAACCGGGCCAAGGCGATGTGGGTCTCAACGTTCCACTCCGCCTGCGTGCGGATCCTGCGGGGCGAGGCCAAGCGGCTCGGGTTCACCTCCAGCTTCTCCATCTACGACTCCGCGGACAGCCAGCGGCTGATGTCGCTGGTCTGCCGTGACCTCGACCTCGACCCGAAGCGCTATCCGCCGCGGTCGTTCAGCGCGCAGGTGAGCAATCTCAAGAACGAGCTGGTCGACCACGAGACCTTCGCCGGGCGCACCCAGAACCAGACCGAGACCACGCTCGCCGAGGCCTATGCGCTCTACCAGCGCCGGCTGCGCGAGGCCAACGCGCTGGACTTCGACGACCTGATCATGACGACGGTCAACGTGCTGCAGGTCTTCCCGGACGTCGCCGAGCACTATCGGCGGCGGTTTCGCCACGTCCTCGTGGACGAGTACCAGGACACCAACCACGCGCAGTACGTCCTGGTCCGCGAGCTCGTGGGGGGCTCCGCGGCGCAGGCCGAGCGGCGCACCGTCGATGGGGACCTGGTCCGTCCCGCCGCCGGGCCCACGGTGCCGCCCGCGGAGCTGTGCGTGGTGGGTGACGCCGACCAGTCGATCTACGCGTTCCGTGGCGCCAGCATCCGCAACATCCTGGCCTTCGAGGAGGACTACCCGAACGCGCGGAGCATCCTGCTGGAGCAGAACTACCGCTCGACGCAGACGATCCTCACCGCGGCCAACGCGGTCATCTCGCGCAATGCCGGCCGCAAGCCCAAGAATCTCTGGTCCGAGGGGGACAAGGGCGACGCGATCGTCGGCTACGTCGCCGACAACGAGCACGACGAGGCTGCGTTCGTGGCCGGAGAGATCGACCGACTCTCGGACGAGAAGCTCGCCACCCCGGGGCAGGTGGCCGTGTTCTACCGGACCAATGCGCAGTCGCGGGTGTTCGAGGAGGTGTTCATCCGCGTCGGGCTGCCCTACAAGGTGGTCGGCGGCGTGCGCTTCTACGAGCGGCGCGAGGTGCGCGACGCGCTCGCCTACCTGCGCGTGCTGGCCAACCCCGAGGACTCCGTGTCGCTGCGGCGCATCCTCAACGTCCCCCGCCGGGGCATCGGGGACCGTGCCGAGGCCTGCGTCGAGGCGCTGGCCGCCCGCGAGCGGATCACGTTCAACTCGGCACTGCTGCGGGTGGACGAGGCGCCAGGCATCGCCACCCGCTCGCTGTCCTGCATTCGGGAGTTCACCGGTCTGCTGGAGCGGTTGCGCACGCTGGTCGAGGCGGGCAACGGTCCTTCATCGGTCCTCGAGGCGGTCCTCGAGCAGACCGGCTACCTCGCCGAGCTCACGTCCTCGGCGGACCCGCAGGACGAGACGCGCGTGGAGAACCTCGAGGAGCTCGTCGCGGTGGCGCGGGAGTTCGAGCAGGCCGATCCCGAAGGCACGCTCGCCGACTTCCTCGAGCGCGTTGCCCTGGTCGCCGACTCCGACGAGATCCCCGAAGGGGAGGAGCACGGCGGTGTGGTGACGCTGATGACGTTGCACACCGCGAAGGGGCTGGAGTTCCCCGTGGTCTTCCTGACCGGGATGGAGGACGGCGTGTTCCCCCACCTGCGCTCCCTCGGGGATCCCCAGGAGCTGGAGGAGGAGCGCCGGCTCGCCTACGTCGGTATCACCCGCGCCCGGTCGCGGCTCTACGTGTCCCGGGCCGTGACCCGCAGCGCCTGGGGCGCTCCGCAGTGGAACCCGTCGTCCCGCTTCCTGGAGGAGCTGCCGGCGACCTGCCTCGACTGGCGCCGTACGGCGGCGGGCCCGTCGAGCCCTCCGGCGATCGCCGCGGCTGCGGCACGCCCGACGGCGAAGTCGCCGGGCAACCGTCCGATCGTCCACCTGCAGGTCGGGGACAAGGTGAGCCACGACGCCTTCGGCCTCGGCACGGTCGTCTCGACCGCCGGTGCCGCAGAGAAGTCAGAGGCGACGATCGACTTCGGCGGTCATGGCGTGAAGCGCCTGCTGTTGCGCTACGCGCCGGTCGAGAAGCTCTAGCTTCCACGCACGAGACCCGTCCTGCGCGGGGCGCGGGGCACGGGTCTCCGGGAGGGGCTCGGTGTGGCGGCCGGTATGGGCCGGTGGGGTCAGACCCTCGCGCCCTGGGACCGCAGCCACGGCAGCGGCAGAGGGGGGTGTCCTCGGAGCTGCGCACCTCGAAGTGCAGGTGCGGTCCGGTCGAGTTGCCGGTGCTGCCGACGGCGCGGATGACCGTTCCGGCCGCGACCCGGCCGAGTGCACCGCGATCGCGGACAGGTGGCAGTACCACGTCTGCGTGCCATCGGCGTGCTCGACCACGATCTTCTGGCCGTAAGCCCCGTCCCAGCCGGCGGAGACGATCCTGCCCGACACGGCGGCGCCGACCCTCGTACTTGATCGCGGTCTCGTGCTCGCGGCGTCCATGCCGACGAGTGCGGCCACCGGCGGCAGCGTCACCGTGCGCGGTGCGGGCCGGTTGGGCGCCGCGCCCGCGAGGTCGCCGGAGCGGGCCGCCGCGGGCACGTTGAGCCCGCCGACGGCGGCCGCCGCCAGCGCGATGGAGGCATAACCGGACGGGCCGGGGTACGGCCGGTGGCAAGGCGCAGGTGCGACGGGGTCGCGGCAGCGCGCCGGCGGTTGCCGGCGCGCCGGTGCTTGCCGGTGTAGCCACGGTGGGGCACAAGCTCGCCTTACGGTCGGGCGCAGGACCCGGGGACCATAACGATCCGGTCACGACGCAACAAGTCGGCGTGTCGACGCTTCCGTGTGGTGACGAAGTCCTCACACGCGGGCGTCATGGTGTGCGGGCGTCACGGTGTCCCGGTCGTCGTCCGGATCCGCCGAAGGATGGCGGCGGACGCCGGCGGCCCGGCAGGCGTTACGCTGCCCGCGGTCGCCGACGGCGGCGGCCGGCGCACCGGAGCGCACCGCCCGTGGCGTCTCGCGTGCCGTGGGAGGTTTCGCCGTGGGAGGTCCCGCCCCCTCGACCGCGCCGTTGCGGGTCGTCGTCGCCAAGCCTGGGCTGGACGGACACGACCGTGGGGCCAAGGTCGTCGCCCGCGCGCTGCGCGACGCCGGGATCGAGGTGATCTACACCGGCCTGCACCAGACGCCGGAGCAGATCGTCGAGACCGCTCTGCAGGAGGACGCCGACGCCATCGGGCTCTCGGTGCTCTCCGGCGCGCACATGACGCTGTTCCGCCGCGTCATCGAGTTGCTCACCGAGCGCGACGCCCGGGACATCGTCGTCTTCGGCGGCGGGATCATCCCCGACGCCGACATCCCCGAGCTGGCCGAGCTGGGGGTCGCGCGCGTGTTCACCCCGGGCGCGACCACGACGGAGATCGTGGACTGGGTCCGCGCACACGTCGGGACCCCCGCCACAGCCTGAGCCCGCCACACCCCTGCCGCGCCGCGACCCAACGGGCCGATACGCTCGCCGGCGGACGGCTACGACGCCGAGGCGGTCCCGAATTCAGCCCGGCTGGTCGTGGCGCGGCCACTGCCCGCAGCCGACAGCGACTTCGAGGACGGCCGACCGTGGACCTGTTCGAGTACCAGGCGAGGGACCTCTTCGCCAAGCACGGCATACCGGTGCTGGACGGCGCCGTGGCGACGACGCCGGAGGAGGCGGTCGAGGCCGCGCAGCGCCTCGGTGGCGGCCGGGTCGTCGTCAAGGCGCAGGTCAAGACCGGGGGCCGGGGCAAGGCGGGTGGCGTCAAGCTCGCCGACGACCCGCAGGACGTCCGCGCCAAGGCGGAGGCGATCCTCGGCCTGGACATCAAGGGCCATGTCGTGCGCCGGGTCATGCTCGCGCCCGCGGCCGACATCGCGGAGGAGTACTACTTCTCGGTCCTGCTCGACCGGGCCAACCGCAGCTTCCTCGCGATGGCGTCGGTCGAGGGCGGCATGGACATCGAGGAGGTGGCGGCGACCAAGCCCGACCGGCTCGCGAAGGTGCGGGTCGACGCGCTCACCGGCATCGACGACGCCACGGCGCGGGAGATCGTGGAGAACGGCGCCTTCCCCGAGGACGTCCGCGACCAGGTGGCCGCGGTCATCCAGCAGCTGTGGGGCGTCTTCGTCGCCGAGGACGCCACGCTGGTCGAGGTCAACCCGCTGGTCAAGACCGGTGACGGGCGCGTCCTCGCCCTCGACGCGAAGGTGACACTCGACGAGAACGCCGACTTCCGTCACCGCGAGCACGCCGAGCTCGCCGACAAGGCCGCGGCGGACCCGCTGGAAGCCCGCGCCAAGGAGAAGGACCTCAACTACGTCAAGCTCGACGGTGAGGTCGGGATCATCGGCAACGGCGCGGGGCTCGTCATGAGCACGCTCGACGTCGTCGCCTACGCCGGGGAGGAGTTCGGCGGCGTCAAGCCGGCGAACTTCCTCGACATCGGCGGCGGTGCGTCGGCGCAGGTCATGGCCGACGGCCTGGAGATCATCCTGGGCGACCCCGACGTACGAAGCGTGTTCGTCAACGTCTTCGGCGGCATCACCGCCTGCGACGCGGTGGCCAACGGCATCGTGCAGGCGCTGAAGATGCTCTCCGACCGCGGTGAGGACGTCAGCAAGCCGCTGGTCGTCCGCCTCGACGGC
Organism: Actinomycetota bacterium; assembly: GCA_030773595.1. Classification (GTDB taxonomy): domain Bacteria; phylum Actinomycetota; class Actinomycetes; order JALYMU01; family JALYMU01; genus JALYMU01. The sequence continues at coordinate 7,819 of JALYMU010000250.1, read as the reverse complement.
AACAACGCCGAGGAGGGCCGGCGCATCCTCGACGAGGCGGCGCACTCGCTCGTCGAGCGGGTCGACACGATGGACGGTGCCGCACGCCGCGCCGCCGAGCTCGCCGCCTCCGCGACCAAGGGAGTCTGACGATGGCGATCTTCCTCACCGAGAACAGCAAGGTCCTCGTGCAGGGCATCACCGGCTCCGAGGGCACCAAGCACACCCGGCGCATGGTCGCCTCGGGGACGAACATCGTGGCCGGGGTGACGCCGGGCAAGGGCGGCCAGGAGGTCGACGGAATCCCCGTGTTCTCCTCGGTCAAGGAGGCCGTTGACGCCACGGGTGCCGACGTGTCGGTGGTGTTCGTGCCCCCGCGCTTCGCCAAGGGTGCGGTGCACGAGGCGGTCGACGCCGGCGTGCCGCTGGTCGTGGTCATCACCGAGGGAATCCCGGTGCACGACACGGCGGCGTTCTACCAGTACGCCGCGAACTCCGGCACCACCCGGATCGTCGGGCCGAACTGCCCCGGTCTGATCAGCCCCGGCAAGTCCAACGCCGGCATCATCCCGGCCGACATCACCAGCTCCGGTCGCATCGGGCTGGTCAGCAAGAGCGGGACTCTGACCTACCAGATGATGTACGAGCTGCGCGACATCGGCTTCTCCAGCTGCGTGGGGATCGGCGGCGACCCGGTCATCGGCACGACGCACATCGACTGCCTCGAGGCGTTCCAGAACGACCCCGAGACCGACGCCATCGTGATGATCGGCGAGATCGGCGGCGACGCCGAGGAGCGCGCCGCGGCCTACATCAAGGACAACGTCACCAAGCCGGTCGTCGGCTACGTCGCGGGCTTCACCGCGCCCGAGGGCAAGACCATGGGCCACGCGGGTGCGATCGTGTCAGGGTCCTCCGGGACGGCGCAGGCGAAGAAGGAAGCGCTCGAGGCGGTTGGTGTGCGCGTCGGCAAGACGCCGTCGGAGACGGCGCAGCTCATGCGCGAGCTCATGACGTCGAGGTGAGGCCTCCACAGGCGATACGGGCCGGTCACCTCCTCGAGGTGGCCGGCCCTCGTCGTACTGCCGTGGGGGTCGGTCGTGTCGGTCACCGGCAACTGCGGCGCGGCTTGTCACGATGGCCGGGATGACCACGCTGCTGAACCGCCCGGGACCGCCGCCACCCGACGAGAGCACCGAGGCGGCGCCAGCCCCTCCCGTGGTCGCCGGCGCGATCGCTGCGCTGCGTGCCGCGGCTCTGGGCATCCTCACCTCCTCGGTCGTCGTCGTGCTGGCCTGGGCCACCGCGGCGCATACGACCGCCTCATCCACCGCGGCCGTGCGCGCCGCCGTGGTCGCGTGGCTGCTCGCACACCACGCCAACGTCGGATTCCCGGGCGGGCAGGTCGCAGCCGCGCCGCTGGGGCTCGTGGCGGTGCCGGCGGTGTATCTCGTCCTGGCCGCCCGCCGGGCGGCGCGGTCGGCGGCGGTGGCGGACCTGCGCGCCGCTTCGCGCCTGCTCGGTGCCCTCACCGTCGTCTACGCGGTTTTGGCCGGCGTCGCGGCGGTGTCCTCCGGTGCGGGCGGCGTGCGTCCTGGCGTTCCCAGCGCGGTGCTCGGCGGCTTCGCGGTGGCGGCCGTCGCAGGGACGGGGGGTGTCCTCCGCGAGGTCCCCGAGATCCGCGCGAGATGGGCCACCGTCCCCGGGCCGGTCCGAGCGGTCGCGGCCGGAGCGGCGTGCGGCAGTGCCGTGGTCCTCGCCGCGGGGGCCCTGCTCGCCGGAGCGGCGCTGGCCGTCTCCGGTCGGGAGGCCGCACGCGTGGCCACCAGCCTGGATCCCGGCGTGGTCGGGTCGCTGCTGCTGTTCGGAAGCGGCGTGCTGTTCGTCCCGAACGCCGTGGTCTGGGCTGCCTCCTACGCCGTCGGCCCGGGCTTCGCCGTGGGCGCGACGACCGCCGTCGCGCCGAGTGGCGCCGCCGTCGGGGCGGTGCCGGCCTTCCCGATCTTCGCGGCACTCCCGGGTACGGGCCCTGCGCCCGTGGGCTCGCTGCTCGTCCTGCTCGCGCCGGTGGCCGGTGGGGTGCTCGCCGGTCTGGTCGTCGTACGCCGGGAGATCTTCGTGACCCCGGAGTCGGCCGCGCTGTGGGGCGGTGTCGCCGGGGTCCTCGCGGGCGGCGCGATCGGTGTGCTCGCGGCGCTCTCCGGCGGCGCGGTGGGTCCGGGCCGGCTGGCGGCGATGGGGCCCCCGGCGCTGCACGTGGGGGGCCTCGCGGCGGTGGAGCTCGGGCTCGTCGCGGCGGGCACCGCCTGGATCGCCGTACGCCGGATGCAGCGCTGACGGCCGTCGCCACGTCGGTGCGACCGCGCGGCAGCACGTGTCCTGACAGGTGGTCGCGGGGAGGACGCCGGCGCCCGGGCCGCTAGGGTCTGCCACCGTGACGTTGAGTGTGCGACCGGCGGCGCCACCGGCCCGCCTGGTCGTGCTCGTGTCCGGCACCGGTACCAACCTCGGCGCGCTGCTCGAGGCCTGTGCCCACCCGGCGTACGGCGCACGTGTCGTCGCCGTCGGGGCTGACCGGCCCGGCACGGGCGGCGCCGAGCGGGCCGCCGCAGCGGGCATCCCGACCTTCGTGGAGCGGGTCGGGGACCATGCCGACCGCTGCGCGTGGGACCGCGCGGTCACCGCGGCGATCGCGGCGCACGACCCCGACCTCGTCGTCTCCGCCGGCTTCATGAAGGTGCTCGGCGGGGCGTTCCTCGCGCGCTACGCCGGCCGGTGCGTCAACACGCACCCGGCGCTGCTGCCGGCGTTCCCCGGCGCCCATGCCGTGCGCGACGCCCTCGCCTACGGGGCGAAGGTCACCGGCTGCACCGTGCACCTCGTCGACGAGGGCGTGGACACCGGGCCCGTGCTCGAGCAGTCCGCGGTGGCCGTCGCGGCCGACGACGACGAGGCCACGCTGCACGAGCGGATCAAGACCGTCGAGCGCTCGCTGCTCGTCGACGTCGTGGGGCGCATGGCCCGCGGCGGCTGGACCATCTCCGGACGAAAGGTGACCATCCCGTGAGCGACACCCGCCGCCCCGTCCGCCGGGCGCTGGTCAGCGTCTACGACAAGACGGGTCTGGAGGAGCTCGCCCGCGGCCTGCACGAGGCGGGCGTCGAGATCGTCTCGACCGGGTCCACCGCGCGTCGGATCGCCGACGCGGGGCTGCCGGTGACGCCGGTCGACCAGGTCACCGGTTTCCCAGAGTGCCTGGACGGGCGGGTGAAGACGCTCCACCCGAGGGTGCACGCCGGCCTGCTCGCCGACCTGCGCCTGCCCGACCACCAGCGCCAGCTCGACGAGCTCGGGGTCGCGCCCTTCGAGCTCGTCGTGGTGAACCTCTACCCCTTCGCCGAGACCGTGGCCTCCGGTGCAACGCCCGACGAGTGCATCGAGCAGATCGACATCGGCGGGCCCACCATGGTGCGGGCCGCGGCGAAGAACCACGCCTCGGTGGCGGTCGTCGTCGACCCGGCGCGCTACGCCGACGTGCTGGCCGCTGTCTCCGAGGGCGGTTTCCCGCTGGAGACGCGCAGGCGCCTGGCTGCCGAGGCTTTCGTCCACACGGCGACCTACGACGTGGCCGTCGCGTCCTACCTCGGCAACGTCGTGTCCCCGACCGACGACGGGACCGGCTTCCCGGCCTGGGTCGGCGCGACCTGGACGCGCCAGGACGTGCTGCGCTACGGCGAGAACCCGCACCAGCGGGCCGCGCTGTACGCCGGGTGGCGCGAGGGTCTCGCGCACGCCGAGCAGCTACACGGCAAGCAGATGTCCTACAACAACTACGTTGACGCCGACGCCGCCCGCCGCGCCGCCTACGACCACGCCGAAGCATGTGTGGCGATCATCAAGCACGCGAACCCGTGTGGGATCGCGGTGGGCGACGACGTGGCCGACGCCCACCGCAAGGCCCACGCCTGCGATCCCGTCTCGGCGTACGGCGGGGTCATCGCGGTCAACGGCGCGGTGACGCGGACGATGGCCCAACAGGTGGCGGAGGTCTTCACCGAGGTGGTCGTCGCGCCGGACTTCGACGACGACGCGCTCGAGGTCCTGACCGCGAAGAAGAACGTCCGTCTCCTGCGCTGCCCGCCGCCGTCCGGCGAGGCCGTCGAGATCCGCCCCGTGAGCGGGGGTCTGCTGATGCAGACGGTGGACCGGGTGGACGCCGCCGGTGACGACCCGTCGGCGTGGCGGCTGGTCTGCGGCGACGCTGCCGACGACGCGACGCTGCGTGACCTGCTCTTCGCCTGGCGCGCCTGCCGGGCGGTCAAGAGCAACGCCATCCTGCTGGCCGCCGGAGGAGCCACGGTCGGTGTCGGCATGGGCCAGGTCAACCGGGTCGACTCCGCGCGGCTGGCCGTCGCGCGCGCCGGTGACCGGGCGCGCGGCTCGGTCGCCGCGTCGGATGCCTTCTTCCCCTTCGCGGACGGGCTGGCGGTCTTGCTCGACGGTGGCGTACGCGCCGTTGTGCAGCCGGGTGGCTCTGTGCGCGACGAGGAGGTCATTGCGGCGGCGGCTGCCGCGGGAGTGACGATGTACTTCACCGGCGCGCGGCACTTCTTCCACTGAACCGACGCTGCCCGCCCGAGTCGGTCAGCGGGGCCGTCGCCGTGGGACCTGACTCGCGGAGGCGATGCGGCGAGCAGGTCAGCCGTCGGGGCGGTAGTCGTGCGGACGTGTGGTGTAACGCCGTCCGGACGGTGTCGTGACCGTGCACTCGGCTTGGGAACCTCGGGCCACGTGGAACCCGTGGTGGGTCTTGAGCAGGTGGTGCCACCGACAGTAAGGGTCAAGGTTGTGCGCGCTCGTACACCCGTCGCACTCGGTGTGGTCGGGATGCTCGCTCGCGACCGGGCCGCCGCGTGTTACCGCTGGCTTCCCGTCGGGGCGTCGGCGGAAGGGATGGCGGTGGTCGAGGTCGCACCGCTGCGCGTCGCGGTCACACCCCGGCGCGCGGCAGGTTCGTGCCACAGCCCGCACGTAGGCGGCGAGCCGGGCGGGGGGCGAGTAGACCGTGGTGCCGTAGTCGAGCAGGTGGCCGGTGACCGGGTCGGTGACCAGCCGGCGCCAGCGGGCGTCGCTCGCAAGCTCTCGTGCGAGGACCGGCGGGATGGGGCCGTAGCCCGGCAGGTAGCCGGGGGAGTCGGCCAGCCCGAGGAGCGTGGGCAGGTCGATGACCACCTCGGCGGTGTGTCGGGGCCGCGCGGTTGAGGTGGCACCGGGATCGTCGAGGGCGCGCTCGCACAGGCCGACCAGCGCGTCGACGCGAGCGTGCTCGAGTGTCAGTCGCGCGCGCGTCGGGTCGTCCCAGGGTGCCGCGGTCGTCCCCGTCGTCGCTTCTGTCGTGCCCTTGCCTGAGCCCGCCGTGCCCTGAAGGCGCCGTGCGAGGGCATCGGCGGCACCGGCGATCGTGCCTATCTGCGCCGCGGTGCCGGTCATGGCGAGCATCGCCATGCCGTCCTCGAGCGGTCGCGTCCACAGCCGGCGCTCGCAGCGCGCTCGCGGTGGCGATCATCGGCGCCGGAGGGGTCCAGGGCCACGACCGCCTTGGCGGCCACGGTCCGGGTGCGTCCGACCGTGTCGCTCGTGGCCACCCGCAGGGCCCGGGCCTCCGCCTCCGTCGTCGCCGGCTGGTCGCCCTCCAACGGGCGAAGGGTCTCCGCTATCGCAAGAGCGTGCAGGAACCTAATCGCTCCCGTCGCCAACGCCGTGAACGTGGCGGGCAGCGTGGGCGACGGCCCAGCCAGTCTCCGGGCGGTCGCGAGCCGCGTTGCCGTCGCAGCGGGGCCGAGGCGCAAGGCGAAGGCCACCTCGGAGTGGACGCCTCGCTCGTCCTGGGCGTCGGCCCTGCTGACCAGGTCCGCGCTCGACCCCTGGATCGGTGCGAGCCCGAGGTGGACGTCGAGCGGGTCGGGGTCGCCCGGCGCAGTCCCCATCACCGCGAGAGCGCGCTGCTTGCCGGCAGCCACCCACGCCTCACAGCGTTCCCACGCGATGACGTAGTCGATCCGCTCCTCGCCGGTCAGCCCGGCGGGGTCGAGCCCTGCCAGCTGGCACATCACGGCAGGGCCGGGCTGGCAGGTCGAGAGCGACCGCAACATCAGCGACCGAGGCATCGCCAGGAGGTCGGCAGCAGGCAGACAGGGCTCCGGCGCGCCGGTCTGCTGGCCCGGCGGCGGAACGGACGACCCTGCGGTATGCCCCCGGAGCGGGGTGGCCGGCGCGCCTAGCGACTCGAACTATGTTCGATTATAGGCCTGAGACGAGCCAAGCGCTCGGCTATCCCCAAGGGCGTAGGCACGGTTTGCTTGGATGACGTGGTGGTTACCGGCCGGGCTGAACCGGGCGGGACATTGCACGCCCGGAGGGGCGCCCGCTCGGATGCGACCTCGACTGCGGTGCCCGCGGCTCAGCGTCCCTCGGCCGCCGCGCGCAGGGCGTCCATGTCGATCTTGCGCATGCCGAGCATGGCCTGCATCGCGCGCTGCGACCGCTCCGGGTCCGAGTCGGAGAGCAGCTCCGGCAGCGCGGCCGGGAACACCTGCCACGACACGCCGTACCGGTCCTTCAGCCAGCCGCACTGGCTCTCCTCGCCACCCTCGGTGAGGGTGTTCCAGAGCTTGTCGATCTCCTCCTGCGTGTCGCAGGGGATCTGGAACGACACGGCCTCGGTGAACGAGAACTCCGGGCCACCGTTGAGAGCGCAGAACGGCCGGCCCATGAGCTCGAAGTCCACGACCATCACGCTGCGGCGGGCATCGGCGCTCCTTCGCCGTAGTGCTTCATGCCGGTGATGCGCGAGTCAGGGAGGACCGAGGTGTAGAAGCGAGCGGCGTCCTTGGCCGCGTTGTCGAACCAGAGGCACGGGGTGATCTGCTTCATGGCCGTCAACCTTCCGTGGAGGCTTTCGGCGCCGTGGCGCCGGCTGTCGGAAGGACAGACGCCGCGCGCGCGGCGTACTCATCGGACGTGTCCCGGGCAGTGTCGGATCGCCGCGCACGCGTCACGGCATGGGCGAGGACTCCTCGTACGCCGGGGGCAGCAGGTCCGGGCGGTACCGGCGGATCGCGGCCTCCGCGGCGCTGCCGCTCCATGGGCGCACCCAGCGATCGAGGCGCATCTCGCCGGACAGCGGCGGTCCCGTCCTCCACTCCTCGGTCTCCCCCCGGGCGCGGGTGTCCTCGCGGACCCGCTCGTAGTCGAGGGCGACCCGTCGAAGGCCCAGCCGGTGCCGGACACGGAGAGACGTCATGCGCTCCCACGGGACGTGCAGCCGGCGCCGGGGGCCGCACAGCGATATGCCGGTGTCGTCGACCTCGAGGGTGGCGAGCCGGTCCTTGTCGAACGCGGCCCAGAAGAGCGTGAACACCACACCCTGGATCGCGAAGAAGGGGAGGTCCTCCCACCCGTCGCCGACCACGACGGCGAACGGTGCGCCGACCGTGACGTACAACAGCGGCACGAGCCACAGGCCCCACCGCTCGGTCCACCGTGTCGAGTAGGTAGCCCGCAGGTCGTCCGGCACGTCCCGCATCCTGTCAGTGCGCCCAGTGCGGCGGTCGGGACATCGAGCGGGGGACGAGCGTCGTCGCGTCGCCGCGTGCCGACGCCAGCTGCGGCGGGGTCAAGAACAGGCTCCCGGACAGGTCCGCGCCGCGCAGGTCGGCGTCACGCAGGTCGGCGCCGAGCAGGTCCGTGGCATGCAGTGTCGCGCCCCGCAGGTCCGCCGCGATGAGGTAGGCCCCGCGCAGGTCGGCGCCCGTGAGGTCCGCGCCGCGCAGCGGGGCCC
>JALYMU010000249.1 GCA_030773595.1 Actinomycetota bacterium | reverse complement strand
CGTCGAAGCAGGCGAGGACGTCGAGGCCCCGCGCGAGCGCCTCCACGAAGTCGGGTCCGGCTCCACGTCCCGCCATCCGCCTCGTGCACCCTGTCGCACGTGTGCGTGCGCGCTCGCAGCGTCCGAGCTCATTCTCCAGAACCCGGCTCGCCGAACACGGTGCCGCGCACGCCGTGCGTCGACTCGGACTTGTAGTCGGTGTACTGGTACGGGTGTCGAGGACCTCGTCGTGCGGGAGGTCCGGGTGCATGCGGTTCACCCACGCCTCCTCGCCGAAGGACGAGCGCACGTGCTCGACCGTCCGCCGTACGGCGGGCGACAACCGGTAGCCCCGCTCACCCACGACCGTGTCGAGGCCGTCGGGCGGGGACGCGACGAGGTCGGCGAGGCGGGCGCGTGCCAGGACGTGCCAGAGCTCCTCGTCCCAGGCGTCCGGCCGGCTCAGGGGGAGATTGCCACGGATGGAGTCGTGGAACAGGTGACCGTCCTGCGGGACCATGCCGACCGTCTCACGCAGCGACCCGAAGGCCAGGTCACGGACGTCGATGCCGGCGAGGCGAACGGCGCCGCCATCGACGTCGTACGTGCGCGGGACGAGCGCGGCGATCGTCGATTTGCCCGCACCGGAGGACCCGACGAGCGCCACCATCTGGCCGGGCTCGACGCGGAAGGACACGTCTGCACGACCTCCGCACCGCCCCGGTCGTCAAGCCTGACGACGTCCTCGAGTGACGCCAGGGACACCTTGTCCGCCGCAGGGGAGGCGAAGTTCGCGTGGTCGAATTCGACGCTCACCGGTCCGTCGGGGACAGGCCCCGGACCGCTCCTCGAGAAAGGCCGGAGCTCGAGGACCTGGAAGACGCGCTCGAAGCTGACCAGGGCACTCATGACCTCGACGCGGGCACTTGTGAGGGCGGTGAGCGGTGCGTAGAGACGCGTCAGCAGCAGGGCGACGACGTCACCGGGGGAGGCGCTTGTGCAGTGCGTAGTTGCCGCCGAGCCGTACACGAGTGCCAGGACGAGCGCGGAGACGAGCGTCAGAACTGTGATGAACACCCACTGCATCATGGCCGTCCGGACACCGATGTCCCGGACTCGGCGGGCGCGGGAGGCGAACTCGGCCGACTCGTGCCGAGGCGGTCCCATGAGCTTGATGAGGGTCGGTCCGCACTTGCGCGCGGTGCACGACGTACGGCGCCGGAGCTCATCCTCCTGGACGTGTACCTCCCGGACCGCAGTGGCGTAGACGTCCTACGCGAGCTGCGGGCGGCGTCCGACCCCAGCCCTGACGTGCTCGCCATCACCGCCGCGCGCGACGTCTGAGACTCTCCGTGCAGCGATGCACGGTGGCGTGGTCGACTACCTGGTCGAGCCCATCACGTACGCGACGTTCGCGGATCGACTGCAGCGCTACGCCGAGCGACGTCGCAAACTGACGCATTCCGGTGAACTTCGCCAGGAGGACGTCGACCGCGTGTTCGAGCTGGTCCGCCGGACCCGGAGGACACCGCTGCCCAAGGGGCTCAGCGCGACGACGTGCGCTCTCGTCGCCGAGGCGCTGCAGCGCTTGGAGGGGGACCAGTCCGCGGCGGAGACCGCCGACCGCGTCGGAAGTTCCCGGGTGAGCGCTCGACGTTACCTGGAACACCTGTGCGAGACGGGTCAGGTGAGCCAGCGGCCACGCTACGGCAGCGCGGGGCGTCCCGAACACCGATACGCCTGGGCCGAGCACACGGCCTGACCGCATGAGGACGGTCCCGGGGGCGCGTCCCGCTCCTCTTCTCAGCTTCGACTCTGTGCGCGCCCGGAACTCTCGCGGTTCGCGGTGGACGGCTGGGGGCCGGACACACGCGGATCGAGTCGCCGACAGCGCGTCGGCTCTGGTCAGGGCGAGTTGACCCGGGACAGTGCCGGCCCCGCGCGCCGAGCTTTCCGGCGGGCGGGCGTCCACGTGAGCGACCGGAGGTCAGGCCGAGAGCTCCACCGTGGCGTGCATGACTCGATCGTGGCCGACGACGCGCCGCGCGCCGGTGAGCGTCAGAGGGACGGTCCCTCGGATGTCCACGCTGGACGCCCCGATCCGGAGCTCGACGGCACCTGGGTCGACGATCCGCTGCCCCGCCCGCCCCGTGTACGACGTGAGGTCGGCGTGGAGCCGGAAGGTCACGGTCCGCTCGCCACCCACCGGGAGGTCGACCCGCTGCGCCGCGATCAACTGCTGGACCGGGCGCGCGACCTGTGCAACGGCGTCGTGGAGGTAGACCTGGACGACATCACTGGTCACTCGGTCGCCCGCGTTCCGGACGGTGACCGAGACCTCGCACTCCCCGTTGGTCGGCCACTCCCCGCTCGTGCCCGTCACGCCGGACCAGGTTGTCTCGCCGTAGGACAAGCCGTGACCGAAGGCGAACAGCGATGTCGGGTCGATGCTGCTCACCTCGGTGCTGCTTGCGAGCGGGGCGGCCAGGTAGGTCGCGGGCTGGCTGCCTCCCGGTCCCGGGAAGCTGACGGGCAGCCGGCCCGCCGGTTCGAGCCGGCCGGTCAGGACCTCGGCGAGAACAGGGCCGCCCTCCTCGCCGAGGAAGAAACCGCAGACCACGGCGGCCAGCCGGTGCACCTGCCGCGAGAGGTCGTAGGGCCGGCCGACCATCAGCACGGCGATGACGGGGGTGCCCGTCGCGAGCACCGCCTCGAGGAGCTCCTCCTGGCGACCGGGCAGGCGCAGGTCGGCGACGTCACAGCCCTCACCCGACGTACCTCGCCCGAACAGCCCCGCAAGGTCACCGAGTGCGAGGACGCAGACATCGGCGTCCCGTGCCACCTCGGCCGCCGCCGCGATGTCATCGTCGCTGCCCCCGAGGACCGGACACCCCTGCACGTGGGACACGTCGTGGTCGCCGAGCGCGCGGAACGCGTCAAGAAGCGTGTCGACTCGCACGCCCACCGGGACGTCGGGGTGCTGGGCGCCGACGTGCAAGGGGAACGAGTAACAGCCCATCATCGCGTGGGTGGCGTCGGCCTGCGGCCCGATGACTGCGACCTTTCGCCCAGGAGCGAGCGGGAGCGTCCCGTCGTTGGCGAGGAGTACGACGGCGCGCTCGGCGAGCTCGCGGGCGATCGATCGCGACTGCTCCGTGTCGAGCTCGACGCGGCCCTCGCCCTGTAGTGCCGGGGGAGTCGGGTCCCAGTCCTCGTCGAGCAAGCCGAGCTCGCACTTCTGCCGGAGGACACGCTCGACTGCCCGGTCGACGAGCACGAGCTCTACCTCCCCGGACCCGATGGCCTTGAGCAGGGGCTGGCCGAAGCACGCGACCGTCGGGAGCTCGATGTCGATGCCCGCCTCGAGCGCCTGCTGCGCCGCGTCGGCCTTGTCGCCGGCCACGCCGTGCAGCGTCTCGAGGAAGGTGACGGAGAAGTAGTCGGCGACCACCGTCCCGGCAAAGCCGAACGTGCTGCGCAGGAGGTCGGTCAGCAGCGTCGCGTCCGCGGCGACCGGGACCCCGTCGATGTCGCTGTAGGAGTTCATCACCGACCGGACGCCGGCGCGCACGGCCATCTCGAACGGCGGCAGCAAGACATCGGCGAGCTCGCGCGGACCGATGGACACCGGCGCGAGGTTGCGGCCGGCGCGGCTGGAGGAGTAGCCGACGAAGTGCTTGAGCGTCGCGACGACCCCGGCGGACTCGACGCCGCGCACGTAGGCGCTGCCGATGGTCCCAACGAGGTAGGGGTCCTCGCCGATCGTCTCCTCGACGCGTCCCCATCTCAGGTCACGCGTCACGTCGAGGACGGGCGCGAGTCCCTGGTGGACGCCGAGCGAGCGCATCGTCGCACCGATTGCCGCACCCATGCGCTCGACGAGCGCAGGGTCGAAGCTCGCGCCCCAGCTCAGGGGGGCGGGGTAGACCGTGGCCTGCCAGGCAGCCAGACCCGTGAGGCACTCCTCGTGGACCATCGCGGGAATGCCGAGCCTGCTGCTCCCGACGATCTCGCGTTGCGTCGTCGCCACGCCGCGAGCGCCCATCTCCGGGTCGACGGGCGCGGTGCCGAAGGGCCGGGTGAGCTGCCCGAGCCCCGGACGGATCAGCTCCTCCCAAGCCACGGGTATCCCGGCCATCTCGTGCTGGTGAGGGGCGACGCCGGCGCCGGAGGTGTCGGCGCCCACCCAGACGCCGTAGAGCTGGGCGACCTTCTCCTCGACGGTCATCTCGCCCAGGAGCGCCGCGACGCGCGTCGCGACGTCGACGGAGGGGTCCCGCCACACGGCGGAACGGCTGACAGGTGCAGAGGTCATGAGGGCGTGGTCCGTCCGTCGCGTCGGTTCCGTCGAGGGGGCTTGTGAGGGAGGTGTCTGGTGGTCTGGGACGTCGTCAGGCCGGGCGCGCGCAGGAGCCGCGCACCACCAGGCGTGTCGGCAGGCTCTCGTGCATCGCGTCAGGAGCCTTTCCGGCGAGCAGCTGGACGAGGATCTGCACGGCGCGCTCGCCCATCTCCTGGATGGGTTGGTGCACCGTCGTCAGTGCCGGCGTGGTCATTGCGCTCTCGGGGATGTTGTCGAACCCGATGACGGAGAGGTCCTCGGGGACGCGCAGGCCCCGCGCCGTCGCCTCCTCCATGACGGCGATGGCGGACAGGTCGTTGGCGGCGAAGATCGCGCTCGGCCGCTCGTCGAGGTCGAGCAGCTCGCGCGCCGCCATGCGGGCGACATCCGGCTCGTACTCCGCGTTGCGCACCAGTGCCGGGTCGACAGCGGCCCCGGCACTTCCCATGGTCTGCCGGAACCCCAGCTCACGCAGCCGCGCCGACTCCAGGTGAGCGCGACCGCCGACGAAGCCGATGCGCCGATGCCCCAGGTCGAGCAGATACTGCGTCGCCAGCTGCGCGCCGTGCCGGTTGTCGGAGTCGACGGTCGGTACGTCGTCGCTGCCGGTGTGGGGGTCGACCGCGACCACGGGAGCGCCGAACGAGCGTCCGACGACGGTCGGCGTGACGAGCAGGGCCCCGTCGATGAGCGTGCCGCCGAGGCGGGTGAGTGCCCGGCCCTCCCACCCGACATGGTCAGAGCTCTTCCCTCCCGCCGAGTAGACGATCAGCTCGTATCCCGTGCCGCGCAGCGCCCGCGCAGCCCCCTTGATCAGCTCGGCGCTGAACGGCTCGATGTCGGACACGAGGACGCCCACGACGTTGGTCCGGTGGTTGCGCAGGCTGCGCGCCACGAGGCTCGACTCGTATCCCAGCTCGTCGATGACCGCCTGCACCTTCACGAACGTGGCGGAGGAGACGCCGTACCGGTCGTTGATGACCTTGGAGACGGTCGCCACGGACACACCGGCGCGGTCGGCGACATCCCGAATGGTGACCCGACCTGTCGCCGTCTTGCCCGCTGTCGTGTCCACGGCGAGGAGCGTACCTCTCGAAAACGTTATCGACAACGGTTGGCACCGGAAGACGCGGCACGCAGGATGCCAGTCGAGCCCGTGACCGGGAGCGCCCCGGGCGCTGGGTCACGACGAACCCTCGGAAGGGACCAACATGCGCCGAAGCGCGATCGGTGGCGTCCTCATCAGTTCCGCCGTCCTGCTGTCCGCCTGCGGTGGGGCCGGGTCGCAGACTCAGGACGCGGGCAGCGGGGGCAACAACGCCGGAGGCAAGGCCGAGCTGGTGTGGTGGCACAACGCGACGGACGAGCCGCTCAAGGGCTACTTCCAGCAGGCGGCGGACGCCTACACCGCGAAGCACCCGAACGTCACGTTCAAGAT
>JALYMU010000248.1 GCA_030773595.1 Actinomycetota bacterium | reverse complement strand
GGGCCGCACCGTTCGGCGGCCGCGGCCCCCACGCCACCGCGGACGCGCGTGGGCGCGTGACATCCCCGCGTGCCGCCGCCCGCCGCCGCCGTATCCTGCTCGTGCTCCTGGCATTGACCGTGGTCGTCACCGGCGCCGGCGTGGGCGGTCTCGTTCCGCTGTGGTCGGCGGCATTTCCCGTGGTCCTCACGCTCGCCTACCTCGCGACCCTGCGCGCCGCCGTACGCCGAACCGCCGCCGCGCGACGCCGCCGTCCCGTCCCGCCGGTGCACGTGACCCCGACGCAGGCCGCGCCGACCGAGCTCGCGCCCGAGTTGAGGGACGACGTTGCGGCTCGCGGCGCCGACCCTTCCGTCGATCCCGGTCAGGTGTCGGAGTCCGACGTCGCCGCCGATGCAGCATCGGAGTCCTCCGCAGTGGCTGCCGCCGCCGTCGACCCGACAGCTGTGTCCGGACAGGACGTCAGTCATGACGTCGCTGCGGTAGCGCGAAACGGCGGGTGGAGCCCGGTGCCGGTCCCGCTCCCGACCTACGTCAAGAAGCCCAAGGCTCCGCGCACCTCGCGAACGATCGACCTGAGCCACCCGGGCGCCTGGTCGGCCGAGGGGTTCCGCACGGGATCGCCGGTGTCGGACCCCGGCGTGGCCGGCCGTCCTGCGTCGGCATCAGAGGCTGGTACGACGGTCAGTGCGGGTGCGAGCCCGGCCGATGCCGTCCCGGCTGGTCTCCAGCCGGCCGTGCAGCACCCCGGCCTCGCACAGTCAGGCTCCGGACAGTCAGGCTCCGGGCAGTCGGGGGCCGGGCAGTCGGGGGCCGGGCAGCAGCCCGTCGAGGACGACGCCGACTTCGTCACCGAGCGCCGACGCGCCGTCGGAGACTGACAGCACACCCCGCCGGGGCCGATCCGGGGGACACCCCCCGGTATCCGCCCGAGGCCCGGGGCGTGCGCACGTGCGGACGCCCCTTTGGTAGCCTTCCAGACGCAGCGCGCGCACTGGGTGCGTGCGATGTGGAGGGGCTGTAGCGCAGTCCGGTAGCGCACCTCGTTCGCATCGAGGGGGTCAGGGGTTCAAATCCCCTCAGCTCCACCAGAAGAGCATCGGTCCGAAACGCCGACACACTCGACGCCACCAGGACAGGTGCCCTGGTGGCGCTTCTGTTCATGATCGATCGCCATGCTGGCGCCGTCCTCGCCGCGCTCCTGGAGTGCCCGCGAGGACGGTGTCCGGGTGACCTCGCCCATACGGGTACGCCGGCCACCGCGTCAGACCAGTCGCGTAATCCGTAGCTGCAGCGGGATCTCGGCGAGGTGGTCCTCCCACTGGCCGTTGGTGTGGTCATAGCGCCGGTAGCCCTCCTCACACATGCGGACCCAGGTCTCGATCATCTCCGTCAGTGAGGCGGCCTTGACCACGAAGGCGTCTGTCTCTTCGGGCCCGACGTAGCGCACGGGTGTCACCTCGCCGCCGGCGACGGCCCGGTCGATGGCGATGAAGTAGCCGCCCCGGCCGCACAGAGGCAACCACAACGGGCTGTAGTAGGACTCGGTTCCGGGTTCCGCCAGGACAGCCGCGTGCTCCTCGAGTGCCTCCTGCAGGGACAGCAGCAAAAGGCCGTTGGGAAGCGTGGATTCCCACCCGCGGACCTCGGCGCCGTCGTGCCAGGAGAACCAGATGCGTACCTCCGCCGGGAGTCCCGGCGTGAGACCAGCCGTCAGCTCGGCGAGGGTCGCTGCGTCGAGCCCCGGACGGAGCTGGCGAGCGATCGGCGCCTGCTGCTCGTCGAACAGCTGCTCCAGCCGGTCCAGCGCTCGCCTGAGTCGACGATCGTCAGCTCGAGGCACGATCACTCAACCGCTCCGCGACCTGGCTGGTCCATCGGTCCGGATAGTACGGATCCGTGTAGAGGGGCTGCATCTGCTCAGAAGGGACCGTGCCCATCCGGAGCAGCAACCGCCGTGCGTCGGAGTCGACCTACCTGGGTAGGCCGCCGGTCGAGCACCCGACCACGGAGGACGACCATGGGCGACAACCGCTTCGAGGACACGCGCGACGACGGCGGCCTGCGCGACGGCGGCGTGTTCGACGACCCCACCCCGAGCTCCGGCGGCACACCGGTCGGCGCGGACGATGTGCAGGCCGACCGGGAGGCCTCCGGCGCCGACACGGGGACCGTCTTCGACGCGGGGACGCGCGGGTCCGGCGGTGGCGACTCGGACGCGGCCGTCGGCGAGGACGACCTCGCCGCGGACATCGAGCGCTCCGGCGGGGACCTGAGCTAAAGCACCGACGGCGCGTACGGCGGCCGTGGCTGCCCCGCCGTACGCTCGAGCCTGTCCTCGCGCGCTCAGGGGCTGCCTACGCCGCGTCGATGGGCGATCGTGCGAAGCGGTAGCGAGGTGTCATCGCGGCCGTCGGCCTCGGGCTGGCGGTCGCGTACGTCGCGCTGTCGGTGCAGCCCGGCCCGGTGGCCGGCCTCGCCGCCAGCGTGGCCCTGAACGTCCTCAGCCTCGTCCCGCTCGGGGTGCTGGTCTGGGGACTGGCCACGCGGGCCTACCCGCATACGCGGCCCTGGATTCTCGTGGCGGCCGGTGTGACGGTGTTCTCCCTGGCCAACCTCGTGTGGCTCTGGGACGTCCACCTGCGCGGCGTGCCGACGAGCATCGCCGCGCCCTCATGTACCGCTCGGTTACGTCCTCGTCCTCGCCGGCACGTTCTCGCTCATCCGCCGGCGCGTGCTGGGCGACTCGGGCGGTCTCCTCGACGCCGCCATCGCCGCCGTCGCGATCGGCGTGGTGGTCTGGGCGACCTTCCTCGGACCGCGCTGGACGAGGCCGGCGTCGGCGGCGTGGGCCAGGGGTCGCGAGCGCATGTACGTCGAGAAGCGCGCGCGCCGTGCCGCGAGACTGCCGTGCGGCGCCTGACGCGCCCGCCGTCAGATGCGGCTGCCGTCAGATCCAGCTCGGGAACCACATCCGCGCCTGCCAGTCCTCGGTCGGAATCACCTCGGCCGACAGGACGGGGTAGAAGTACGCGAACGTCGCGACGACCAGCAGGACGTAGGCGGTGACCGCCACCGTCCCGACCGTACGACGCCGAGGAGAGCCGTCCGCGGGGCCGAGCACCAACCCCGCGCACAGGGTGACCGCCAGCACGACGAAGGGCAGGAACGCGATCGAGTAGAACGCGAAGATGGTGCGCTCGGCGAAGAGGAACCACGGCAGGTAGCCGGACGCGAAGCCGCAGAGGAGTGCCCCTGCACGCCAGTCCCGTCGGCCCACCCACAGCGCGACGCAGGCCGGCAGGGCGAGCAGGCCGGCCCACCAGACCAGCGGGTTGCCCAGGCCGGTGATGGCCCGCGAGCACTGTGCCACCTGGCAGCCCATCTCGCCCTGGGCCTTGGTCTCGTAGAAGAACGACGTCGGGCGGGCCAGGACCACCCACCCCCACGGGTTCGACTCGTACGGATGGGACTCGTGCAGGTTCCGGTGGAACCCCAGCATCTCCCCGTGGTAGTGCCAGAGGCTGACCAGTGCCCCGGGGACGAGGCTCGGTCCCGGGTGCGCCTGCGCCCATCCTCGTGACCACGCGTGCGCGCTGTCGGAGGCGAACCAACCTCCCCACGTCGCGAGGTAGACCACCGCGGCGACGCCCACGAGCGAGGCGAAAGCCGGGACGGCGTCGCGGCGCAGCGTCCCGAGCAGCGGCATCTCCACTCCAGCCGTACGGCGGGTGCCCACGTCCCAGAGCACGGCCAGCACGCCGAACGCCGCCACGACCCACAGGCCGCTCCACTTCGTGCCGCAGGCGAGGCCGAGGCAGACGCCGGCGGCGATCCGCCACGGACGCAGCCCCAGGGAGGGGCCGGTGCGCCCTCCGGGCAGTGGCTGGTCCGTCGCGAGCATCCGCGCCAGCCGGGCGCGGGTCGCGTCGCGGTCCACGACCAGGCAGCCGAAGGCGGCGAGGACGAAAAACATCAGGACGAGGTCGAGCAGCGCCGTGCGGCTGTGGACGAAGTGCGAGCCGTCGAGGGCGAGGAGCAGGCCGGCGAGGCAGCCGAGCAGAGTGGAGCCGAACATCCGGCGCGCGATCCGGGCGAGCATCAGGACCGAGAGCGTGCCGAGCACCGCGATCCCGAACCGCCAGCCGAAGGCGTCCTGCCCGAAGATCCACTGGCCTGCGGCGATGACCCACTTGCCGACCGGCGGGTGGACGACGAAGTCGGCGGCGCGCTTCTCGGTGTCGTACTCCACGCCGTGGTCCATCATCCCCTGCGAGTCGGGGACGTAGTGGGCCTCGTCGAAGACCAGCGTCGAGGGTTCGCCGAGCCGCCAGAGCCGCAGGATGCCGGCGAGCGTCATGACGAGGACCGGCGCGACCCAGCCCCAGGCGCCGTCGTTGGGGAGTCTGGGCGTCAGCCGCTGCCGCGCCAGTGCCACGCGTGCCGCAAGCACCGGGCTGGTGTGCCCGCTGGTCCGGTCCGGTGCGACGCCCAGCGCGGTGCTCATGGCGTCATCGTAGGTGCCACGCTGTGGCTAGGTTGGGGCGTGTGACCGGTGCCCAGGGAGTGCTCGTGCTCGCCGCGACCCCGATCGGCGACCCCGACGACGCCCCGCCCCGGCTGCGCGCCGAGCTCGCCGGCGCGGACGTCGTGGCGGCCGAGGACACCCGGCGGGTGCGCCGACTGTGCTCGGTCCTCGGTGTGGACCCGGCCGGCCGCATCCTGTCCTACTTCGAGGGCAACGAGGCCGGACGCACACCGGAGCTCGTGGCGGCGCTGCGCGACGGCTCCCGCGTCCTGCTGGTGACCGACGCCGGCATGCCGTCGGTGTCGGATCCCGGCTACCGCCTCGTCGTCGCCGCGGTGGAGGCCGGGGTGCGGGTGACCGCCGTACCGGGGCCGTCCGCGGTGCTCACCGCGCTGGCCGTCTCAGGCCTGCCCGTGGACCGCTTCTGCTTCGAGGGGTTCCTGCCGCGCAAGTCCGGTGAGCGCTCCTCGCGGCTGCGCGAGCTCGCCGCGGAGGCCCGCACCATGGTCTTCTTCGAGGCTCCGCACCGCCTGGCCGACGCGCTCGAGGCGATGGCGGGGGAGCTCGGCGGGAACCGGCCGGCCGCGGTGTGCCGGGAGCTGACCAAGACCTACGAGGAGGTACGCCGGGGGCCCCTCGCCGAGCTTGCGACATGGGCGCAGGAGGGCGTGCGCGGGGAGGTGACCGTGGTCGTGGGTGGCGCAGCGCCGGCTGCGGCGGTCACGGATCCGGCCGAGCTGGCGCGGCGCGTCGGCGCGCGCGAGGAGGCCGGAGCGCCCCGCAAGGAGGCGATCGCCGCCGTGGCGGCGGAGGCCGGTGTGCCCAAGCGGGTCGTGTTCGACGCCGTGGTGGCGGCCAAGCGTTAGCCCGCCCGCGCGCGCACGCCGTTCGGATGTCGGTTCGGCTGCTCCCCATACGCTTGTCCCATGGTGGATCCCCGGCACGTCCTCGCAGCCGTCGCGTGGCCCTACGCGAACGGCCCGCGCCACATCGGCCACGTCTCCGGCTTCGGCGTGCCCGCGGACGTGTTCAGCCGCTACATGCGCATGGCCGGCCACCGGGTGCTGATGGTGAGCGGGACGGACGAGCACGGCACGCCGATCCAGGTTCAGGCCGACAAGGAGGGCGTGACGCCGCGCGAGCTGGCCGACCGCTACAACAGGGTCATCGTGGACGACCTGGCGGGTTTGGGCCTGTCGTACGACCTGTTCACCCGGACGTCGACGCGCAACCACTACGCCGTCGTGCAGGAGATGTTCCGCAGCCTGCACCGCAACGGCTACATCGTCGCGCGCACGACGATGGGCGCGATCTCCCCATCGACGGGGCGGACGCTGCCCGACCGCTACATCGAGGGGACGTGCCCGATCTGCGGGTACGACGGCGCGCGCGGCGACCAGTGCGACAACTGCGGCAACCAGCTCGACCCGACCGACCTGCGCAACCCGCGCTCGCGGATCAACGGCGAGACGCCGAAGTTCGTGGAGACCGAGCACTTCTTCCTCGACCTGCCGGCCTTCACCGAGACACTCGGCTCGTGGCTGCAGCAGCAGCAGGAGCGCGGGGCGTGGCGCCCCAACGTCCTGAAGTTCTCCATGAACCTCCTCGACGACCTGCAGCCGCGCGCCATCACGCGCGACCTCGAGTGGGGCGTTCCCATCCCGCTGCCCGGGTGGGAAGACCGTCCGGACAAGCGCATCTACGTGTGGTTCGACGCCGTCATCGGCTACCTCTCCGCGTCGGTGGAGTGGGCGCGACGCGGCGGTGACGAGGACGCGTGGCGCGCCTGGTGGCAGAACCCGGACGCCTCGTCGTACTACTTCATGGGCAAGGACAACATCGTCTTCCACTCGGTGATCTGGCCGGCGATCCTGTCCGGGTACGACGGCCTCGGCGCGCACGGCGGCGAGCCCGGCGCGCTCGGCCGGCTGGACCTGCCCACCGAGGTGGTGTCGAGCGAGTACCTCACGATGGAGGGACGGAAGTTCTCGTCCTCGCGTCAGGTCGTCATCTACGTCCGTGACTTCCTCGCCCGCTATGACGCCGACGCGCTGCGCTACTTCATCTCCGTGGCCGGGCCCGAGACGCAGGACACCGATTTCACGTGGAGCGAGTTCCTGCGGCGCAACAATGACGAGCTCGTCGCGGGCTGGGGCAACCTCGTCAACCGGTCGGTGTCGATGGCGGCGAAGAACGTCGGCTCCGTGCCCACGCCGGGCGAGCTGACCGAGGCGGACCGCGCGCTTCTGCGTCAGACGTGCGACGGCTTCACCTCTGTCGGATCGCTGCTGGAGCGGAACCGCCAGAAGGCGGCGATCGGCGAGGCGATGCGGGTGGTGGGGGAGGCGAACAAGTACATCTCCGACGAAGCCCCGTGGAAGCTGAAGAACGACGACCCCGACCGCATGCGTACAGTGCTGTATGTCGCGTTGCAGGTGGTCGACGACTGCAAGGCACTTCTGACGCCGTTCCTCCCGCACAGCGCGCAGCGCGTGCACGAGCTCCTGGGTCGCACCGGCACCTGGTCGGGCATGCCGGAGGTGCGCCAGGTCAGTGAGGACGGCAACGCCGACTACCCGGTCCTGACAGGGATGTACGGCGACGCGCAGGCGTGCTGGAAGTCCACACCGCTGGAGCCGGGGACCCCGCTGTCTGCCCCGACACCGGTGTTCCGGAAGCTCGACGCCTCCATCGTCGATGAGGAGCTCGCGTGCATGGAGACGCGCGAGTGACCTCGAGCCCGACCCGGTCCCGCGGAGGCGACGGGCGCAGCCGCGACCTGACCCGGCCGCCGGCACCGGAGCCGCTCGCCGTACCGGTCGCGGACACCCACTGCCACCTCGACATCGCCGACGGCCCCGACGGTGCGTGGCTGGAACCGGCGCAGGCGATCGCGCTGGCCGTCGAGGCCGGCGTCGACCGCATCGTGCAGATCGGCTGCGACCTCCCGGGCGCGAGGTGGGCGGTCACGACCGCGTCGGCGCACTCGGAGCTGGTGGCCGGTGTCGCGCTGCACCCGAACGAGGCCCCACTGCTCGCGGCCCGGGGCAAGCTCGAGGCAGCGCTGGCCGAGATCGACGCCCTCGCCGCACACGAGCGGGCGCGTGCGGTGGGTGAGACCGGGTTGGACCACTTCCGGACGGGCGAGGACGGCCGGGCGGCGCAGGAGGAGTCCTTCCGTGCCCACATCGCGATGGCCAAGGCCCATCGGAAGCCGCTCGTCATCCACGACCGCGACGCGCACGAGGACGTCCTTCGTTGTCTCCGCGAGGAGGGTGCTCCGGACACCGTCGTCTTCCACTGCTTCTCCGGCGACGAGGCCATGGCGCGCTACTGCGCGGACCGCGGCTGGCTGCTGTCCTTCGCCGGCACCGTGACGTTCAAGAACGCGCAGCCGCTGCGTGACGCGCTCGTCGCGGTGCCGCGCGACGTGCTGCTCGTGGAGACCGACGCGCCGTACCTCACGCCGACCCCGCACCGCGGGCGGCCGAACGCGTCCTACCTCGTGCCGATCACCGTGCGGGCCATGGCGGACGTGCGTGGGGAGGACGTGGACGAGCTGTGCGGTGTGATGTCTGCCACCTCCGACCGCGTCTTCGGTCCGTGGTGACCCTGGCCCCCGACGGGTCCCGACACACCCGTACGGCGGCCCTCCGCCGGCACGTTTCGCCTGCTGACACGTGGGATTCGCCGGTTTTAGCCGCTGATCGCCCGGTAGTCGCGGTCGCCGTCCCAGCCGGCATTCGCGGCACCATAGACCCTGCCGGGGGGCTTGCCGCCGCACCGACACGCCGTTACGGTTCCGTGACGTCGACCGGCGCGCCCCTCCATGGCGCCGGTCGCGAGACAGCCGGGGTCGGGGAAGCCTCGGCGGCTCGCGAGCGCCCGTCCCGCCGTGCCCGGCGGGCGATGCTGCGCGCCGCCGTACACCTGTGCCCGGAAGGTAGGACCTCTGGAGCATCGTGCGTCGTTCCCCCGCAGCACTCACGCTACAAGGCGTCGTGCTGACCGCCCTCGTCGGCGGCACCACCGCCTTCGTCGTCCTCGACAAGACGGTCACCCTCACCGTCGACGGCAAGCCCACGGAGGTGCGCAGCTTCGCGCGCACCGTGGGGGACGTCCTGGACAGCGAAGGAGTGCGTGTCGGAGCGCACGACATCGTCGCCCCGTCCCCGCGGACCGCTCTGCGTGACGGTGCGACGATCTCCGTGCGCTACGGGCGCCTGCTGACGCTCTCGGTCGACGGCAAGCAGCGCGACGTCTGGGTCACGGCCCGGACCGTGGACGAGGCCCTCGACCAGCTGGGCATCCGCGCCGACGGCGCGTTCCTGTCGGCGTCCCGGTCCCGGCGCATCGACCGGTCCGGCCTCTCGCTCGAGCTGCGCACCCCGCGCGACGTCACCGTGGTCGCCGACCGCAAGCGGCGTCAGCTCACCACGACCGCGATGACGGTGCGCGCGGTCCTGGATGAGGCGTCGGTCGCCGTACGCCCCAGGGACAAGGTCTCGGTGGCGGTGTCGTCCTTCCCGGAGGACGGCCAGGTCGTCAAGGTCACCCGCATCGACCTGCGCCGCACCGTGCAGAAGCGTGCCATCGACTACCGCACGGTCCACCGGTCGACGGACTCGCTCTACAAGGGCGAGACCGACGTCGAGCGCGCCGGTCGCGACGGCGTCCTCGTCCTGACCTACCGGGACACCCTCACCGACGGCCGTCGCACCGCGCGCCGCCTGGTCTCGCGCAAGACCGCGCGCAAGCCGGTCGACCGCGTCGTCCTCGTCGGCACCAAGGAGCGGCCCGAGCCGAAGCCCGTCGTGCGGACAGAGCCCTCGTCTCCGTCGCGGTCGGCGTCTCCGTCGCGGTCGGCGTCTCCGTCGCGGTCGGCGTCTCCGTCGCGGTCGGCGTCTCCGTCGCGGTCGGCGTCTCCGTCGCGGTCGGCGTC
>JALYMU010000247.1 GCA_030773595.1 Actinomycetota bacterium | reverse complement strand
CCCTGTGCGTGTTCGATACCGAGCCTCATCATCTCACCGACGCCCAGGTCGGCCGGCTGCTCCAGCTCGCCGACCGGGTCGTCGCGACGTTCGAGCAGGGCCGCTCCGCCCGCGCAGCACTGCGGAGATAGCCATCGAGCAGCGCGAACCAGCCAGCCGCCGCTTGCGCACGTCATCGCGGGCGCACGACACGACCATACCGCGGAAGCGGTGGTCAGCCAGCGCGCTGAGCGAGGCTCGCGGCGAGCCGATAGGCCTGGGTGCCGGTCTCGATGATGTGGCCGCCGAAGGTGAGCCGGCCGACGATCGCGGCGCGCAGCCGCGGGTCGGTGAAGGTTCTGGTCCAGCCGGAAAACGACCCGTTGGAGGCGATCGCCACCGAGTTACCTGTGGGGCACCCGCCCCACCGACGACGAACCCGCCGCGATCCTGCGCGAGCACGGCTACCCGCTTCACGCCGCCTCGGCGGAGGAGGTGGTGACCATGCCCGACAAGCAGCGCGCCGGCGTGTACGGAACCGCGAAGCAGATCGTCGCGTTCCCGACCAACCGGCGGGCGCTGCGCTGGGTCACCCCCGACGGCAGTGGGGGAGTGGCGCGACGGGAGTTCTCCCCGCGCGAGTTCGTCCGCGGCCGCGGCACCCTCTACAGCCTGTCCAAGGAGGGCGTGGGCACCGTCGGCGCGCTCGTCGCGGCGCTCACCGTCGCGGTGTGCAAGGCGGCCGAGGACCTGGCCGCCCGCTCAGCTGGCGGCCGGCTGCCGGTGCCGATGGTGGCGGTCCTCGACGAGGCCGCGAACGTGTGCCGGTGGCGGGAGCTGCCCAACCTCTACAGCCACTACGGCTCCCGCGGGATCGTGCTGATGACGATCCTGCAGTCCTGGTCCCAGGGCGTGGACGTGTGGGGCCGCGAGGGGATGCGCAAGCTGTGGTCGGCGGCGAACGTCAAGGTCTACGGCGGCGGCGTGCACGAACGGGAGTTCCTCTCTGAGCTGTCCGAGCTGATCGGCGACGTCGAGCTCACCCAAACCTCGACTCCCACGGCCGCGGCGGCCGCTCCACCAGCCACTCCACCCGCCGGGAGCGGTACTCGACGTCGCCGACCTCGGCGCCCTGCCCAAGGGCGGCGCGGTCGTGCTGGCCTCCGGTGCCGTCCCACGCTGGCCCGCACCCGCCGTGGATGGACGGGCCGCAAGCCGAGGCGGTCAAAGCGTCGATCCGCGCCAACGACCCCGCTGCGGCGAAGACCATCGCCGAGGCGATGGACTGACTGGATCATGTGCGCCAGCGGGAGACCTCGCCGGAGCCGGCCACGACCAACCCGTGGCTGCGTGCGTCGTGAGCGCGCCTCCGAGGACTGGAGCCGCGTCGACGACCCGTACGACGTTCCGGGCATGGACGACCAGGAGGTCGAGGAGCCGCTGCCCAGCGGCGGAGCGCCGCAGCTGTTCTACCCCACCCTCGACGTGTTCGTGAGCCAGTTGCTCGCGCCGACGTACCGCCGGGTCGTCGACGGGCGCAACCGGACCTGGTGCCCGCAGTGTGGCGGCACGCCGACGCGATAGCGCACCTCGAGGCGATGTGGCGGTCCTGGGAGCACCTACGCCAGGACCCGCCACCGGCACGTCCGTGTGGTTCCGCGACCACGCCGACCCCCACATGGCCGTCCTGCTCGACCCCGACGGCCCGTTCAAGTACTGCTCGCCGGAGAAGGGGCACGTCGCGCGGGCAGAGCCCCTACCGCTAGTCGACCCGCCTCCGGGGTTGTTCGCGCCGCCCTCGTCGTGACAGCGAACGCCGTGAGCGCACGCCGGAGGAGGAGCGGGAGCCCCTACTACGGGTCGGGTCGGGGAGTTTGTCGAGGACCTGTTCGCCCCGGTCTTCGCCCGCGGGGACGCGCGCTGGTTCGCCCAGCTGGTGGGACCACGCCGAGGCGATCGACCGGATCGAGGCGCTGTGGCGGACGTGGGAAGCCCCCCGGCGCAACCCGTCATCGGGATGGCCGACTGGCTCGCCCGCCACCTGCCGATCCTGCTCGCCGACGCGGGGCCGTTCCAGTCCTGCACCGCAGACCGGCGCGCCCCACGAGGGCCTACGCACCGAGGACGCCCCTGAAGACTGGCGGTTGCTTCGGGATCAGAGGATGCGAGTCTTTCGTGATTGTCATGCCGTTTCCGCGGCACCCTCGCTTCCTGTGACCGCGCGAGGCGCGCGAGGCTAGACGGATCGGAAGAGGTATGGCAGTCACTGCGGACAACAACCAGGCAGGCCCTCTACCCAGGTGGTTGAGCCCGTGGCGATTCTCCTCCGGGGGGCCGCCAACTTTCGGCGTATGGCCCGTAGCTCAACCGCCATGGCCAACAACGCCAGGGCTGCCGAGGATAGCCATGCGAGACGCCACCCCCGGGAGGTCTCCTGGTAGGCAAGCACCAGCATCCACACCACCAGGCTGGCGCTCATGACGGCGCTCACGGTATTGACGGCGACCTCGCGGCGTTTCGCCCCCATCTCGGCACATCCTCCCTCCACTTGTCGCGTGCTATCGCCACGGTAGTCCCGCCAGCATGTCTCTAGTCGCGGCTCGCCGGTTCGGTGGTCCGAGCGCCACCGCGGGCCCTCCAGTGCGTCGCCCACCTCGGGCGGTCGACGCACTGGAGCCTTCCGGGTCCTGATGAACGAAGGTTCGCCCGACCGGCGCAGGGCCGAACACTGGCTGACAGGTCTCTGCGAGCGCAACGACTAACGCAGGATCAGTCGCAAGGGGCTACGGCGGACTAGCCCACACGAGTGACTGGTACTAGGCCAGAGATGGTCTGTTCGGGTCACTATGACGAGGACCCTTCGCAGGCGTCGGCGTCAGGGTAGGACTGATGTAGGGCGTCGTGCCTGTGCTCGGCTCCTTACATAAGGTCGCCGTCGGTTATCGGCGCTCGCCGGAGGGGGCTGAAAGCGCGGGTCAGCCGACTGCGGAGCCTCCGCGAACTGGCTTGTTCGCCACGCTGACCGTGCCGTCCGCGTGGACGGTCATTCGGCTGTGGTCGCCGTCGGCGAGCAACAGCGAATGACGCCAGGCCTCGGGCGCCGGACGCCCTGAAGTCACGTCATGGCCGGTCGGCTTCGCGGGCTGGAATGGTCGTCCCGAAAGGGATGCAAGCACCTCTGGGGCCCGAAATGGCCGGTTGTTCGGGAGCGGCAAGTATGGAGATCGCAAGGGTTGGTTCAACCGCCGGCCAATCCCAATCCGGACCGGTTGGAGTTGGAAAGGACCTAAGACAACTGGACATCGACTCTTCCGCACATCGATAGGATGGCCGAAAGAGTTTCGGACCAACCGGTTCAAGCGCAAGATTGGCCACAGGCACATAGACTGGTACCATTCCAACTAAGGAGAGTTATGACAAACTTGTATGCACGCCTCGTGACGGTCGCAGAAAAGGCATGCCGGAGCACGCCCTCCGCAACGCTATCGGTTGACGACGAGAATGAGGGCGTGAGCGTTCATAGCGACGCTGCGTTCACTGTCCAGTCGATCTAGTAGTGCAGCACGAGCAGTCCATTGCTTTCTCCGTTGGCATTGCGTGCAGTTATGATGTGTACGACGCGGATTCGGACGTCCTTGTAGATGAAGCCGACCTAGTCTTAGGCGCAGCCCTCGCGGGCAAGGTGACTGAATCAGTGTGGTGGCGCCATGGGCAACCAGTGGCCAGCGACCTGAAGTTCATACAGGACGGTCCTAACGTGGCTTGGCGGACAATCACGCCGAAATTCCTCGCGAAACGCGAAGACTACACTTTCGTCCCCTACCCTTGATCCCCGCCGCACGCGTCCTCCCTTCGCAGCCGAGGCAAAAACGAGCGCCTACCGCCCCGGCGTGAGGCACAGGTCTGAGACCTGCCCTGCTGGCCCCTGAGGGTGGCGCCGGTCACAGGGAGGGGCGCTCATCATCGATGCACGCGTGCATGCCGCCGTGCACCGCAGCAGCAGCCGCTCGCACAACGCCAACCGCTCCGCCCTCGTCCGCGCCGGGGTGCGGGGACGCGCTGCACAACATCAACGGCGACGGCCTTGGGACTCGCTGGTGCCCAAGTAACGGGGTTCTACGCAGCCAAGCGTGGTAGTCGGCCTGGGGGAGCTACGCCTGATCGTGAAGGAGCCCGGGCCCGCCAGCGGCGAACAGGGCTACTGCGCGCCCTGCGGCCTGATGATGCTCGTCCTCGCGCGCAGCGCGCTCGACGAGTACGTCGAGGCGCTTAAGGGCGAGGCCTGACAGCGCCGCCAGACCGAGGTGCGAGGGGGTGACGCGGTAGCCGCGGCTACTCGCCCCTTCCCCGCTACGGCTC
Source organism: Actinomycetota bacterium (assembly GCA_030773595.1). Classification (GTDB taxonomy): domain Bacteria; phylum Actinomycetota; class Actinomycetes; order JALYMU01; family JALYMU01; genus JALYMU01. The sequence continues at coordinate 5,329 of JALYMU010000247.1, read as the reverse complement.
CTGCTCGCCGGCGTCCGTCTCCGACTCGTCGCCGAACGGGTTCGCGAGGATGAACTACTGGGTGTCGGCGTACTGGCGTTCGAGCCATTCCTCGAGCCGGGTGCGCTCGACGCGCCACTGCCCTCGGCGACCGATCTTGATCGCCGGAAGGTCGGCCTTGCGGACGAGGGCGTAGACCCGCGCGGCTGAGGTTGCCAGCTCCTTCGCGACCTCGGGCAGAGTCAGGAAGGGCCGCGAGCCGGTCACGGGCACGACAGTGACGTGCTGCCCCGGTGCCAGGCTGCGGGAGGCCGTCAACGCTCGAGCGCCTCGGTGCGCTGCCTGACCCGGTCCGACCCCGCCTGGCGTCCCGTGCGCGCGACTGGTGCCCCGGTTCGGAGCGGTGACGACCGCCTCGACGGCGGGGCGGGCCTGGAACGTGTCGGCGAGGACACGCGCCTGCACGGTCTCCTGATCGGCGACACCGTGCAGGGAGGCGGCGAGCTGGCGGCGGCGGTCGCCGCTGTCGTAGGTGTCCTGACCGGCGTCCTCGACCACGGCCGCCCGGTCGGGTTCCCCGGCCCGGTCTGCGCGGTCGGCGTCGGTGAGAAGTCACGCCGCTTCAGCCTGGTCACGTGGGTGCTCGCGGCGCTCGTGGTCGGCGTCCCGGCCGGCCAGCCCGGCCCGTTCCAGGGCCTCCCGAATCGCTACCGGGTCGCCGCCGGGTGCGTCGACGTCGACGCCGAAACGGTTCCGGACCTCGCGGCGGATGCGGTCAGCGACCGCGGCCGCGTCTGGGTCGAGCTGCTGCCAGGCGCGGGCGGTTTCCCACGCGTTCGCGATGTCCTGCGGCTGCGTGTGCGTCCACCACTCGTCGCGGGTTACTGGGGCGAGCGACGCGCGTGCCGCCGATCGCTCGCCGTCGAGTCGGGCCGCGAGCTCGCGGGCCTGCTGCTCGCTGGCCGCCTGCGCTTCCCTGGCTACCTGCTCGCGCGCCCGGGCGACCTGCTCGGCGACGCGGCCCGCGACGGTCAGCGCGACGCGCAGCCCCCCCTCGACGACCTCGTCGATGCCGTCTAACTCGTCAGCCATTCCCACTCCTTCCCTGTGCTCGGCTCATCGCCCCATGCCGTCGGTGTCCCGGCCCGGTGTCGCGCGGGTTGCAGCCGGTCGCTGCGGCTCGACCCGGTTGGGAATCGGGTAACCGGTGTCGGGTAGCGGGGCCTGTCCCGCACGCGCGGTTCGCACCGCCGCCACGGTCTCGGAGGACGACGTGGGGTCGGTCCGCCAGCGCCAGCCGGACGGCCTCGCTCCGGCGACCCGACGCGGACGGCGCGGAAGCCACCCGCCCCGTCCCACGATCATGACGCGCACAGCGGAGCCTCCTCGGTCATGCGGGCGCACACGTGCTCGGCCACGAGCGTCGCGGCGCCCGGGACGCCCTTGAAGCCGGGCATTGCTTTGACGTTGACGACGACGGGCCCAGTCGACCCGCGAGCAGGTCGACCCCGTAGACGCGGAGTCCCGTCGCGGCGCCCGCCCTCAGGGCCGCGGACCGCTCGGTGTCGTCGGGGACGAACGGCTCGCCGAGCTTGTCCGCGGTCGTCCGTGCGGGCCATGTGCGGAGGACACCGGCGACCCGGTTCCCGACGACGTAGACCTTGTGCTCCGAACCGTCGTCGGGGACCAGGTCCTGGACGAGGTAGGGGCCGTCGTACGGAGGGACCTGCGGGAGGTCGGCGGCCTGGTGGGCGAGGTGGACGCCGCGGCCGTTCGGGCCGCGCAGGGGCTCGACCACGACCCGCGCGTCGTCGGCCGCCGCTCGGACGTCGGTCCAGCTCGCGACCAGCCTGGCTGCCGGTACCGGCACGCCCGCCGCACGCAGGGCCGCGACCGTGCCCGGTGCTCGTGGGAACGACGCGAGACGAGGATGAGGAAACTCTCAGCCGAGCACCGACCGCACGACGGCGGCCAGCGGCCGGGGAGCCGACCAGTTGACGACGTGCCCGACGCCGGGCACCTCGACCAGGCGGCCGCGGGCCAGCCCGTCCGCCACCTCCCGCGCCCAGCGCGCCGGCACGATGACGTCGCGCGCCCCTCGCACGACCACGGCCCGCGTCGGTACGGCGGCGAGCTTGGTCTCGACCGGGTCGGCAAGCGCGTGCCGCAGCGTCGCGGCGTACCGTCGCGCGCCACAGGCCGCGTAGTCCCGGGCGAGCAGGGGAACCAGCGACGGGCGCTCCCACCGGACGTCGGTCACCAGCCGGGCGCCCTGGCGGGGCGCCGAGCGGGCCCGGCGGTCCATCGTCGGGCCCACCAGCACGACGGGACCCACGAGGTCGGGAGAGTGCGTCGCCAGGTCCACGATGACCTGGCAGCCGAGGGAGTTGCCCATCAGCGTGGCGCCGCCGCGGCCGGTGACGCGCAGCCAGTCGGCCAGCGCCAGCGACTGGCCGCGCACGTCCAATGCACGGTCCGGCCCCGGGGTACGACCGAAGCCCGGGAGGTCGAGGGCGACGACGTGCGCGTCGGCCGCCAGCTCCCGGGCGACGGGCAGCCAGTAGCGGTGGGAGGCACCCAGGCCGTGGACGCAGACCACTGGCGGCCGGTCCGGCCCCCCGAGAAGCGCGGCGTGGACCCGGGTGCCCGCGGCCGTGGTCCGCTCGGAGGCGTCCCAGCCGGTCAGGACGCCGCTCGCTCGGCGGTCAGGACGGGGAGGGACAGCGGCTTCGCGGCACGTGCGGGGGGATGTCCGCCCCGCCGTCGCCCGAAACCGCGAGACGCCGTCAGTGCTTGGACGAGTAGTAGAGGTCCTCTCCCGTCGGGCAGCCGGAGGAAGCCAGGATGCCGGGGAAAAAGTCGCCGCCGAAAAAAGTCGGGGCCCGTCGAACGGCGGGCGCACGAGCCGCGTATGTCCTGGTGACCGACCCCACTCCTTCGGAGGCATCCATGAAGAAGATCGCGTACGCCGTGCTCGCCGCGGCCATGGCCGGCGGCTTCACCGTCGGCTCGGCCGGCGCCGCGTCGGCGGCCCACTGCCAGAACGCCGAGCGGACCTCTCCCGGCTTCTCCTACTTCGGGACCGACCACGTCCAGGAGGCGGACCACGCCGAGGGCGGCAACCCCGGCCCGCACGCGGGGACGTCCGGTGCGTCCAACTGCCGCGCCACGACGGGCAGCCCGTCGGACCGGGCGCCCGGCCGGAACTGACGACACTGCAAGCGGCGGCTCGCTCCGCCCTCGGCCACGGCCGGTCACCCACGTAGGGTGGCCGGCCGTCGCCGTGCCGGCAGGCATGCCGCGTCAGCCGGGCGTCCCGACATCCGCGGGACGCGTCCGAAGCCCTCCCGGGACGGTCAGCGTGACGGCGGCCGCCACCGCCAGCGCTGCCGGAAGCCCGCGGACGGCCCAGGCTCCGTAGACGGCGAGCGCGCTGACCTCGCTGACCAGCGCCGCTACTGACGTCACCGTCGACCGCGCCGACGTGGCGATCCGGTCCTGCAGCCGCGTCTCCGCCACCACGAGCACCAGCCGGTAGACGCCGTAGAACAGCGCGACGCCGGCCAGGCCGGACGGCGTTCCCCGCACCCCGGCGAGGGCGAGCACCGCCGTGCCGGCGCCGAGCGCCGCGTCCAGCCACCAGGCCGATGCCCGGGCCGCACGGCCGGCAGCGGCCGCACCGAGCGCGGGTGAGCGGACGACGTCGGCCAGCAGCGCCCAGGCGACCGCCCGCCGCGTGAGCGGGCGTGCCGGGTCTGGGATGGGAGCGGTTCCGTGTCAACGGAGCGGCATGGCGACGAGGCTACCGCCGGAGCTTCCCGGCGGTCAGGGGTGCGTGCCGAGATGCGCGCTCATCCGGGGGTGATGGCGGGAACACGTCGTTCCGCAGTCTTGACAGCGCAAGCACGGTGACGCAGGCTCCCGGTGGGAGCGATTCCAGTAACCCCGAGCCCCTTGCGGCTCCCCACGATCAGGAGCACGTGTGTCACGAACCCTCAACCGGCGCATGCTGAGCGCCGTCGGCGCCGCCGTCATGGGCCTGTCCCTGACGGCCGGCACCAGCGCCGCCTCGGCCGCGGCCACGGACCCGATTCCGGACGGCGCCAGCTTCTACGTGCCGAAGGTCGACCACGGCGCCCAGCGCCAGATGGCCGACCTGCGCTCGAGCGGCCAGAAGCAGGACGCCGAGCTCATCCGCGAGATGGTGCGCACGCCCTCGGCCGTGTGGTTCACCAAGGGCACGCCGGAGAGCGTCCGGCGTGAGGTCAAGGCCACGGTGCAGCGGGCCGCGGGCAAGAAGACCATCCCGGTCCTCGTGGCCTACAACCTCCCGTTCCGGGATTGCGCGCAGTACTCCGCTGGCGGCGCGACGACGGTCGAGGAGTAGAAGACGTGGATCGACGCCTTCGCCGCGGGCATCGGCGACCGTGAGGTCGTGGTGATCCTCGAGCCGGACGGGCTCGGGATCATCCCGTGGTACACGCCATTCGACAAGACCGAGCCGGAGTGGTGCCGCCCGGCGGAGGCCGACGCCGACACCGCCGCAGCGGAGCGCTTCGAGATGCTCAACTACGCGGTGGACGCCCTCAAGGCCCGGCCCAACGCGAGCGTGTACCTCGACGGCACGCACAGCGCGTGGCTCAGCGTGGGCGACGTCTCCGACCGCCTCATCAAGGCGGGGGTCCAGGACGCGGACGGCTTCTTCCTCAACGTCTCGAACTACCAGACCACCGAGCGGCAGCTGAAGTTCGGCTCGTGGATCTCGCAGTGCATCTACCTGTCCACGGAGAGCTGGTACCAGACCGGCTGGTGCGGGAGCCAGTACTACCCGGCCAACCCCAGCGACTTCAGCACCTGGGGCCTGACCGACGCGACGTATGACAAGGCGTTCGCCGACACCGGTCTGGCGCGCGACTGGTCGAAGATGTCGCACTTCGTCATCGACACCAGCCGTAACGGCCAGGGTCCCTGGACCCCGCCCGCGGGCGTCTACCCCGACCCCCAGGACTGGTGCAACCCGCCGAATCGCGGCCTCGGCATCCGTCCCACCACCGAGACCGGCCACCCGCTGGCGGACGCGTACCTGTGGATCAAGATCCCGGGTGAGTCGGACGGCGAGTGCGCCCGCGGCCTCGGCCCAGCCGGCGAGACCGTCGACCCGGAGTGGGGCGTCATCGACCCCGCCGCGGGCCAGTGGTTCCCGCAGCAGGCGCTCGAGCTCGTGCGTCTCGCCAACCCGGAGGTGACCCCGTCGAAGCGTTCGGGGCGGTGACGAACAGCAGCACGGCCCGCCGTACGGCGGACCAGCGCTAACCGCGAAAGGGCGGCCCGCCTCGACCGACGGTCGAGG
>JALYMU010000246.1 GCA_030773595.1 Actinomycetota bacterium | reverse complement strand
GCAGGGAACCCGGCACTGGGCCGGGCACAAGGCCCGGCGCAGGAGCTGGCAACCGCCGCCGGTCCCGCCCGGAGCGTCTCGGGCGTCCGCACGGACAGCCCGTCGCGCCCCGGCGTCGCGGCCGTGTGGCTCGACGGCCGCGTGTCCGCCGTACTCGACCGTTCCGTGGCCCAGATCGGTGCCCCGGCGGCTCACGCTGCGGGCCTGGACGGTCGTGGGGTCACGGTCGCGGTGCTCGACACGGGTGTGGACGTGACCCACCCGACGCTGGCCGGCCGGGTCACCAAGCGGGTCAACTTCTCCGCGGAGGACTTCCCCGGTGACGGCAACGGTCACGGCACGCACGTGGCCGCCACGGTCGGCGGCGCCGGTGGTCGCTACACCGGCGTGGCTCCGGGCGTCCAGCTGTGGTCGGCGAAGGTCCTGGACTCCGAGGGCGGTGGCAGCGAGTCCTCCGTGATCGCCGGCATGGAGTGGGCCGCCTCCCGCGGTGCCGACGTCGTGAACATGAGCCTCGGCGGCGCGCCCAGCGACGGCACCAGCCCGCTGGACACGGCGGTCGACGCGCTGACCGCGCGCTACGGGACGCTCTTCGTCGTGGCCGCCGGCAACGCGGGCGCCGCCGGGACCGTCAACACCCCTGGGGCCGCCGACGCGGCTCTCACGGTCGGGGCGGTCGACGGCCGCGACGTCCTCGCCGGCTTCTCCAGCCGCGGGCCGCGGATGGGCGACGGCGCGGTCAAGCCCGAGATCACTGCGCCCGGAGTCGGGATCGTGGCAGCGCAGGCCAAGGGCACCGCTCTCGGACCGGTCGTCGAGGCCGGCTACGTGTCGTTGTCCGGGACGTCGATGGCCACGCCCCACGTGGCCGGCGCCGCGGCGATCCTCGCCCAGGCCCACCCGACCTGGGACGCGGCGACGCTGAAGTCCGTCCTCGCGGCGAGCGCGAAGCCGTCCGCCCGCGCGAGCGTCTACGACCAGGGGATGGGCCGGCTCGACGTCGCGTCGGCACTGGCCCAGGACGTGACGGTCGACCGGACGACGCTGGCCTTCGGCAGCTACGACTGGCCACACGGTGGGGACCCGGCCCGGACCCGCACCGTGCGCTACTCCAACCGGGGGGACGCGACCGTGACACTGCGGCTGGCCACGGCGATCGTGGACGGCGAGCGCCGGCCGTTGGCCGCCTCCGCTCTGCGCCTGTCGCATCCGGAGCTGATCCTGACACCGGGCGAGTCCGCGGCGGTCACCGTCACGCTCGAGCCGGACGAGGCGGGCCTCGGCCGCTGGGGCGGCCTGGTCACCGCCACGGACATGGTGTCTGGACGGGCCCTGCGGACGGCGCTCGGTTTCACCAAGCAGCCCGAGGAGTACGACGTCACCGTGCGGGCGCTCGACCGGTCGGGCCGGCCCGCGGACTTCCCGCTCGTCTCGCTCTACAACCTCGACACCGGCGAGTCGATGGTCAACTTCGAACTGGCGGACCCGGGTCGGCCGGTGTTCCGCGTGGCGCCGGGCAGGTGGGCCGTCAGCGGGCTTCTCGACTCCGCGACCGCCGAGGGTGGGGCCATGGCCCTCGTCGTGCGCCCCGCGGTGCACGTCACCGGGGACACCACGGTCGCCCTCGACGCACGGAAGGCGCGCAAGGTGACCTTCGCCATCCCGCCGAAGAACTACGACACCGAGCTGGTCTCCATGTCTTACGAGCAGGTCGACGACGGGGGCGGCTTCGGCCTCGCCGTCGCCGCGGAAGGACGGCTCGCCCTCTACGCCACGCCGACCTCGACCGTCACCCGGGGAGAGGTGCATTTCGGCGCCGGCCTGACCGCCCGCTCGCCCCGGGTCAGCGCTCGCGTGACCTCGGGCACCGACGTCGACCTGGACGTCGCGCTGCTCGAGGGCGCCGCCGCGATCGAAGGCCGGCGCACCGCCGCCGTCGTCGACCGGGGGACCGGTGAGCACATGAGGGACGTCGAGGGTCGGTGGGTGCTCGTGCGCCGGCCGCCGTACGACGTCGTGGACGGTTTCGTCCGCCGCGCCGCGGCGGCGGGTGCCCGCGGAGTCCTGCTCTGGAGCCGTGACGGCTCCCGCGCGTTCTGGAACGCGGAAATTCCACGGGTCCCGGTCCTCACCGTCGCGGCGCGGGACGGCAGGCTGCTGGCGCGCCGGGCGCGAACAGCCGATGTGCGAGTGCACGTCGCCGGCTCGGCGTACGCCGCCTGGACCTACACCGTGCAGGCGGAGGCATCGGGGCGCGTGCCGTCCCGGCTGTCCTTCCGCTACCGGGCCGTGGACCTGGCCCGGGTCGACGCCCGGTTCCGCAGCCAGGGCGGCCCGGGGACGGGCGTGACGTACCGCATGCCGGACTCCGAGGCCGGGTCGTTCAGCCTCGGGATTCCCGGGCGTCTCGGTGCCGCCCGCACGGACTGGGTCAGCCCGGGCTCGTGGGGCAGTGACTTCGAGGTCGCCGACGGCGACGAGTACGGCGAGACGCGCGCGGCGTGGGCCTCCTCGCCGCGGGCTCATCGCGCCGGAGGACGGGCGCGGGAGACGTGGGGCGCTGCGCTCCTACGCCCGGCCGTCCCCCTCCACGACGAGGACGGCGTGGTCCCCGTACGGGCCGGCGACCGCGTGAGCGGGTACCTCTCGCCGTGGACCGACCGCGACGGCCGGATGTCGCTGATGAGCTCCGCGGATCGGGTGCGGCTGCGGATGTGGGCCGGCGCTCGCAAGGTTCTCGACGCACGCGAGCCCTTCCTCGACCGCGTCAGCGTGCCGTCGGGCCCGCGCCGCTACGTCCTGCGGATGGACGCGGCCAAGCGCAGCGCGTCGTGGCGACGTTCGACGCGGACCTCCACCCGGTGGGGCTTCACCTCCGCCTCGGGACCTGCTGCGACGCCGTTGCCGCTGCTGTCGCTGGATGCCTCGTTGCCGCTCGGTGCCGACAACGCCACTGCCGTGTCGATGACCCGCTTCACCGTCCGTGGCCGCATGCCGCGTGGCGTCCCGTACGACGGTCTCGCCGCGCTGGCCGTCTCCGCCTCCTTCGACGGGGGGCGCACGTGGCGACCGGCCGTGGTGACGCGGACGGCGGGCGACGCCTTCGACGTACGCGTCGGGCACGGGCGGCGGGCCGGCGCCGTGTCCTTGCGCCTGCACGCGCGGGACCTGGCGGGCAACACGCTGCGTCAGACCATCCGGGACGCCTACCTCGTCCGGTGACCCCGCGGTGACGGCCGGCGCGACCAGCGGGTCGGCCGTCGGGCGCCCGGGCTCCCGGCGGAGCGCTCGCCGCCGGGGCGGGTGCCGGTGGCAACCGCTAGGCTCGCTCGTCGGCGTCGTCCTTGACGCCGCGGACGTGCGTACGGCCCGCGCCGCGCGCCGTAGCCCACCCATGACCCGACGGAGGACCGCCGTGGCCGAGCCGATCCGGCTGCAACGCGTCCTCGCCCAGGCCGGTGTCGGCAGCCGTCGGGCGTGCGAGGAGCTGATCGAGGAAGGCCGGGTGGAGGTCGACGGCGAGCGGGTCCGCGTCCAGGGGATGCGAGTGGATCCCGAGACCGCCGTCATCCGGGTCGACGGGATCCGGCTCGCCACGGCACCGGGCAAGGTCTACCTCGCGCTGAACAAGCCCCGCGGCGTGGTCAGCACGATGAGTGACCCCGAGGGCCGCCCGTCCCTCGGCGACATGGTCCGTAACGGGGCGCGGCTGTTCCACGTCGGCCGCCTGGACGCCGACACCGAGGGCCTACTCCTGCTGATGAACGACGGCGAGCTCGCCCACCGGCTGGCGCACCCGTCGTACGGCGTGCAGAAGACCTACCTCGCGGAGGTCCCGGGGCCGGTCCCGCGCGAGCTCGGCCGGACACTGCGCAAGGGCGTCGAGCTGGAGGACGGACCGGCGGCCGTCGACGACTTCCGGGTCGTCGGCCGGGCGGGCAACCGCGTCATGGTGGAGGTCGTCCTGCACGAGGGCCGCAAGCACATCGTGCGCCGGCTCTTGGGGGAGGTGGGACATCCGGTGCAACGGCTGGTGCGCACCCGGATCGGGCCGGTCGCCCTCGGCGACCTGCGTCCGGGCAGGACGAGGCAGCTGTCCCGGCCGGAGCTGGGGGAGCTGTTCCGGTCCGTGGGCCTATGAGCCTTCCGCGCGTTCCCGCTCGTTAGGGTGAGCCGGCCGGGACGGAGGGAGCAGGGACGATGACGGTGCGTGCAGTGCGGGGCGCCATCCAGCTCGACGTGGACGAGCGTGAGCACCTCGTCTCCTCGGTGGTCGAGCTCGTCACCGCCGTGCTCGACCAGAACGCCCTCACCCCGGACGACGTCGTGTCCGTGATCTTCACCGCGACCCCGGACATCACCTCGGAGTTCCCCGCACTGGCCGCCCGCGAGACGGGCCTCGGCGGGGTGCCGCTGCTGTGTGCCCAGGAGCTCGACATCGGCGGCGCGATGCCTCGCGTCGTGCGGCTGCTCGCGCACGTGGAGACCGACCGGCCGCGCGACCAGGTGCGCCACGTCTACCTGCGCGGGGCGACGGCGCTGCGACGCGACCTGGCGCAGTGAGCGGCCCGCTCCGCGGAGCACACCACGACACCGCTCCGGAGACCGTGCTCGTCGTGGGCACCGGGCTGGTGGGGACCTCCGCCGCGCTCGCGCTGCGGGCGGCGGGTGCCCAGGTCTACCTGGAGGATGCGGACCCGGCCCATGCCCGCCGGGCCGCGCAGCTCGGCGCCGGGATCGCCGGGGCGCCGCCGGGCCCGGTCGAGGTGTGCCTCCTCGGCGTACCTCCCGAGGTCGTCGCTCCCACGCTCGCGGCGCTTCAGTCCCGCGGCATCGCCCGCCACTACACCGACGTCGCCAGCATCAAGGCGGCGCCTCAGCACGCGGCGGAGTCGCTCGCGTGCGACACCGCGTCCTACGTCGGCGGCCATCCCATGGCCGGGCGCGAGCGCAGCGGCCCGTCCGCCGCGCGCAGCGACCTGTTCGTCGGCCGCCCGTGGATCCTGACACCGTCCGCCGCCACGTCTCCGGACACCGTCGCCGCCGCCCGGTCCGTCGCGCTGGCCTGTGGCGCGCTGCCCGTCGTACTCACCCCGGAGGAGCACGACCGCGCCGTGGCGCTGGTGTCCCACGCACCGCACGTCGTCGCGGCAGCGGTGGCGGCGCGCCTGCTCGGCGGTGAGGACGAGGCCGTCGGGCTCGCGGGGCAGGGGGTCCGGGACGTCACCCGCATCGCTGCCTCGGACCCGACGCTGTGGCAGGCGATCCTCCGTGGCAACGCCGCTCCGGTCGCCGAGGTCGTGGCCGCGGTGGCGGAGGACCTCGCGGCCGTGGCGCGGTCGCTGCGAGCGCTCGCGGAGGGAAGCGCGGACGACGCGGACGAGACCGTCCGGGACCTGCTCGAACGCGGCGTCGCCGGCCGGGCGCGGATTCCCGGCAAGCACGGTGGCCCGCCGGCGACCTACCTGACCGTTCCCGTGGTGGTCGAGGACCGCCCGGGGGAGCTGGCGCGGCTGTTCGTCGACGCGGGACGGGCGGGCGTCAACGTCGAGGACGTGCGGATCGAGCACTCGCCCGGGCAGCCGGTCGGCCTCGTGGAGCTGCTGGTGCGCCCGGAGGCTGCGGCCGGGCTCGCCGCCGCGCTGGACGGCATGGGCTGGCGGATGCAGGGCTGAGCGCGGCGGCGCGTCCTGAGGCTCAGGCGGCGGTACCCGCGCTTCATCCGCCGGACGGTCGCGTCGTCCTGCCGGGTGACGACGTAGCCGATATTCGCGACGCCGTTCGCAGCCCCGGACCACCGCACCTCGGGTTCCACGCGGTGCTCCCACTCCACGATCTGCGACTCGACGTCGAGCAGGCCGGCTCGGTCCAGCAGGCCACGCAACCCGTCGGGCGTCTGCGGGAAGTCGTCCTCCGGTGCAACACCGGGCATCGGCGGCCGCTCGATTCCGGCGGCGTCCACGACCTGGTCCCACAGGCGTTCAGCGGGGGCTGAGTCGAGGCCAGATGGTCGCGCCCACCCGCCCTCCGGGACGGGCCACCCGCGCGAGCTCGGCGACGGCCGCCTGCACCCCTGGTACGCGCTCCGTCGTGGCGCGGACCATGCTCGGTTCGGCATCCACTGCCGTCACGACCGCTCCTCGGGCGGTTGCCGCGTCCGTCACGGCGCCGCTGCCGCGGCCGGCGTCGAGCACCCGGGTGCTGCCCCCGACCGCAAGCGCGTCCAGCAGGACCGGCACCGGGAAGGCGCACAGGGTCCCGAAGCTGTGCTGGTAGGCGCTCGCCTTGCCGCGCCGCGTCGCACCCGCGTGTTCGTCGTATGACGCACGCATCCCGTGCTTCGCGTCCCCTCGTCGTCCCCGGTTCCGGACCCTAGCGGGACAAGCGGGACGCGCGAGGAGCACAGGCTGGTCGGGCGGCAGGGGCACGCCGGCGTCGGCGGTAGTCTTCCCCTCATCGTCCCGCGCTCCGGCGCGCCGCCGCCGCACGCTTGGAGGTTCCGTGGCTCCCGCACGCGCTGGCGACCTCGCCACGCTCGTCGTCGCGGTCGACGGTCCCTCGGGCTCGGGCAAGTCGAGCGTGTCCCGGGGGGTGGCGCAGGCCCGTGGGCTGCGCTACCTCGACACGGGCGCGACCTACCGCGCGCTGACGTGGTGGATGCTGCAGAACGACGTGGACATCACCGACACCGACGCGGTGGCGGCCCTGGCTGCCAAGCCGGTGCTCGAGGCCGGCACCGACCCCGCCGCCCCGACCATCTCGGTGGACGGCGTCGACGTGCGCGGGCCCATCCGCAGCGCCGAGGTGACCGGTGCGGTGAGCGCGGTGAGCGCGGTCCCCGCCGTACGCCGAATGCTGCGCGACCTGCAGCGCGACGTCATCGGCGCGGGCGGCATCGTCGTCGAGGGACGCGACATCGGCACGGTCGTGACACCTGACGCGCCGGTGAAGATCTACCTCACCGCGTCACCCGAGGCGCGGGCACAGCGGCGTACGGCGGAACTGGCTCCCTCGCCCGCCGTGACCGTGGCGGCGACCGAGGCCGAGCTCGCCCGGCGCGACCGCCTGGACAGCACGCGGCCGCACTCGCCGCTGGCGAAGGCCGATGACGCGCACGAGATCGACGCGACACACCTGACGCTGGACCAGGTCATCGAAGCCGTGCTCGACGTCGTCGACGGTGCCGTCGTGTCCACGCGCGGAGGCTTCCGGTGAGCGACGAGGACGGCGTGGTCTGGGTCGGCGACGAGGTCGACCTCGAGCTCGACGAGCGGACCGACGGTGCAGAGGGCCCGATCGAGGCGCTGCCGGTCCTGGCGATCGTCGGGCGCCCCAACGTCGGGAAGTCCACGCTGGTCAACCGCATCCTCGGCCGCCGTGAGGCGGTCGTGGAGGACGTCCCCGGCGTGACGCGTGACCGCGTGCCGTACGACGCCACGTGGGCCGGGCGGCGGTTCACCGTCGTGGACACCGGAGGCTGGGAGCCCGACGCCCGCGGCATCGCCGCGCAGGTCGCCGCGCAGGCCGAGCTTGCGGTCGCCGCGGCGGACGCAGTGATGTTCGTCGTCGACGCGACCGTGGGCGCCACCGACGCCGACGAGGCCGTCGTGAAGGTCCTACGCCGCTCGGGCAAGCCGGTGGTCCTCGCCGCGAACAAGGTCGACGACCAGCGCACGGAGGCCGACGCGGCGATGCTGTGGTCGCTCGGGCTGGGGGAGCCCTTCGTCGTGTCCGCCCTGCACGGGCGGGGCAGCGGCGACCTGCTCGACGCGGTGCTCGCGGCCCTGCCCGAGGCGCCCGCCGACCGCGTGGAGGAGCGCAGCGGCGGTCCCCGCCGGGTCGCGCTCGTCGGGCGGCCGAACGTCGGCAAGTCCAGCCTGCTCAACCAGCTCGCCGGCGAGGAGCGCGTCGTCGTCGACAGCGTCGCCGGCACGACCCGCGACCCGGTCGACGAGCTGATCGAGCTGGGCGGGCGGCTGTGGCGTTTCGTCGACACGGCCGGCATCCGCCGCCGCGTCCACCAGACGAAGGGCGCGGACTTCTACGCGAGTCTGCGTACCCAGGCGGCCATCGAGAAGGCCGAGGTCGCCGTGGTGCTGCTGGACGCCAGTGAGCCCCTGACCGAGCAGGACACCCGGATCATCACGATGGTCGAGGAAGCCGGCCGCGCGATGGTCCTCGCGATGAACAAGTGGGACCTGCTCGACGAGGACCGGCGCCTGACCTTGGAGCGGGAGCTCGAGCGCGAGCTCGTCCGGTACCCGTGGGCGCTGCGGGTCAACCTCTCCGCCCGGACCGGCCGCCACGTCGACCGGCTCGTGCCGGCGCTCGACACGGCGCTGGACGGCTGGGAGACGCGGGTGCCGACGGCGCGGCTGAACTCTTTCCTCGGCGAGCTTGTCGCCGCGAATCCACCGCCCGTCCGCGGCGGCAAGCAGCCGAAGATCCTCTTCGCCACGCAGGCGGGCACCCGGCCGCCGCGGTTCGTGCTGTTCACCTCGGGGTTCCTCGAGGCCGGGTACCGCCGGTTCATCGAGCGTCGCCTGCGCGAGGACTTCGGGTTCCGCGGCTCGCCGATCGAGGTCAGCGTGCGCGTGCGGGAGAAGCGCGGCGGCAAGAGCTGACCGGTCCCGGCGTACGACGTCCGGCCGCGACGCCAGAAGTCGCGAAGACACTGCGCTAGGGTTGTCCCCGCTCGGTCCACCGGGCATCGGGACGTGGCGCAGCTTGGTAGCGCACTTGACTGGGGGTCAAGGGGTCGTGGGTTCGAATCCCGCCGTCCCGACAGTGTGATGTCTCAGGACATCCGCGACAGCCGGACCCACGTTGTGTGGGGTTCGGCTGTCGCGCGTCAGACTTGGTGGCAGGGCAGTTGAGTCAGTCCTGAAGGAGCGCCCGCGCCATGGGGAGACCCCGTCCTCCCCTGCTGATATGAAGACGCGGATCGTGCTCAGTGTCCTGGTCGCGAGGTGACGATCGCCGAGGCCGCTCGGTTGATGGCTTTCGGCACGCGGCTGTTTTCGGGAAGCATTGGCCACGTGCCACAATCCGCCCTGCGAGACGAGCACGAGGCTGCTCGCCGGGTTCAGAGAGGCTTCGGACGATGTCCCGGGCCCACCTGTAGCGCGGTGAGCAAGCCGGTGGAATCCCGGTTCGGCGTGCGGACCACGACGCCGATGGGAGCGGCCCCCGGACCGTCGCTCGCGCCGCGCCCGGTCCCAGTGCGCCCCGGGACTCTTGACCGGCTCATCTGAAATCTCCCAGCACTTGCTCGGTCAGGCGCATGTGCCCATGCGGGCGATCAGGAAGAGCATTCCGACTGCTGCCGCGCGCGTGCGGCCGCTGATCTGACGTCTACGTCGACCCACCCAGACCTCGCCTGGTGCTGCGTGTGGACGCCCGTCGCCGAGACGCCGGCTTGATTCCTCCGTTCTCGTTGCCGCGCGTGACCGCCAAGGTCCGCAGGGTCGAGGACAGACGGAGCCCCGCACCATCCTGTGGGATGGTGCTAGGGTTCCTTCATCACGTACGGAGGCACTGTGGCCGAGGTCGACAGAAGCGAGAAGATCACTATCAACGTGGGGCTCGTGGACCTCGGGCAGATCGACTTGCTCGTCGACGAAGGCTTCTACGCGAACCGCACGGACTTCATCCGCACGGCTATCCGTCGACAGTTGGAGACTCGGTCAGGCGCCGTCGACGAGAGCCTGACCCGCCGGACCCTGACCCTTGGGACACGGCACGTCACCCGGCGGGAGCTCGAGGATCTGCGAGGCGCCGGTCAGACGACCGCGCTGCGCGTGCTGGGCCTTGCGAGCATCGACGATGACGTCTCCCCAGAGCTGGCGCTCGCCACCATCGCGTCCGTGGAGGTGCTCGGGGCCTTTCGAGCGCCGCGAGCGGTCAAGGCCGCTCTGGCGCCCAGGACGAGATAACCAGGACTAGGCGACCACCACTGCATCACCAGGCAGCCAGCACCTGCCAGCCAGGCGCCGGCACGGCTGGTCACCGCTACGAAGGGACCAGACATGCAGTATCGAAACAGCGCCGTTATGGCTGAGGCGTTGCAGCTCACTCGCGAGGGGCGGCTGCACGAGGCGACCGCGCTGCTCCAAGGTCGGGGGACAAGCGCCCCTTGTGCGCACCCGTCCCTCGCCGACCCACTGGCTGACCCACTGGCTGACCCACTGGCCACGTCGGGGATGCCGTCGGCGAACGTCGAGCTGCCCCACGCTCGTGACTTGCTGGACCGGCTGCACTCGCGGCTGCCTTCCGGACTGCCGGGCGCGCTGCGGCGTACCTCCGGGCCCGACGTAGAAGCGGCGGTGAGCGCGCCCGGCGGAGAGATCCGGCATCTCGCGCACACCGAGCCGGCCGGCTCCCGTACCTACGACCTCTACATCCCGACGGGGTACGACGGGCGAGCCGTGCCGCTGGTGGTGATGTTGCACGGAGGCACGCAGGACGCCCAGGACTTCGCTGCCGGCACGCGCATGAACGACTTCGCCGAGCAGCACACGTTCCTGGTCGCCTACCCCGAGCAGTCGACCACGGCCAACCACGGCCGCTACTGGAACTGGTTCCGCCCGGGTGACCAGCTTCGCGACGCCGGCGAACCCGCAATTCTCGCTGGGATCACCCGCCAGGTGATGGCCGACTACGCCATCGACCCCAGCCAGGTCTACGTCGCCGGACTGTCGGCCGGCGCCGCGATGGCGGCTGTCATGGCCGCCACCTACCCCGACCTCTATGTTGCAGCCGGCGTTCACAGCGGCCTCGCGTGCGGCTCCGCGCACGACGTCCCGTCGGCCTTCACCGCCATGAAGAACGGCGGATCGCCCGGTCAGGACATCCTTGTGCCGTTGATCGTGTTCCACGGTGACCGGGACAGCACCGTCGCACCTGTGAACGCTGACCGGCTGGTCACCTCCCGTTTGACGGCTAGGCGCCCGAGCGCCGCAGAGAGCACCGTCCCCGGAGGGTCGGTGCAGACCCAAGGCGGCGGGGGCGGGTCCCACCGCTACACCCGGACGGTGCACCGCGACATGGCCGGCACGGTGGTTGCCGAGCAGTGGATGGTCCACGGCGGCGGGCACGCCTGGTTCGGTGGCAGTCCCGTGGGGTCCTACACCGATCCCAGCGGCCCCGACGCCTCAGCCGAGATGGTGCGATTCTTCCTCCACCGCGAGCCGTCGTAAACGGGGCCGA
>JALYMU010000245.1 GCA_030773595.1 Actinomycetota bacterium | reverse complement strand
CAGCTCGGCCGGCTGTCGCGCGGGGAGCGCAACACGCTGCTCGCCTTCGCCGTGGCGGTCACGCTGTGGATCCTGCCGGGCGTGGTCGGACTCGTCCTCGGCGACGACTCCGCGACGTACGAGGAGGTGCAGAGCCGGCTGAACGAAGGGGTCGTGGCGATCCTCGCAGCGGGGTTGCTCTTCGTGCTGCCGACGGACTGGCGCCGGCGACGCTTCACGCTCACCTGGAACGAGGCCGTGCGCATCGACTGGGGCACCATCCTGCTGTTCGGCTCGGGCATCGCGCTGGGGTCGCTGCTGTCGTCGACCGGCCTCGCCAAGCGCCTCGGTACCGCTCTGTCGGAGTCGCTGGGCGTCGACAGCCTGTTCCCGCTGACCGTCCTCGCGGTCGTGGTGGCGATCCTCATCAGCGAGACCACCAGCAACACCGCGAGCGTCGGCATCGTGGTCCCGATCATCATCCCGATCGCGGTGGCCGCCGGGATCAACCCGGTGATCCCCGCCCTCGCGGCGGTGTTCGGCGCGTCGTACGGCTTCATGCTGCCGGTCTCGACCCCGCCGAACGCCATCGTCTACGGCTCGGGCATGGTCCCGATCACGAAGATGGTCCGCAGCGGCGTGGTCTTCGACGTCATCGGCGCGGTGCTGATCGTTCTCGGCGTGACGGTCATGGCCAGGCTCACCGGGCTGGCCTAGCGCTCGCTAACGCTGGCGCCACGGCGAGCGGCGGGGCGCCGCGCGGTCGGCCGGCAGGGGCTCGGTGGCCGCCCACACCCGCCGCCACCGGGACGCGTCGGGCCCCTCGGGCGAGGGTGTTGCGGCGTCGGCGCTCCGCCGGAGTGCGGCGTACCAGTCGGTGTCGTCCTCGTCGAGCAGCCTGGCCACCTCGCTGCGCATCCGCGCGGTCAGCGCGGCGGCGTCGGGCTCGTCGAAGGCCTGCAGCGGCGTGCCGTACCGCACGCGGACCGGCCGGCGACCGGGGACCGGCCAGGACCGGCCCTTCGGCATCGCGGGGAACGAGCCGCGGATCGCGATGGGGACGACGGGCGTGCGCGTGGACAGCGCGAGGTGCGCGGCCCCCCGCCGGAAGTCCCCTGCCCACCCGTCCGGCGAGCGGGTCCCCTCCGGGAAGACGAGCACGCTCCACCCCTCGAGCAGCAGGTCTGTCGCGAGGGAGCGCGCTGCGCCGCCCCGCCGTTCCAGCGGGAAGGTGGAGAACGCCATCGTCGACCCGACGGCGCGCGGCCAGGTGTCGAAGAAGTAGTCCGCCGCAGCAGCCACGACGGTGCGGCGGCGCCACCGCTCGGGCAGCGTGGTGAGCACCAGCGGTGCGTCCAGGTGCGAGGAGTGGTTCGCCACGAACACGACCGGTCCGCGCAGCCCGTCGAGCGCGTCGCCCCCGCTCACGGCGATGGACACCTGGGAGTGCAGCAGCGGCCGGAGCCCGTAGCGCTGGACGGCCCCACGGACCGCAACAGCGGCCGGCGTACGCGCCCATCCGGTCGGGAACCCTGCGGTGTCGAGCGCTGGCCGGTGTGCCTCGGCCGACGCCGGCACGAGCGGCGTGCGTCCCCAGCGCCACCCCCGCGCGACGTCGCGGACGTCGCGCCGCAGGCTCACCGGACGTCCGCGATCGCGAACGGCGGGGAGTGCAGGTAGCTGATCGACGGCGAGCGGCCGACCGTTCCGCTCGCCATCTCCAGCGCGTCCTGCAGCGACGATGCGGCGCGGAAGCCCATGCGGCCCACGGTGCGCCGGTCCGCGCCGACCCAGATGACGTCGCCGAGGTGGTCCATGGCGTGCGCCCCCCAGTACCACATGTAGAACGGGTGGACCCCGTGGTAGGCGTAGGACGTCCGGTAGAGGTGGATGTACCAGGGATCGGTCGCGTACTGCTGCTCGAACTTCTTCTCTATCGTCGCCGGGTCGGTCGACTCCGCGAGCACCTCTTCGAAGAAGTCGACGTAGCTCGGGTGGTGCAGCTGGGAGAACTCCCACGGCACCGGGTGGTAGAGGATCATCGCGCCACCTGGCCGCACGAGCGGGCGGCCGCGGTACATGTTGAAGAAGTAGCCCATCCCGAGGCACATCGCGAGGATCGGGTTGAGCACGCTGTTGACGTTGTACGGCCCGACGTAGGGCACCCCGACGACCAGCACGTCGCTCTGCCCGTCGACCTCGACCAGCTGCTGCCGGTGCACGCTCTCGAGCGTTCGCTTGTGGACGGGATCGGTAGCGCCGGCCTGTACGGACGTCACGCCGTACGGCGCCTCCATCGAGCGGAAGACGCGGCTGCGCACCGTGGCCGGCGCGAGGTCCAGCCCCCTCTTGACGGCGAGCATGGTCGCCTGGTCCTTGGCCGACCACTCCCACTCCCGCCGCATCAGGAAGCGGTACGGCGAGGGGAAGGCGTCGTTGTTGAGCGTCGTCTCGATGTGGAAGATCTTCACGTGCTCGTTGACGAGCGCGCCCATGCGCGCCGCCGAGCCGTGCAGCGCGGATCTCGGCGGGTCCATGTAGCTCTTGCTGTGCATCATCGTGTGGGTGTTGTGGTGGTGCCGCAGGCTCTTGTACGACGCCAGCCCGATCGGCACGGACTTGTGGCCCCCGTCCATCGCGACCAGGTTGATGTTGACGTAGACGAGCAGGTCCGACTCGGCCGCGCGCCGGTTGATCTCGACGTCCTCGCCGCGGTCGGTCGTGCCGAGGTGCAGCAGGTTGTCGCGGTCCTCGGCGTCGTGGTTGCTGAGCGCATCGGGGAAGAAGGAGCGGAAGACCCGCTCGCCGAGGCAGCGGCGGAGCTCGGCGGGTGTCATCCGCCGGTGCAGTGCGTTCGCCGCCACCAGCTGCACGTCGTCGACGCCGGCGGCCGCGGCCATCGTCAGGACCGCTTCGACGATGCGCTGCCGGACGTCAGGCGTCCGCATCGGTGGCAGCGGCAGCGAGATGTCGTCGAACGCGATCGTCAGCCGCATGCCGCGGAACAGCAGCGCGGGCAGCGGCTCGCTGCCGTGCGGGGCGAGCAGCGCGTCGCGGATGGCGGCATCGACATCAGCGACCCCCGGCAGCGACTCGGGCGGGTAGACCACCCGGGTGCCGAGAGGGAAGGTCTCGAGCCGCAGGCGCTCGCCCTCGTGGACGAGCAGCGGGGGCGTCCGCTCGTCGACCTCCAGCACGAATCCTGGCCGGCTCACGACGCCTCCCTCAGATCGAAGTGCACCTTCACCGTGCCGAGTCGGCCGGCGTCCCCCGCGTGCTCCAGTGCCTCGCGCCAGCGCTCGAGCGGGTAGCTGCTCTGACCGATGTCGTCGAGCGGAGCCTGTCGGGCCAGGTCCATCGCCAGCGAGAACGAGCTGCGCGGCTCGTCGCCGTTGCACCGCTCCAGACCGGTCGCGTAGGACCCGACGACCTCCAGCTCACGGAACCACACCGGCGACAGGTCGACGCCCCCAGGCGGCATGCCCGACAGCACGACGCGGCCACCGGCCCGCGTGGTCCGCAGCGTGGTGTCCAGCGAGGCGCGACTGCCGACGCAGTCCACCGCGGCGTCGACCCCGCCGAGCAGGTACGGCGACCCCTGCTCGGGCTCCAGGCGGAGCGCGCGGGTGGCGCGGCGGACGCCTGACAGCGCCCCTGCCGGGTCGAGCACGTCAGTCGCCCCGAGGCGCCGGGCGAGCTCCCTCTGCCGGGTGTGCTTGGCGACGACGCTGATGCGCCCGGCCGCGGTGAACGCCCTCAGTGCAAGCACCGTGAACAGCCCCACCGCGCCCGCGCCGACGACGAGCACGTGGTCGCCGTCGCGCGGCGCCAGGCGCAGCGCGGTGTGCACGGC
>JALYMU010000244.1 GCA_030773595.1 Actinomycetota bacterium | reverse complement strand
GCTACCTGGGCAATCGGGCGCGACGTGTCGATGACGAGCCGCACGGCTTCGTCGCGGAACTCAGGACTGAACTTGCGGTACTTCTTCCGAGACATTCTGCCTGCCACCTTCCAGATCCGAACCTACTTGGTCGTGGTCCGTGACACGCGGGGCACCTCACGGTCACGATGCGCACGACGCTCGGGGCAGGTGATGCCGCCACTGCCGGCTTGCTGGGTGGCTTGCTCACGGACAGCGACCCACTGGACAGCCTGCGGCTTGCCAGCCGGGTAGCAGCCGAACGGGTGAGTGGACGGAGCGTGTCAGCGGGCTAAAGCGCGCGTAACACGGGGGTGGCGTCAGGCGGGCGGTCAATTGACGTCCGGAAGCGTGACGTCCCACCACGGCCGGCAACGCAGCCGTCAGCCGACGATTGGAGGCCCGTGGTTGATCCATGGGTGGAGCGCAACGGCCAAGCCATCCTGCTCACGAGAAGCGGTCACCAGGTGGGTGGCGGCCTTTACGGCCTCGGGCGCGTCGCCCATGGCGATCGCCGTACCGGCGACTTGAAACATGGACACGTCGTTGAAGCCGTCGCCCACCACGAGGACATCCTGCGAAGCAGTGCCCATTCGTCGGGCCGCCCAGGCCACGCTGGTGCCCTTCGTGACTCCGGCGGCGGTGACGTTCACGACCGGCACTCCGACGAACAGCGGCGAGGAGGATAGCTCCACGGTCACCCCCATGGCGCCGCTGGCAGCCAGGATCGCCGGTAGTCGGTCAGGGTCAAACGCGTTGATGGTGACCTTGACGACGTCCAGGTCTGCAAGGTCATGTTCCACGATGCGGCCGTCGGGCGGCCCGCACAGGCCGTGCCGCCCACTCGGCGAAACGGCCGCCGGGTACCAGCGCCGCGCATGCGTATCGCATGCTCACGGCCGTCTCGACGGTCGCACGAGCACCTTGACGTGCTCGCCGCTGCGCGCCGCGGCGAAGGCCTGTTCGACCTCGTCCAATGAACCGATCATGGTGATGACGTCGCTCGGATCGACAGCACCGGCGGTGATCATCTTCATCGCGGTTGCGTAGTCCGCTGACGTGTAGGTGGCGCTGCCCTGCAGGCGAACCTGCAGGTCCTGCATGTCCGGCAGGGGCACCGTGACCGGCGCGGTGGGCACCCCGACGACAACGACAGTGCCGCCTCGTAGCGCCATGGCGACTGCCTGGTTGACGGTCGCCTGGGTCGAAACGCAGTCGAAGACGACGTCCGCGCTCTCCCCTAGCGCAGTACGCACCTGTTGCACGACATCGGCTGCCGTGGCGTCGAGGACATCGTCGGCGCCCAGGCGCAAGGCGCGTTCGCGCTTGGACGGCAGCACGTCGGTGACCACGATGCGGTCCGCGCCCGCCCATCTGGCTGCGGCCAGCAGCAGCAAGCCGATGGTGCCCGCGCCGAGGATGACGACGGCGCGCCCGGACAGCTGGGCGTCCTCACCTGCGCGAGCGCCGGTGGCCAGACGCACGGCGTGCACCGGGGTGGCCAGCGGCTCGATCAGAGCGGCTTGCTCATCGGACAGATCGGCGGTCAGCACGTGGAGCCGGTCGGTCCGGACCGTGAACGCCTCGGCCAGCCCGCCTCCCGGGTGCGTGCACCCGAAGAACTCCAGCCGCTCGCACAGGTTGTGCACCCCGCGCCGGCACTGCTTGCAATGTCCGCAGTACAGGGTCGGCTCCAGCACCACTCGGTCACCCACCGCCACCTGCACTGGCCCGAAGCCGGCCGCGGCGCCCGCACTGGGAGCTCCGCTGACGTCTCCGCCAAGGGCACTGACCACGCCGACGACCTCGTGGCCGGGGCGGTAGGGCAACGGAACGAAGGGGTGGTGGCCGGCGACGGCGTGCAGGTCCGATCCGCAAACCCCGACGAGGGTGCTGGCAATCAGGGCCTCGCCCGGCGCCGGGATGGGGACGGGGCCGTGCTCGATGAGCAACTGGCCGGGCACGGCCCGCACCCACCGGTTACCACCCTACGCGCTCGTTGGAGCCGCAGTTACGGCCGCGGTCTCCGTGCTGGTGGGGCTTCCCGTGGATGCGGTCACCGATGCCGTGTTGGGGCCGCTTGTCGCTGCAGGCGGAGGGGTCATGCCGGTTCCTTAGTCGGCAGGTGGTGCGGTCGGGTGTGCGGCGGGTCGCGTGTGGGTCGAGGTCACGGGGTCAAGTGATCGCGCGATCGGTCGACGAGCAGGGTCAGCCCGGCTCCGTGGCCGCTGCTCGCCGGACTCGCGCGCACCAGTCGCAATGGCAGCACCACGGTGTGACCCTGCTGGGTGCCGGGATGGTCCAGCCGCTCTAACAGTCGCTCGGCCGCGAGCCGGCCCAAGCGCGAGGGGTCCTGGTCCATGACGGTCGTCGGCGGGCGCAGTCCCGCGGCCAGCGGGAAGTCCCCCGAAGCTGACCAAGGTGATGTCGCTACGCCCCAACGCCTGCAGGGCCAAGACGACGCCGGTGCTGCTTCGGGCGCTGGAGCAGCACACCGCGGTCGAAGCGTCGTCCTGAGGACCCTGGCCGAGCAGCCGGCCTAGTACCGCGGTGGCGCGCTGCACCGACCAGTCGCCCAGCAGCACGGGGTCTAGGTCGGCATGCGCGTCGGCCTCCTGCAGCGCCTCATGGTAGCCGGCGAGGCGCACGTTGGTGGTGAGCACTTTCTCGGAACGCGCGGGACCCCCGTACGTGACCACCCGGGGCTGACTCATGCCCGAGACGCTAGGCGGAGCGCGTTGCTTGTGTCTCGTCGAGGACGAGGACACGACGCCCGGCGAGGTTGCGGCAGGTCGTGGTTACGTACGGAACTCCTCGACCCTCGGGTCGTCGAGGTACCGCTGCAGCGGGCCTGATCCGGCGCGCTCGTACACCAAGCGGGCGGCTAGCCGGGATGCCACCAGCGTCGGCAGCCTGCTCGTAAGCGTTCGCTCGTGGTAGCGGGTGGCGACCTCGTCGATCAGGCGCCGCACCGCGGTCGCAACCGTGGCGGGATCGAGCCCGCGCCGGCGCACCAGCTCGCGGACCGTTCACCCCGCCGTCCTCGGCGTCGACGTCCTCGCCACCGCGGTTGTCGACCGGCTACTCCGGACCGCTGCGACGTCACCCGCATCAGCGGCCCAGAAGACGACGCTGACTGGCAGCGCCTACGCGTGCCCGCACAAGGCGCCGAAAGAGGAGTAGCGGTCCGCGTCCCCGTCGTCTGCACCTGCTGGAGCCTCCGAGTCAGAGGAATTTTGCTGGAGCCTCCGAGTCAGAGGAATTTTGGCGCGCAGGACTTCCCGCAGCTAACAGCTCTGCTAACGCACCACCTTTGGCGCGTCTGTAGGCGCCTCTGTCAAGCCCGAGGCTTGCTGGGCAAGGACGTGCGCGTAGACCTGGAGCGTTGATTGACGGGGCTGCTCGACCTAGTCGATCAGGCACGACGTCGACTGGCGGTTCTGCGACCATCAGGGTCGTCAAGTGGCGTGTCTGGGGCGGGGAATCCGCCGCTGCCGCAGCACAGCTGCTCGTCGACGCTGGCGAACACGAGCACTCCGCCTTCTGCCGGTACGTCGAGGCGCACGCTCACTACGAGCATGCGGGCACCGGGCCGGCGGCGGCACGCGCCGCCATCGCGACCGCCATGAGGCAGCGCCACGCAGGGTGTGTCAGCACCGCGACCGGCAGGACAACACCCGAATCTCGAGGACCTGGGCCGTGAGTGTCGAGCACGGCCACCGCGTGCGCGGCGACGCTGGCAGGAAGTTTCGGTGAGCCGCACACGCCGAGCACGTTTCAGTGGAATCCCTCGTCCAGCCGGGCGGCGGCGATCGCGGCTTGGCCGAGGCTGATGCCGCCGTCGTTGGGTGGGACGTGTGCGTGCAGCAGGACGTCGAGGCCGGCTGTGCGAAGCCGGTCGGCGACGAGGTCGGTCAGCAGCGCATTCTGGAACACGCCCCCGGTGAGCACGACGGTGTCGAGTTCGCGCGCCCCGGCGAGCTGCTGGGCGAGCCGGGCGGTCCCGTCGGCGAGCGCGACGTGGAAGGCGGCAGCGAGCTGCGTGACCGGAACGCCGCGCCGGTGGTCGGCGAGAAGGGCCGCGACCACGGGTGCCGGGTCGAGCACGCCGCCGCGGATCTCCGCGACGGGCGCCGGCGCGCCGTCCACGGCCTGCCGGCCGAGGGCCTCGAGTTCGATCGCCGCCTGGCCCTCGTACGACACCGACGCGCGTACGCCGAGCAGCGCGGCAACGGCGTCGAACAGGCGCCCGGCGCTCGACGTGCGCGGCTGACGACCGCCAGCGACGAGTTGGAGCACGGCGGAGGACCGCTCGTCGACGCCCGCGCCCCACTCGGCCGCGGCGCGCGGACCGACCGCGGCGTGCAGCCAGGACACCGCCATCCGCCACGGCTCGCGCGTCGCCGCGTCGCCACCCGGCAGCGCGACCTCGGCCAGCTGCCCCACCCGCTCGAAGCCGACGAGATCGGCCACGAGGAACTCCCCGCCCCACAGGCCGCCGTCGCAGCCGAAGCCGAGGCCGTCGAACGCGATCCCGAGAACTGGCGAGGCCCGGCGGTGCTCGGCAAGGCACGACGCCACGTGCGCGTGGTGGTGCTGCACGCCGAGCAGCGGGAGCCCGCTCTCGCGGGCCCACGCCGTCGACCGGTACTCCGGGTGCAGGTCGTGCGCGACGACGGCCGGTGCGACGTGCGCGATCCGGGTGAGGTGCTCGACCGCCTGCAGGAACGCGGCGTACGCCGGCCA
>JALYMU010000243.1 GCA_030773595.1 Actinomycetota bacterium | reverse complement strand
GCCGGCGGGAGGTCGCCGCCCGGCGCATAGCGGGCGGATGTCCGGGTAGGCGATCGGTAGCGCCGTACCCGAGCGGGTGCGGGGCCCGCAGTCTCCGCGGAACGCCGGGCGCCCGTGGTCCGGCTCCACGAGCACAGAGGAAGGACGCAACAGCATGCGTGGGAGCGACAAGCACAGCGCACGCCAGGACGACGCACTCGCCGGAGAGGTCGAGGGCATGATGCGCAGCGGCCACTCCACACACGCGCAGGAGTGGAAGGACCCTGAGCCCTCGGGCGAGGACCAGCCCGGCGTCGACGTCGCCCCGAACGGCGAGCTCGTCGGCGGGACCGCCGTCGGCATGACCCCCGCCGATGTCGAGGGGCGCAGCGCGATCGCGGTCGTGCTCGGACGGACGCCGTTCCCAGGGGACCGGGAGGCGATCCTCGAGGTCGCGCTCGCCAACGACGCCTCCGCCGCCATCCTGTCCCAGCTCGAGCAGCTGCCGGAGGGCCGCACGTTCGTCAACGTCGAGGACGTCTGGGAGACCCTCGGCGGCGGCAGGGAGGACCCTGATCACCGCGCCTGACCACGCCAGGCCGTACGGCGGCACCGCGACGCGAGGTGCCGCCGTACGCGCGTCTTCAAAAGGCGCTGACGCCGCCGCGTCAGAGCCGCTCGGCCGCCACGTCCCTGGGGTCCGGGTCGGATGAGCCGTGGCGCACCACAACCCGGGCGTGGCGGAGCAGGTCGAGCCGGCGCATGACCGGCGTGGCCGTCATCCCGTGCACGACCACGGACAGCACGGTCGTCGACGTGATGACTCCCCACAGCAGCTCCGGGTCCACGCCGAAGGACGCGACGCCGGTGGCGAAGGCGATGTAGTACAGCGATCCGATTCCGCGGATGCCGAAGAACGCGATCGCCACCCGCTCGCGCCACCCGGCGCACCCGCCGAGCAGCGAGAGCAGTGCCGCCAGCGGCCGTACGCCGAAGATGAGCAGCGCGGCGACGAGCAGCGTCTGCCAGGTGACCGTGGTGACCCCCGTGGCCATCGCCCCCCCCAGTAGCAGCAGGACCCACGCGGTGAGCAGCCGCTCGACCTGCTCGATGAAGCCGTGCATGACGTTGTGGTAGCCGTGCGCGCGCTCCGCCGAGCGGATGGTGCACGCCGCCACGAACACCGCGACGAAGCCGTAGCCGCGCGCGAGCTCCGCCACGCCGTAGGCCAAGAACGTGACCGCCAGCGCCACGAACCCGTCGCTGTGCTCGGACAGGCGCAACGACACCCGGCGCGCCTGGAAGAAGAACCGCGCAAAGAGACGGCCGACGACGTAGCCCACCACGACACCGGCCACGATCTTGTAGCCGACGTCCCGGAGAAGCCACTCGCCGGCCCATTCCGCGCCGCTGCCGACCACCGCCAGCGCGACCGCCGCGTGCACGAACGGGAACGCGAGCCCGTCGTTGAGCCCGGCCTCGGAGGTGAGCGCGAAGCGCACCTCGTCCTCGTCGCTCTCGTCGTCGGTCGGCTCACCGACCTGCACGTCCGAGGCGAGCACCGGGTCGGTCGGCGCCAGCACGGCTCCTAGCAGCAGCGCGGCGGCCAGCGGGACGGCCAGGACCGCCTTCGCCACGAGCGCGACACCGAGAATCGTGAGCGGCATGCCGATCGCGAGCAGCCGCCACGTGCTCCCCCACCGGCGGCGCCCGACCGGTCGGTTGAGGGCGAGCCCTGCACCCATCAGCGAGATCAGCACGACGACCTCGGCGGTGTGCTCCACGGCCTTGCGGTAAGTCACCGGATCCGGCTCCGGCAGCCCGAGCGGCAGCGTGAACGCGACGGACCCGCAGGCGAGGAACACCAGCGGAAGCGAGAACGGCCGGTCGGCCAGCGCCCGGGGAAGCGCGGCGGCGAGCAGCGCGCTCGCTCCGGCGCCGAGATAGGCCGCGTCGAAGACGTCCACGCCTCAGCTCCCTCCGCCGGCGACGAGGGACTCGCTCACTGCTCGGGCACGAGCAGGTCGTCGCGCTCCACGGCGGACAGCGCCAACGTGCGGTAGCCCGCGTCCTCGAAGAGCACCGTCACCCGATCCTGCTCGTAGCTCATCACAACCCCGGGACCGAAGGCCGGGTGACGGACCCGCGACTGCACGTCGAACGGCACGTCCTCGGGTACGTCGGACACCTCGGCCGCCGTGCCCTCCTGACAGGTGTCGCAGTTGCCGCACGGCTCGTCCAGCCGCTCGCCGAAGTAGGCAAGGATGAACTGCCGCCGGCAGCCCGAGGTCTCGGCGTAGCCCCGCATCATCTCGATTCGCGACTTCTCCAGCCGCTGGTAGGCCTCCGCGCGCTCGACGGCGGCGTCGGCCGCGGCCGTGGGGGACGACGTCTCGACGTCCTCGAGGAGGTTCAGGATGCGCCCGAGCTTGCGCGGGCCGAGGCCGGTCGCCTCGGCGATCTCTTTGCGCGACGCGGAGCCGCCACGGTCGCGCAGCATCTGCGCCACCCGGATCACGTCCTCGCGGTCCGGCAGGCCGGAGGCGAAGAACGTCCGCAGGCCCAGGTCCTCCGGGCGGTAGAGCAGCACGGCACGCGCTGGAGCGCCGTCGCGCCCGGCCCGGCCCACCTCCTGGTAGTAGCTGTCGATCGAATCGGGTACGGCGGTGTGCAGCACGAAGCGGACGTCCGGCTTGTCGATGCCCATGCCGAACGCCGACGTCGCGACCATGACGTCGAGCTCCCCGGCGTCGAACCGGCGCTGGGCCTCCTCCCGGTCCGCGCGGCGCAGCGTGCCGTGGTAGGGCGCCGCCCGCAGGCCCAGGGAGGCGAGCTCCTCGGCGTACCGCTCGGCCTCCTTGCGGGTGGCGGTGTAGACGATGCCCGGCTTCGGCTCCGCGGCGGTCCGCTCGACGACCAGCGCCGCCTTCTCGGCTTCGTCCATGCAGCGGACTACCTCGAGGGCGATGTTCGGCCGCGCGAAGCCGCGGACGATCACTTCCGGGTTACGCAGGCGCAGCCGCTCGACGATGTCCTCGCGCACCGGCGGCGACGCGGTCGCGGTGAGCGCGATCACCCTCGGGCGCGGCTCGCCGAGGTCGTCGACGAGCTCCCCCAGGCGCAGGTAGTCCGGTCGGAAGTCATGGCCCCACGAGGACACGCAGTGCGCCTCGTCGACGGCGACGAGGCTCGGCCGCGCGGCGCGGACCTTCGCGCGTACCTCGTCGTTGGCCAGCTGCTCGGGAGCGAGGAACAGGAACTCGACCTTCCCCTCGGCCGCCGCCTCCAGCGCCGCGGCGCGCTCGGACGCCGGTACGGCGGAGCTGACGGCGCGTGCCTCGGTCTCCTCCTCACCACGCTCGAGCAGGCCGCTGACCTGGTCGCGCTGCAGGGCGATGAGCGGGGACACCACCACGGTCGGGCCGTCGAGATGCAGCGCCGGGAGTTGGTACACCGCGGACTTGCCCGCTCCCGTCGGCATGACGAGCAGGACGTCGTGTCCGGCGAGGACGGAGCCGATGGCATCGTCCTGCCCAGGGCGCAGCTCCTCCCAGCCGAAGACGTCCCGCGCCGTCTCGCGGACGTCGTCGATCGTGTCGGTGCCCTGTGCGGACGGGTTGGGCACGCGTGCTCCTCAGGGTGTCGCTCGGGTGTCGGGCGTCGATGGCGTGTCGATCGGGCGCTGCGGGCGGCGTCGTCGACGGTCCCGCCACGGGCGTTGTGCGACTACCCGCCCGACAGCACGGTGACACGCCTACGGCCCTTGGCACCGATCGGGCCGAGCGGGCGGCCGCGTGCGCGACTTCGCGCACCTAAACTCGCGCTGCGCGGCTGCGCGCACCGGCTGACCGCTTGCCGGCGTGCTGCCGGCGTGACCGGGGTAGTCCCGCAGGCGCACGCAAATTGTGGAGGACGCCATGGTCGCTGGGAAGGACAGCCCGAAGGACCCGCCTGAGGACATGCCCTCGACGATTGAACGCTCACCGGCCAAGGCACAGCGGACGTGGGCGAAGACCCACGACTCGGCGGTCGAGCAGTACGGCGAGGGCGAGCGCGCACACCGGACCGCGTTCGCCGCGCTCAAGCACTCCTTCGAGAAGGTGGGCGACCACTGGGAGTCGAAGGAGGGTGGCAGGAAGGGCCCGTCCGACGAGCAGGCCAGGGGTGGCCGGGGCACGAACAAGGAGACCAAGGGCGGCGTCGACGCCAACGCGTCGAAGGACCACCTG
>JALYMU010000242.1 GCA_030773595.1 Actinomycetota bacterium | reverse complement strand
TCGGCGTCGGTGCCGCGGGTGATCTGGGCGAGCAGGCTGGACTTGCCGACTCCCGAGCCGGCGAAGATGCCCAGGCGCTGACCCTTGCCGCAGGGGACCAGGGTGTCCAGGGCGCGGACGCCGAAGGTGAGGGGCTGCTCGACGCGGGCCCGGGAGAGCGCGTGCGGCGTCTCGCTGGCCAGGTCGACGAACGACACCAGCGAGCCCAGCGCGGGACCGCCGTCCACCGGGCGCCCGAGGCCGTCCAGGACGCGGCCGAGCAGCGCCTCGCCGACCGGCACCTGCAGGGGCATCCCGGTGGCGCGCACCGGGGCGCCCGCGTGCACACCGGAGAGGTTGCCCAGCGGCATGCACGTGAGCCGGTCGCGGCCCACCGCGACGACCTCGGCCAGCAGGCCGCGCTTCCCGGGGTCGACCTCCACGAGGTCCCCGACAGCCGCCGAAATACCGTCGACGGTGAGCGTGAGTCCCATCGCACCGGTGACCGAACCGGTCACCTGAGGCCGGGCGGCAGCCCGGGCGCGGGTGATGAGCGCAGGGGGAAGGCTCATGTGGACAGCACCGCCTGGACCCGCTCGAGGGCAGCCTGCAGCTGCGCGTCGATCCGCCGAGAGCCGGTCTCAGCGACGGCTCCGGTGCGCTCGATCGAGAGGTCGGCCACGACCCGCACGGTGTCGGGGAGCGCCGCGAGCTCGTCCGCCGCGATCTCGGCGAGGTCGTCGGGGTGAATCCGCACCAGCGCCGGCGAGTCCGAGGGGCACAGGGTCAGCGCCCGGCGGATCGCGTCCAGGACGGGGGAGCCGGCGAGCTCCAGCTCGCGGCCCAGGAGGTCCTCGACCAGCGTCAGCACCGTGCCCAGGATCGTCTCGCGGATCTCCTCGGCCACCGGGATCGTCGCCTCGTCGAACCTTGCCGCTGCCCGCCCCAGCGCCGCTGTCGCGGATGCCACGCGCCGCTCCCATCGGGCCTGGACGTCGAGCAGCCGCTCCTGCGCTGCCCGCTCGACCTCGGCCACCACGGACGCCGCCGCGGTCATGCCCTCCGCGTGGCCGGCTGCGAACCCCTCGGCGTGCGCGTGCGACCGCAGCCTGGCCAGCTCCTCGGCGTAGACGTCGCCCAGGCGGAAGGTGGCCTGCCCGTTGACCGTCACCGGCAGGTCCGCGGCCCGGCGGACCGTCGTCCGCCGCTCCCCGGGATGCTCCTGTGGGCTCGCGCCCTGGCTGCGATACGGGACCGCCCGCTCCGCCCCCGAGCCACGGAGGAGCACGCCCTCACGCAACGAACTCATCCTCCTGTCCACGGGTCAGCGTGAGCACGCCGGACTCCTCGAGGGTCCGGATGACGCCCACGACCTTGGCCTGGGCCTCCTCGACCGTGCGGGTACGCACCGGGCCGAGCAGCTCGATCTCCTCGGCCAGGTTCTCAGCCGCCCGCTCGCTGAGGTTGCGGACCACCTTGTCGCGGACGTCGGGCCGCACGCCCTTGAGCGCCGTGGCCAGGTCGTTGGCCTCCACCTCCCGCAGCACCTGCTGCAGGGAGCGGTCGTCGATGGTGACGATGTCCTCGAAGACGAACATGCCGGCGCGGACGGCGGCGGCGAGCTCCGGGTCGGTGGTGTCCAGCCACTCGAGGATCGAGCGCTCCGTGGGCCGCGGAGAGCGGTTGATGATCTCGACGAGCGCCTCGACGCCACCGGCGGTGGTCATGTCCTGGTGCGCCAGGAGCGAGCCCATCCGGCGGCCGAGCTCCTCCTCGACGAGGCGGACCATCTCCGGAGAGGTGCGGTCCATGAGCGCGATCCGGTGCGCGACCTCGGCCTGCTGCTCCGGCGCGAAGCCGGAGAGCACCTCGGCCGACTGCGCGGCGCTGAGGTGCGCCAGGACGAGCGCGATGATCTGTGCGTGCTCGTCCTTGAGGAAGGTCACCAGCTGGCGCACGTCGGCGTTGCGCAGGGACGCGAAGGGCACCTCGGTGTAGACGACGTTGAGCCGGGCCAGGATGTCGCCGGCCTTGTCCTCGCCGAGTCCGGCCGCGAGGATCTCGCGCGCGAACTCGACGCCGCCCCGGCCGATGAAGTGCTGGGCGGTCATCATCCCGTGGAACTCGTTCATGACGGAGTCGACGTCCTCGGCCTCCACGGACCCCAGCCGCATGAGCTCACGGGTGAGCGCCTCGACCTCGCGCGGACGGAGCTGGGCCAGCAGGACGCCGGCCTCCTCCTTGCTCATCTGCGCGAGGAAGACCGCGGCCTTGCGCACCCCGGGCAGCTCCTCCCGCGGGGGAGCGGCCACGGCGGGCAGGTTGCCGCCGAGCCCGACGAGGGCCTCGACACTGGCGATGGTCATGCCGGCTCCTCGCTGCTCGTCGTCCGGGTCCCCGGTGCGTCGTGGGTCACGACTTGTTCTCGCTCAGCCAGGCGCGCAGCATCGCCGCGACCTCGTCGGGGCGCTCACTGACCATGGTGGAGATGTCCCCGCGGATCTTCTGGCGCTCGGCTGCCTCCAGCTCCAGCTGGCGGGTGTCCACCTCGGTCACCTCGCGGGTGCTCTGGATCCGCAGGCGGTCCAGCTCGAGCAGCATGTCGTCGGTGAGCTCGAGGGGCTCGTAGTCGTCCTCGTCGTCCCCGCGGCTCCTGCGGGACCGCAGCCAGACGAGCAGGACGACGAGGGCGATACCGGCCGCGATGCCGCCGGAGCGGATCATCGACCACATGGCCGCGCTGGCCTCGGCCTCGCGGGCGGCTTCCATTTCCGCGGCGGCGTTGTCCGCGGCGGTGGTGTCGAAGGGGAGCGAGGCGACCGTGATGTCGTCGCCGCGGGCGTCGTCCAGGCCGACGGCGGTGATCATGAGATCCCGCATCTGCTGCTGGTTCAGGTTGCCCGCGACCGCGTCGTCCATGACCACCGAGACGGTCAGCCGCCGGATGTCACCGGGCGCGCCCTGCTCGACGACGGTCGTCTTGCCGACGGCGTTGTTCGCGGTGGTCGACTCCTTCTCGTACGTGGAGTCCCCGGCGCCGGCGTTGGCCGCCGCGTCGGGCATGTTCTCGGGACCCAGGACACCGCCGACCGGCATGCCGCCTCCGTTGTAGTTCTCGGTGGTGGTGCTCTCCGAGATCGGGGGCGTGCCGTTGTCGTAGGTGTAGGTCTCCTCGGTGGTGTCCCGCTGGGACAGGTCGACGTCCGCGCGGACGGAGACCACCGATCGGCCGGGCCCGACGACGGAGTCGAGGATCTTCTGGGCGCTGGCCGACAGACGGCCCTCGTAGTCCTGCTCCACCTGTGACCGGGCGTCGCCGGCCGCGGCGGTGACGCCGGTGCCGGCGGCGGAGAGCACCTGGCCGCTGGAGTCGGCGACCGTCACCTGCTGGGGCTCCATGTCCTGCACGCTGGCCGACACCAGGTTCGTGACGGCCTGGATCTGCTCGCCGGACAGCGCCGTCCCCGGCGCCAGGTCGAGCAGCACCGAGGCCGTGGGCTCGGCCTGCTCGGTGACGAAGACCTCCTCCTCGGGCAGCGCCACGTGCACGACTGCCGACCGCACTCCCTCCAGCGACTCCAGCGTCTTGGACAGCTCGCCTTCCAGCGCCCGCTGGTAGGAGACCTGCTGCTGGAACTCGCTGGTGGTGATCCCCTGCTCGTCGAGCAGCGCGTATCCCGTCTCCTGGCCGGCCGGCAGGCCCTTGCCGCTCATGGTCAGGCGCAGGTCGTAGACCGTGTCCTTGGCGACCATGATCGTCTGGCCGCCGTCGGTGAGCTCGTAGGCCACCCCGGCCGCGTTGAGCTCGTCCA
>JALYMU010000241.1 GCA_030773595.1 Actinomycetota bacterium | reverse complement strand
GGAGCCCTACGACTACATCCACCTCAACCTTTTCTCTCAAGGCTTGTGGTCCCCGGGCGTCGTGCCCGTGGTCCGGTGGCGCGAGCTCATCGCGTCCGCGGCGACCAGCCGGGGGGAGGTCATCGGCGTGGACGAGGACGCCTACCCGATCGACACCGGCAGCACCATGCGCTACCAGCGCGCATTCGCCGCGCTCCCGCCGCGGCACCCGCTCCCTGCCCCCCTCGACCTGTCCGATGTCGACCATTTCCTCACCACATCGGCCGCCTCGTACCCGCTCACCTGGGAGTAGTCGCGTTCAGCGAGTTGGCCCGGCTCGGCGGTAACGAGTGGTCATCGTCTTCGAGTCCCTGGTCGACGTCCTTCAACGAGCGAGCGACGCATGGGCTCAGGCGCACCGCAAGTTCTGCACCAGCACGCCGGCTCACTGAGGCGAACGACAAGCCCGCACTAGCCTGACAGCCCCTCAACCCACCGGGTGGGCCCCCACAGCGGGTTCCGTTCGAGTTGACGCTGGCAAACTGGTCGTGCTCTCACCCATACCGCAGTGATCATCTACGTCCCTTCGTGAGCGTGTGATTTCTGGCCCACTTCGTCCTGAACATCGCCGTGTCCGCGCGCCGCAGCAGATCGTCGGCGTCGCTGTCGCTTCGACTGATCGCGATGCCGACGCTCGCGCCGATGCGCAGTGGCCGGCGGACGTGGTGATGGGCCCGGAGAGTGACCGGCGGACGTGTTTGCACCGTCGAGGCCGACCACGACGCAGGCGATCTGGCCATCGCGTGAGTGGGCGAGCGCTGCTGTGAGCCGCTCCTCGAGCTCGTACCTGTTGGCGAGGCCAGTGAGCGCGTCGAACGGAGCCTGTCGGCGCAGCAGTGCCTCCGCCCGGGCAAGCTCGGCCTCGTCTGCAACCCGTTGCGTTGCGTCGCGCAGGCACAGGTGGTGCTCGATGACGCCGTCAGCGCTGCTCTGCCAGGCAGTGAGCTCGACCGGCACGGTGATCTGGCCGGCGGTCACCCAGCGCCGGGCCGGGTAGCGGCCGCTGTCGTCTCTCGCTGTGAGTTGCAGGAGGTCGTCCACCGGCCGTCCGAGCGCTGCGTCCGCCGACACGTGCAGGAGCGCTGCGGCCACGGGGTTGCAGCGGACGACGATCCCGTGGTCGTCGGTGCTCACCACTGGATCAGGGAAGGCGTCGACCGCCGTGTCTGGCACCGATTCACTCCTTGACTCAGCGCGAGCGTGGCTGGGGCGCTGGTGGTCGGGCAGCCGTGCTGCGGACCGCGCCCCCCGGTCACGCCCGGCACCGTAAACTGCGGCGGCGAGACGTCGCGCCGGCTCTGCGTTCACGCGGCGGCTACCGCAGGGGGCAGCGGTACGCCGGCCCGGGTGAGAGGGGGGTGGACAGAGCGCGCATGTCTGCCCGCTTCGCCGAACTGGACTTCCGCTCCACGCCTCGTGGTGACGTGAGCCTGCGGCGCAGGCACGACCCGGTCCTCGGCGTGGACGTGTTCGAGGTGCTGCTGGGCGACGAGTACCTGATGTCGAGCGCGTTCACCGCCGGCGAGGAGGAACTCGCACGACTGGCGCTCGGCGCGTTGTCCGGGCAGAGCCTCGACGTAGTGGTCGGCGGGCTTGGCCTGGGATACACCGCGATGGCCGCGCTCGAGGACCCGCGCGTGGCCGCGCTGCGCGTGGTCGACGCCTTCGACGCGGTCATCGACTGGCACGAGCGCCGCCTCCTGCCCACATCGGCCGCACTGCTCGACGACGGGCGATGCCGACTCCTCGCGGGCGACTTCTTCGCCGGCCTCACTCGTCCGGCCACGTGGGCCCTCGCGGCGGACGGCCGAGTCGATGCGGTGCTACTCGACATCGACCACAGCCCGCGTCATCTGCTGCACCCGGACCACGCCGTGCTGTACGACCGCGCCGGGCTCGAGTCGCTCGCACGCCGGCTGCGGCCCGGTGGGGTCTTCGGGCTGTGGTCCGACGACCCGCCGGACGAACGGTTTCTGGACGACATGCGCGCGGTGTTCCGCGAGGCGACCGCGCACATCGTGCGCTTCGCCAACCCGTACACCGGCGGCACGTCAGCGAACACCGTGTACGTGGGCCGGCTCGACGGCTGAACGTCAGTCACGTGGCCTGCTACGACGCCTCTCGCGAAGCGTCTGCGAGTCGACGGTCGGCAGCTCATCGGGCATGACTGGCCCACTGTGGGCGAGCGTGTCGGCGTCGCACGTCCAGCACAGGATGGCCGTCGTGTAGCCGACGACGCTGAGCTGCGTGCCTCGGGAGCGCTCCACAACGGCTTTCGGCCGGTCGACGACGCCGTCGCTGCCACAGGTAGGGCAGGTACGTCGAGCGACGCGCGGGCCGTCGTAGCCGCACCGAGTGCAGGTCAGGAACACCTCGCCTTCGACGCGCCGACCCGACAGCTGCTCCTGTTCGCCACAGTCCGGGCAGCAGATATCCCCGGCGCTCACCGCAGCGGCCGGCGCCCGCGGGCGGACGGCTGCCCGCTTCGTGACAGGCGGTAGTTCCGGCGTCGGGACGGCAGCCGGTCTCGGTGCAGAGACAGGGCGCGCGGATTCCGCGGCCGCGTTGACCTCCCGCTCGGGCACCCAGCGCAGCAGTCCGCTCGCCTCGTTGAGCTTCCGGTCAAGCTGTGCCACCTGCGCCAGTGACGCCGAGTCCACCGTCACCCAGCCGCCCGTCCGCGCGACTGGAAACGCACCAACTCCCTGTCGACGACGACCCTGCCGGCCGTCACCGACCGGGTCGAGCCGTCAGTGCCTCGCAGCCGGTACATTGCCATCAGCCTCGGCCCTCCTGTTCGGCGTCTGTTCCGCCTCCCGGACCAACCGGAACCAGCCGGCACGCCGAAGATGGCGCACGAGCCGGTCTTGCGATCACGACGTCTTCGACTGTCCGTCCCGCCGGTGGTGGCCTCGAGGAGTCCGAGCGGTGCACACCGGACGTCACCGCCCGCTCCGCAGGCATGACATCGGCGGTGGATTCCAGTAGCCGCAGCACCCGCGTCACGACTGCGGGGGCAGCCCGTGAGCGAGACTTCCGCACCGCCCCGCTCGAGCTCCCGCCGAGCTCCAACGTTGACGCGCCGACGACGTCGCAGAAGCGAGTCGACGAGCAGTCCAGCTCGATGCGGCTCGGTTTGCGCCGGCCGGCGTCAGCTACGGCGGTTAGGAGCTCGTCGGCCGAACACAGGTCCAGCTCGTCGGGCACGACGACACGCATCGTGGGCGGTTTCGAGGTCATCCCGGCGGTCCTCGACGGTGAGCGCAGCACGCGCGACGTCCACGGTGACGGCTTCGGTGCGGCAGGTGGCGCCGACGCGCCGCCAGGCGCGCTCGCGCCGCTTCTCGACCACCAGAACTCGCGAGTCGCGCACGACCCGATCGGCGTCGTACACGAACTCCTGGTACGACGTCGTCACCCGGATCGTCGGCATCGCTTGGCCCACTCCCTCGTGCTCGCATCACCTACCGTAACGGAAGGGTAGAGTTGGTGGCGCCATCGGAGAGTCGATGCAAGCCGGAGGGAGACCGTTCGTGGCCGAGCGGCACATGCAGATCGGTGAGGTAGCGGAGCGGACCTCGCTGAGTCTGCGCACCATCCGGTACTACGAGGAGGTCGGGCTCGTGCCGCCATCGGCCCGTACACCGGGAGGATTCCGGCTCTACACAGAGGCGGATGTCGAACGGCTGATGGTCGTCAAGCGCATGAAGCCGCTTGAGTTCAGCCTGGATGAGATGCGCGACCTGCTGGAGATTCTCGACGCGCTCGTCGACGCTGACGTGCGCGAGCCGACCCGCCGGCAGTCGCTCGACCGGCTGTCGATGTACCGCGAGGTCGCCCAGAGCCGCATCGAGAACCTGCGCACGCAGCTCGAGGCTGCCGAAGGATTCGCAGCGGAACTCAACCGTCGGCAGGAGCGGCACCCGGCCCGCAGCGGGCGGCGCCCGTGACCGCGGTCGTCGAGCCGCTGCAGACCAGCGGAACCGTCTTGGCTGAGGCGGCCCGGCGGCGCACCTTCGCCGTCATCAGCCACCCCGATGCCGGGAAGAGCACGCTAACCGAGGCGCTCGCCCTGCAGGCCCGGGTCATCAGCGAGGCCGGGCACATCCACGGCAAAGCCGGGCGCAAGAGCACGTTGTCGGACTGGATGGACATGGAGAAGGCCCGCGGCATCTCCATCACCTCCGCTGCACTGCAGTTCGAGTACGGGCCGTGCAAGGTCAACTTGCTTGACACGCCCGGTCACTCGGACTTCAGCGAGGACACCTACCGGGTGCTCTCGGCGGTGGACGCAGCCGTGATGCTGTTGGATGCGGCGAAAGGCCTCGAGCCGCAGACCCTCAAGTTGTTCCAGGTCTGCAAGCACCGCGGCATCCCGATCGTCACGGTGGTGAACAAGTGGGATCGGCCGGGGCGAGGCGCCCTCGAGCTGATGGACGAGATCGAGCAGCGCATCGGTATCCGGCCGACACCGCTGACCTGGCCGGTCGGCATCGCCGGGAACTTCTCCGGTGTGCTCGACCGGCGCACCGGCAAGATGATCCGCTACACCCGCACCGCAGGCGGCGCGACGATCGCCCCGGAAGAGCACCTGGCGCCCGCCCGCGCCCAGGGCGAGCACGGCGACGACTGGACCACCGCGATCGAAGAGAGCGAGCTGCTCAACGCGTGCGGTCAGGACTTCGACCCCGAGTCATTCGGCGCCGGAACGACAACGCCGACGCTGTTCGCGGCAGCTGTCCTCAACTTCGGGGTCAAGCAGCTGCTCGACGTCCTGGTCGAGATCGCCCCACCGCCGCAGGCACGCCCGGACATCACCGAGCGGCCCCGGCCGGTCGACGCGCCCTTCAGCGCGTTCGTGTTCAAGATCCAGGCCGGCATGGACGCCAACCATCGTGACCGGCTCGCCTACGCACGCGTCTGCTCCGGGGTGTTCGAGCGCGGCATGGTCGTCACGCATGCCGCCACCGGCAAGCCGTTCGTGACCAAGTACGCCCAGCAAATTCTCGGCCAGGAGCGCTCCACCCTCGACACCGCCTACCCCGGTGACGTCATCGGACTCGTCAATGCAGCCGCCCTGCGCGTCGGCGACACGCTTCACGTCGGCGAGCCGGTGGCCTTCCCACCGATTCCGAGCTTCGCGCCGGAGCACTTCGCCGTGTGCCGCGCCGAAGACAGCGGCCGCTACAAGCAGTTCCGCCGGGGCATGGAGCAGATCGAGCAGGAAGGCGTCGTCCAGGTGCTGCGCAGCGATCTGCGCGGGGAGCAGGCGCCGGTCCTCGCCGCAGTCGGACCTATGCAGTTCGAGGTCGTACAGCACCGGATGGAGCACGAGTTCCACGCGCCCGTGCAGCTGACGCCGCTGGAGTACTCGATCGCCCGGCGCACCGAGCGCGCGTCGGCTGCCGCGCTACAGGGACAGCGCGGCGTCGAAGTGCTCAACCGCGCCAGCGACGGCGCACTGCTAGCGCTCGTCGCGGGCACATGGCGATTGGACCGGCTCCGCCGCGAGTTGCCAGACGCGGTCCTCGAACCGCTCATCGCCGCGGACGACTGACCTCGACCGCGATACCTACGCGCCCCCGGCGCCCAGGGAGCGCCGCGGCCCCGCCGCCCGAGCCACGCGCGTGACGGGAAGGTGCGGCCGACTGCGCAGGGCTGGCGCAGCATTGACCTCCCGTCGAAGCCCGTCGTCTCATCGACCGCATGCATCAGCCCGCCGCTTGACCTCGAGGGACCGGAGACGCACGGCACCGGTACTGGAGCCCTGCCAGGTCCGGGACGAGATGCAACGCCTGAACCATAGCCTCACGTAACAGTCAGGTAGTGCTTAGGGGGTATCGGTCGCGAGCCGGTTGCCTTACGGCATCGGACAACGGAAGGCGACACATGCGCGCTTCTCTCCGACCGCGAGCGGGAACAGCTGCCCGCTGGGCTGCGGCGCTCGACCTCGTCCCCGCGCTCATGGCGCCGGCCGTCCCCGCCGCCGCGGCGCAGGACGCCGGCCGCGAAGGGACCGCGGGCCGCCACGGCAAGGACACGCGTCCTCCCGGCCCGGCGAAGCAGGACGCGCTGCGGTGGGTGGCGCCCAAGAACCTCGTCATCGGCACCGCCGTCGCCGGTGGCGGCCACCACTTGTCCATGCCGTACCCGGACCCGTTCTCGAGCGACCAGGAGTACCGCCGCCGGCTGGCCGCGGAGTTCAGCTCCGTGTCGCCGGAGAACCAGATGAAGTGGGACTTCATCCACCCGGAGCGCAATCGGTACAACTTCGGTCGGGCCGACGCCATCGTCGAGTTCGCCGAGAAGAACAAGCAGGTCGTGCGGGGGCACACGCTCCTGTGGCACAGCCAGAACCCCTCCTGGCTGCAGAACGGCGACTTCACCGACGCCGAGCTGCGCGCGATCCTGAAGGAGCACATCCAGACCGTCGTCGGGGGCTACGCGGGCCGCATCCAGCAGTGGGACGTCGGCAACGAGATCTTCACCGACACGTGGGAGGAGGGCCCGGTGCGGCTGCGGCCGCAGAACATCTTTCTCAGCCGGCTCGGCCCCGGCATCATCGCCGACGCCTTCCGCTGGGCCCACGAAACTGACCCGGAGGCGAAGCTCTTCCTCAACGACTACGCGGTGGAGCACCTCGGGCCGAAGAGCGATGCGTACTACCAGCCGGCGAAGGACCTGCTCGCGCAGGCGTCCCGCTGCACGGCTTCGCGGTGCAGGCGCACCTCGGCATGCCGTACGGGTTCCCTGGCAACCTGCGTGAGAACCTGCAGCGCTTCGACGACCTCGGCCTGGAGACCGCGGTCACCGAGCTTGACGTGCGGATGGTCCTTGGGGAGGACGGCAAGCCCACAGCGGAGCAGCTGGCGCAGCAGGGCGACTGGTACCGCTGGACGCTCGAGGCGTGCCTCGCCGTCGAGGACTGCAACTCGTTCACCGTGTGGGGCTTCACGGACAAGTACTCCTGGGTGCCGGTCTTCTTCCAGGACCAGGGCGCGGCCACGATCATGTGGGACGACTACACCCGCAAGCTGGCCTACTACGCGCTCCAGTCGACGCTCGCTTCCGCCAGCCCGGGCGGCCGGCAGCGCTACGAGCGCCACCCGGCGTACGCCGACCGGTGAGCCGGTGAACCGGTGAACGGCGGTCAGCCGGCGCGGTGCACCGTCCCCGCGGCGGCGCCGTGCCCCGTACGGCGCCGCGCCTCCCGCCACGTCGCGTCGGCGGCGTCGGCCTCCCGGACGAAGTCCACCTCGACGCCCGACCCGAGCCAGTCCAGCCGCGCCGGCGCCGCCTCCGTCTCGGCCACCACCCGGCCACGGGAGACGACCCAGCGGGGGCGGACCTGTCGGCGCACCGCGTCCAGCGGCGAGGACGCGGGCAGGACGACGAAGCTCGCCGGCCGGCCGGGCTGCACGCCGTACTCCTCGCCCAGCGCGAGGACGCGCGCGGCGCGCTCGGTCACCATCGCGAACGCCTCGGCGATCTCGTCCTGGCCGCTGAGCTGGGCGGCGACCACGCTGGTGTGGGCGAGCAGCAGCGGGCTCGCCGTCCCGAGCGGGAACCACGGGTCCATGACGTCGTCGGAACCGAAGGCGACGTTGACGCCGGCGCCCAGCATCTCCTTCACCCGGGTGAGGCCGCGGCGCTTCGGGTAGGCGTCGAACCGGCCCTGCAGGTTGAGGTTCACGATGGGGTTGCTCACCAGGTTGATGCCCGAGCGCGACAGGAGGCGCTCGAGCTTGAAGCCGTACGCCGAGTTGTAGCTGCCCATCGCGGTGGTGTGGCTGGCCGTCACCCGATCCCGCAGGCCGGTGCGCAGCGCCAGCGTGGCGAGCACCTCGACGAAGCGGGACTGCTCGTCGTCGATCTCGTCGCAGTGCGCGTCGACGAGCCGCCCGTGCCGCTGCGCCACGTCCACCGCGATCTCCAGCGACCGGACGCCGTCCTCGCGGGTGTCCTCGAAGTGCGGGATGGCCCCGACGACGTCGGCGCCCCGGCGTACCGCCTCCTCGAGGAGGTCCGCCCCGCCAGGGAAGGAGACGATCCCCTCCTGCGGGAAGGCCACGACCTGCAGCGTCACCACGTCGCGGACGCGGTCGCGCAGCTCCAGCAGCGCGTCCAGTGCCGTCAGCTCCGGGTCGGTGACGTCGCAGTGGCTGCGGACGTGCAGGACGCCGTGCGCGGCCTGCCATCGGAGCACCTGCTCGGCACGCGACAGGACGTCCTCGCGCGTCACCGACCGCTTGCGCTCCGACCAGACGGCGATGCCCTCCCACAGCGTCCCGGACGCGTTCCACCGCGGCTCCCCCGCGGTCAGCGTGGTGTCGAGGTGGATGTGCGGCTCGACGTACGGCGGCGACAGCAGCGCCCCCGCCGCGTCGAGCTCGACGTCGGCGAGCACCTCCCCCGGCTGCCCGTCGCTCGGGAGCACCCCGGTGACGCGTCCTGCGTCGACGTGCAGGTCGACCAGGCCCGGCGTCCCCACGAGCCGCGCCCGCGTGACCCGCAGCTGCATCAGCGGGCCCCGGCGTAGGCGTCGACGGCGGGGGCGTCAGCCCGGCGCCTGCGGCCCAGGACCGCGTAGAGGGTCCCCGCGGTGAGTGCCCCGGCGAGCCAGGAGAGGTCGATGTTCCCCAGCGCCTTCGCCCCGGGCCCCTGCAGTGCCGTGGGGATGCCGTACTCGAAGAACCACGTGGCGAAGATGCCGACGCCGAACGCGACCAGCGCGTCCCAGCGGAAGTCGCCGAGCCGGGACCGCCCGGGCGGGTCGTAGAGGGCGGGGACGTCGACGCGCCCGCGGGCGAGCCAGTAGTAGTGGACCAGCATGACGGCTCCCCACGGGGCCACCCAGGTCACCATGCTGGCGAGCCAGCCGTCGAGCGCCTTGGCGAAGTCGTTCTGGAAGACCAGCCAGACCGTGAACAGCGTGGCGGCGACGCCCACGACATACGCGACAACCTTGCGGTCGACCCGCAGGTCGCGGGTGAGCGCGCAGACGGAGGCGCTGTAGATGTTGAGGATGTTCGTGGCGATGGGCCCGTGAATTACCAGCAGGAGCACGGGGATCGCCAGCGCGCCGAAGGAGGAGACGATCAGTGCGCCGGGGTCGACCTTCTGGTTGACGGTGGCGAGCGTTGCGCCGAGCACCCCGAGCCACACCACGGGGAGGAACTGGCCGAGGACGCTGGCGGCGTAGACCTTCGCGGCCGGCATGCTGCGCGGCACGAAGCGCGAGTAGTCCGAGGCGTAGGCGAACCAGGAGATGCCCCACCCGATCCCGATGGCGGTCATGACGGTGCTCATGGCGCTCAGCCGCTCGCGGCCCTGCAGCCCTGCGCCGGCGTAGCCCCAGTCGACGTCCAGGCGCGTCCACGCCACGACGGTCATGGCCGCCAGGACGACCAGTGTCAGGGGCACCGTCCACTTCTCGAACGTCGCGATGGCCCGGAAGCCGTAGGCCGCGATGAGGACCTGCGCGGTCATGATGAGCAGCACCATGACGATCTTTAGCGCCGGTCCGCCGTCGAGTCCGATCTCACGGAAGAGCGCGCCGATGAGGTCCAGGACGATCCACGTGTTGATGGCACACCAGCCGACGGCGATGACGCCCTGCATGGCGGTCGGCAGGTAGGCCGCGCGACGGCCGAAGGCGCTTCGGCTGAGCA
Organism: Actinomycetota bacterium; assembly: GCA_030773595.1. GTDB lineage: Bacteria > Actinomycetota > Actinomycetes > JALYMU01 > JALYMU01 > JALYMU01. The sequence continues at coordinate 10,626 of JALYMU010000241.1, read as the reverse complement.
CCATCTGCGTCACGCCGGTGCGCTGGCCCATCAGCACGAAGGCGCCGAAGAGCACCATGCCGATGACGTTGCCGAGCACGAGCACGGTGACGACGTCGGCCAGGGACAGGCCGAGGGAGATGCCGAGCGCGCCGAGGACCCAGTTGATCGGTGCGATGTTGGCCCCGGCCCAGATCCAGAACTGGTGCGCGGCGGTGGAGGAGCGCGCAGCGTCGGGGACGGGGGCCAGGGTGTGCTCTCCCGGCCGGTCGTCGGGGGACAGAACGCGGTCGGAAGCGGTAGTCGCCACGGCTGCTCCGCACGTCGTACGTCGGACGCCGCCGCACCGGCGGCTGGCAGTCACCTTGGCCGTATCCCCGTGTCCGCACAAGCGGACGCGCACAGCGACACTGCGCGCCCGTGCCGGGACAGCCCGCGGACCCGTCCCAGACCGACGTCTCCGCCGAGTACCGGGCGCGCCTCGCCGGGCGGTCGAGCGGCGGCGACCGCGTCGTCGAGGACACGCACGATCCGGGCTGCCCTTGCACGCCTCGCTCCGCCACGCCGGAGTGCCGCCCGTCCGTGTGTAGCGTCGTCGCCGACACGACGACGGATTGGAGCATCACGTGGCCCGAGTCCTCCTGACCGGCGCCATGGGCAGCGTCGGCGACCAGCTGCTGCCCGCGCTCGAGGAGCGATACGACGTACGCCTGCTCGACCGCGCCGCGGACGGCGACCGGGCCGCTGAACCACGCACTGTCATCGGGGAGCTCACCGACCCCGATGTGCTCGACCGCGCCCTTGACGGCGTGACCGCCGTGGTCCATCTCGCCGGCAACCCCGACCCCGACGCTGCCTGGCACGAGCTCCGCGAGCCGAACGTCGAGGGGTTCGTCAAGCTCCTGGCCGCGGCGCAGCGGCACGGCGTGCGGCGGGTCGTGTTCGCCAGCTCGGTCCACGCGATGGGCGCGCACGAGGGCTCGCGGCGATGGCCGGTGGACCCGGCGTGGCCGCCGGCACCCTGCTGCGCGTACGGCGCGACGAAGGCCTTCGACGAGGCACTCGCCCGGGCCTACGCCTACCGGACGCCGATGTCGCTGGTCGGGCTGCGCATGGGCTACTGCTCGCCCGACGCCACTCCCGAGCAGAAGGTCGCCGGGTGGCTCGGGACGCCGGACCTGCGCCAGATCTTCCTGCGCGCTCTGGTGGCCGACGTCCGCTTCGGCGTCTACGGCGCCGTGTCGTGGCCGAGCCACGCCCGGTGGGACATCGGTACGGCGATGCGCGAGCTCGGCTACGAACCTGAGCGGTCCGAGGACGCCGGCGAGCCCGATGTTGACGCGGCGCCGTTGTGCACGTGCACGCCGGAGGGCTGGTCACCGGGCGGCGGGTCGTCGTGAGGCCGCGCGTTCGCGGCGGTGCGGCCGGAGGACGGGCGTGAGGATCCGCGGTCTCGAGGTGCTGACGATCCCGGACCGGGGCGACAGCATGATGCTCGTCGTCGTGGACGCCGAGGACGGCCTGTACGGCATCGGGGAGGTCGGCTTCCGCACCCGCCAGCAGGCCGTGCGTGGGGCGCTGGAGCACCTGGCTCCCATTCTCGTCGGCGAGGACGCGACGCGGATCGAGCACCTGTGGCAGGTGATGACGCGCTCCGGGTTCTATCCCGGCGACCGCGTGCTCAACTCGGCCGTGGCGGCGATCGACATCGCGCTGTGGGACCTGCAAGGCAAGGCGCTCGGCGTCCCGGTGTACCGGCTGCTCGGCGGCAGGGTGCGCGACTGGGTCCCCTGCTACGCGCACGTCCCAGGCGAGGACGGGCCCGTCGGCGACTTCGTCGACGCATGCCGCGAGCTCCTCGCCCAGGGGTGGCGGCACCTGCGGTTCGCCGTACCGACGCCGACCAGCCCCGTGGTCGAGGCGACCGCGTCCGTCCGTGCGGCGGTCGAGCGCTTCTTCGCCGCCCGCGAGGCCGTCGGTGACGACGTCGAGCTGCTGATCGACGTACACACCCGTTTGGAACCCCCCGACGCCCTGCTGCTGTGTCACGAGCTCGAGGCGGCACGACCGTTCTTCGTCGAGGACCCCTTGCGTGCCGAGAGCCCGGCGGCCTACCGCCAGCTGCGCTCCCGCACGCGCGTCCCGCTTGCCGTGGGCGAGCAGTACGCCAGCAAGTGGGAGTTCCGCACGGTGCTCGACGAGGACCTCGTCGACTTCGTCCGGCCAGACCTGGGCATCGCGGGCGGAATCACCGAAGCGCGCAAGATTGCCGCGTGGGCCGAGGGCCACTACATCCGCACCGCCACGCACAACCCGCTCGGTCCGGTGATGACCGCCGCCTGCACACACTTCAACGTCGCGTGCGCCAACTTCGGGATCCAGGAGCAGCACGATCACGGGCCCCGACCGGACCTCGACCGCGTCTTCACGTCCCGGCCGGAGGTGACCGGTGGCCGGGCCGTGCCGTCGGAGGCGCCGGGGCTCGGCGTCGACATCGACCGGGCCGTCGCGCGGGAGCTCACCGCACGGGCCGTCGAGCGGCCACAGCTGCGCCGGCCGGACGGTTCGTTCACGAACTGGTGAGGTGGCCGCGTCCGACCCAGTTGCCTCGACAAGCGTCCCGGGCGAGGATCGGCGGGAGCATCGACCGAACGGGCAACGAACGAGACCCTGGAGAACCCTGTGCGCCGAATGCTTCCTGCCCTGCTCGCGACCGCTCTCGTGCCGCTGGCGTCGCCCGCCGCCGCGGCGTCGGACGACGGCCGACCGCCTGCGCATGACGTCTTCCCGGACCGCATCGCGCTGCCCGTCGGCTTCCAGCCCGAGGGCATCGAAGCCGGGCGCGGCACCACCGTCTACGTCGGGTCCCTGCGCGACGGGTCGATCTGGCGCGGCGACGTCCGCACCGGCGAGGGCGCTGTGTGGGCGGCGCCGGTCGGCGTCCCGACCGTCGGCCTGACCTACGACGCCCGGCGCAACCTGCTCTGGGCGGCCGGCGGGAGGAGCGGTGAGGTTCGCGCGTACGACGGGCGGAGCGGCGAGCTGGTCCGGACGTACACCGTTGCAGGATCGGGCTTCCTCAACGACGTGACGGTGACCCGCGACGGGGTCTACGTGACCGACAGCGCTGTTCAGCAGCTCGTCGCGATCCGGTTCGAGCGCGGGGGCGAACTGCCGGAGTCCGCGACGACCGTACCGATCACCGGCGACCTGCAATACGTCACGGGCTTCAACGCCAACGGCATCGTCGACGCGCGCGGCTACCGCCTCGTCGTGCAGTCCGCGACCGGCCAGCTGTTCCGCCTCGATCCCTCGACAGGGATGTCTGTCCGGGTCGACACCGGTGGCACGTCCCTGCTCAACGGTGACGGCATGGAGCTGCGCGGCCGGACGCTCTACGTCGTGCGCAACCGCGACAACCTCGTCGTACGGCTGCGGTTGAGCGGCGACCTGCTCACCGCGCGGGCGGTCGAGACGCTGACCGACGACACGGACGTCCCGACGACGGTGACGCTGGCTGCCGGACGCGTCTACGTCGTGAACGCCCGCTTCGGCGACCCCGCGCCGCAGTCCGCGGAGTACTGGATCACCCAGCTCGACCGCTGAGCCACCATCCCCCCGATGTCGCCGCGGTCCCGCGGGCGTCGCGTCGTACATTGACCGACGCCCGCGGGTATCCCCGACGACAGGCACCAGCCGTCAGGGTACGAGGCGCTCCGGGATGGAGTCACTGTCCCCGGACGGGCTCGCCGTTGCTCCGCTGGAGTCGTAGATCTTGACGTGGTCCGCCGCCAGCGCCGACCACTGCCGCACTCGCTCTCGGCGGCGTCAGCCCACGAGTGCGGGATGCTCCTTCGGCACGGTGCCACCACGTGCGGGATCCCCGTTGCGCACGTGGGACTGCAGCCGGGCATGAGTCAACGGCCACGTCCCGAGCCAGGCCACGAACTCGTCCGCGGGCAGTGGGCGACTGATCGCGTAACCCTGAGCGTGGTCGCATCCCATCTGCTGAAGGGCAGCCCACTGGTCGGGGCACTCGATCCCTTCGGCGACGGTCACCTTGCCCATCGCGTGGGCGAGCTGGTTGGTGTAGCGGACGAGCTCCGTACCGGGGCCGCCCGAGGTCACATCGCTGACGAACATCCGGTCGATCTTGAGTGCGTGGAAGGGGAGCTGGTGCAGCCAGGTCAGCGTCGCGTAGCCGGTGCCGAAGTCGTCAACCGCGATGTTGACCCCGATGTCCGAGAGCTCCTGGAGTACTTGTCGCGCAGCGTCGGGCCGGCTGATGAGCGATGTCTCCGTGACCTCGAAACAGACTCGTTCGTGCGAGAGGAGGTACTTCTCCAGGACCGTGCGCACGAGCCCTGGCAGGCTCGGGTCGACCACGCACCGAGGGGAGAGGTTGACCGCGATGCAGAGGTCGTGACCGTGGTCGAGCCATCGGCGGCACTGGGCGGCGGCCTCGTTCACGACCCACGCGGTCAGCGGCGTGATGAGGCCACTCTCTTCGGCCAGCGGGATGAAGTGGTCCGGTGTGAGGACGCCACGTTCCGGGTGCTGCCAGCGCACGAGCGCCTCCGCACCGGTGACCGAGCCGTCGTGGAGTCGCACGGACGGCTGGTAGTACAAGCGCAGCTGCCCCTCCGCGATCGCCTCGCGGAGCTCCTCGACCAGCATGCGACGCGCGGCGGTGTCGTCACGCGCAGCGTCGTAGCGGGTCACCCCTCCACCGCCGCGCTTGGCGGTGTACATCGCCGCGTCTGCGTTGCGCAGCAGCTCGTCCGGTCCGTCGCCGTCACGGCCGTGGACGGCCACGCCGACGCTCACCCCAACGGCGAACTCGGTACCAGCCACGACGAACGGGTCGCTCAACGCGGCCGCGAGCCGAGCCGCGACGTGCTCAGGAGCGCCCGCGTCGGGCACGTCGGTGACCAGGACGGCGAACTCGTCCCCACCCAGCCGCGCAACGGTGTCCTGCGGTCGGGACGAGGTTGCCAGCCGCCCAGCGACCTCCTGCAGCAGGATGTCGCCGGCCTCGTGGCCGCCGTGGTCGTTGACGGCCTTGAAGCGGTCGACGTCGATGATCAGTACGCCGACGAGGCTCCCCGTCCTGCGCGCACCGTCAACCGCAGCCTCGAGCCGGTCTCGGAACAGCGCGCGGTTCGTCAGCCCGGTGAGCGCATCGTGCTGTGCGGCGTGGCGGATCCTCGTCTCCGTCTCACTTCTCGCGAGGGCGGTCGAGAGCACGTTCCCCACGGCGTTGACCAGCGAGAGGTCGTGGGCCTCGAACTGTCGTGGCACGGAGGACCAGGCCACGAGCACGCCGAACTCACCACTCGGAAGGATCACCGGCGCGCTGGCATGCCGGGAAGGCGCGGACGAACCGTCGAGGACCCGTTCGTACGTCGTCCCGTCCTCGGTCCACGCGCGCGCGCCGGCTCCCGGGCGGAGCAGCCGCTCGACATGCCGGCCCTCGCCCGGTCCCCATCCCCTTCTCGCCGCGAGGCGAGGTGCGCCGGGCGCGCCGTCCCACGCGAGCAGGCCGGCGTGCGTGACGGGAAGGGCTTCGTGCACCAGACCGACGGCCGCGTCGAATAGCGTCGGGATGTCCGTCCCGGCCAAAGCCCGCTGCCCCAGGTCGGCCAGCGCGACCTGGGCGGACGCGCGTCGAGCCACCTCCTCAGCCGAGGACTGCAACGAGCGTGCCAGCCAGCGCACCAGAAGACCGACGACGACGAGCGTGGTCACCGTGGCCAGCCAACGACCGAGGAAGTCCTTGTTGATCAGCGTCTCCAGCGACCGGTCGGGTGCCAGGGCGACGAGGGCGGCTGCGCAACCCGCTGCCGCGAGCGTCGTGTGCGCCCAGGCGTGGTGGCGTGGGAGGAACCAGAACGCGTACGGCGTCGCCCAGAGGTAGAGCAGCTCGGTGTCAGCGGCCGGGTTACCGGTGAGGTAGAAGGCGACCGTGACGGCGACCGTCGCGACGGCCATCACTCCGGAGCACCAGCTCGCCGGAAGTCGGCGACCGGCCCCCAACAGGGCGAGCCCGAACGCTGCGGTCAACAGCAGAGCGAACGGGAATGCTGGCGACGGCGGACTTCCCGTGTCGCCGGGCAACACGAGCCAGGCCGCACCCAACGCCGGGCCGGCCAAGAAGAGCAGGCCGAACGCGCGGGCCATCAACCCGGGGTCCACCTCACCCCTCGGGGCGACACTCCGGGTAGGTGGGTCCGACGACGCGAGACCCCCGTGTCTGCGCTGCATCTGTGTCTCCGGCCATCGGCTCTGCCACGTGACGGCAGGCTCCCGAGGCGCTCCCGCGGTCGCCGACGGCGACTCATCCGGGGTTATCGGACACTTCCAGGTCCGTCTTGAGTCGGCGCAGGCACCAGTGGCCGTAGCCCGTCGGTGCCCCAACCCTGCGCCACAACGACCTGTCCGCCTCCGCGAAGCGCGCCGACACAGAGCCGCGGGGCAGAGCCGTTGCCGACTCTGCCCCGCATGGCGGTGCTCACCTGTCAGGCGACGCCAACCACCGAGCGCGATCGATCGCCTTGATCCGGCTCTGCACCGTCGCGAGCTGGCCCTGCAGGCCGAGGACGACCGCCTTCTGCGCCGCGATGGCGTCCTTGTTCGCCTTCTTCTGACCCTCCAGGACCCGCAGGGCGTCCTGCGCCTGCACGATCTTCGCGTCCAGCCCCTGGAGCTGCGTCTGAAGCGTCTTCAGCTTCGCCTCGGTCGCCGACACCTGCTCGTCGATGCTGCTCAGCTGCGCGAGGAGCGGGGCCACGCGCGCCTGAAGCGCCAGGATCTCCTGCTCCTTCGCCAGGACCGTGCTGTTGAGCTCTGCGAGGCGGCCGACGAGGGCGTCCAGCTCGCCGTTGAGCGTGGCGATCTGGCTCCGCTTGGCCGCCACCGCCTTGTTCGCGTCCTCCACCGCGGCCTCAAGCGCCGGCAGCCCGGCCCTGCAGCCCGGCGATCTCCGCCAGCTTTGCCTCCACCGCCGCGTCGGCGGCGGCGAGGGCAGCCTTCACTCGAGCGAGCTGGTCCTTGAGACCCGCCAGCACCGCCTTCTGGTCGTCGATCTGTTGCTGGGCAGCCTCCACGCCCTCGGTGAGTCCCGGCAGCGCGGCCTCGAGGTCCGCAACGACCTCGTCCTGCTCGTCCACCGCGGCGTTCGCTGCGGGGACCGCAGCCTCGAGCGCGGGAAGCTGGCCCTGGAGGGCGTCGAGCTCGCCCCGCTTGGCCGTCACGGCCGTGTCGGCGTCGTCGAGCACGGCCTGCAGCGCGGGCAGCTGGCCCTGAAGGCTGCTGACCTCGGCGTGCTTCGCCGCCACCGCCGCCGTCGTGGAGTTCAGCGTCGCCTGCAACGCCGCCGCCTCTGTCTGCAGGCTGCTGCTCTCCGTCTGCTTGGCCACCAGCTGAGCGTTCAGGGCGTCGACCTGGTTCTTCAGCGTGGCGAGGTCACCCTGGAGGCCGGAGATGAGGGTGTTCTTGTCCGCGATCTGCGTCTTGATGGTGTTGCGCTCGGCCTGGTAGACCTTTATCTGGTCCTCGGCGGCCTTCTTCATGCCGTCGCGGTTGTTGGTGATGGCTCCGAGGCGGACGATCTCGCTCTCGAGGAAGCTCTTGCGTGCCTGCAGGGCGGCGAGCTCGTCCTGAGCGTTCTTCAGCTCGGCCTCCTTCGCCGTGATCACCGAGTTCTTGGCGGCGATCTGCTGCCGGAGGGCAGCCACCTCCTCGTTGACCTTCGCGACCTCGGCGTGCTTCGCGGCGAGGGCGGCGGCGGCGTCCGTGGCGGAGATCCGCAGGACCGCGAGTTCGCCCTGCGCGTTCGTGATCTCGAGCTGCTTGGTGGCGAAGGCGTCCTGAGCGGATGCCGCGGCGGCCTGTAGGGCCGTGAGCCCCTGCTGCGCCGTCGCGATGGCACCCCGCTTCGTGGTGACCGCCTCAGCCGCTGCCTGGGCGTCCTGCTCGAGGGACGGGAGCGTCGTTCGAGCGTCGGCCAGCGCAGCTAGCGCGGCGTCCAGCTCGGCCTGCGCCGCCGTACCTGCGTCGACGAGCCGCCGGAGTTCGCCCTCGGCGTCCGAGACGGCCGCGGCCGCCGCGGTGACGGCAGCTGCCGCCTCCTGCGCCACGGCCGTGAGCCGGTCGAGCTCCGCCTGCGCGAGGCTGATCTGGTTGTTCTTGGCGGCGAGGTCCCCGGCGGCCTTCGTCGCGGCCGCGTCGAGGCCCTCGAGCTGCTGCTCCGCGGCGGCGACCTGGCTGTTCTTCGCGGTGATCGCAGCCTGGACGTCGTCCACCAGCGCGCTGAACTCTGCGAGGGCGGTCCGGGCAGCAGCAAGGTCGGCCTGCAGCGGCTCGAGCTGGGCCGCGACCGCGGCGCGCTCCGACTGCAGGCGGGCGAGCTCGGTCTCGGCATCCGAGACCGCCTGCTCCGTGGCGGCGCGGTCGTCCGTCTGCGTTGCGAGCTCAGCGCTCGTCGCGGCGATCTGCTTGTCCAGCTCGGCGTTCTGCGCCTCGAGTGCCGCAATGGTCTGCGCGGCCTTGGTGATCTGGGCGACCAAGGTGTCCGCGTTGCCCTGGAGCACCGAGCGCTCACCTGGAGCTTGGTGATGAGCTCAGCGTTCTTCCGGGCCGCCGCCTTGAGAAGGTTGGCCTGGATCTGCCCGCGGTGCGCGAGCTGGTTCACCACGCCGTTGCAGATTCCCGACGGCGGGGTCGTCTCGGCGTACGCCGCACCCCCGAAGGCGAGCATGGTGGCGAACATCCCGGGGACCACCACGGCACCCGTGATGCGGCGCGTGGTCTTCGATCCGGCAACGGCCTTGCGCAACGTGACTCCTGGTCTGACGGACTCCGCCGGGGGACTCTCGTGTGATCTTCAGCGGTAGGTGGCGTCGTTCTCACAGCGCTATGTGGCCGGTCAGCGGCTGGCGGTGGTCACCTCCGACCGGCGGCTACATGTCCGGAAGGGAGCAACTGCTACCCGAGGTGTTTCACCACAGCCTGAGGCACACAGGGCCGGCAGGGCCGGCCCGCTCACGTGGCGCGCCGCTGAGCCGACGACTCCGCAGGCGCTTAAGGTGCCTGGTGCCACCCCTCGTGCGGGGCCGCGGCACCGCTGCTCACCGAGGGCGGCGCGCCGCCGCGGTGAGCATTGCTGCAACCGCGGGCCTAGGCAGTTCGCTGGCTGGCCACGGTGTCCAGGGCGCTCTGCAGGCGGGCCTTCGCGTCGGTAGCGATCGGCTGCAACTGAGGCTGGCCGGGGACGCTCACCATGATCTCGGGGTTCAGTGAAGAGATCAGAGTCTGGCCGGACTGCTCGTCGGTGCGGACCACGACGTTGCAAGGGAGCAGCAGCCCGAGGTCGGGCTCGATCTGTAGGCCTTCGCGGGCCAGCGGCGCGTTGCAGGCACCCAGGATGACCTGCGGCGGACGTCCAGGTCGAGTTTGGCCTTCAACGTGGCGGCGACGTCGATCTCGGTGAGGATGCCGAATCCTTGCTCGGCCAGCGCTGCCCTGGTTCGCTCCAGGGCCTCCTCGATGGTTGCGTCGATGCGCACGCTCATGCCGTAGCCAGACACGTCTTCTCCTTGTTGTTGTTGGTCATTGGATGACATACCTGAGCCGGGGGGACACGGAAATGCGCAAGTCACATTGGCCCGCCCCTCGTCAGTGGCTCGTCGTGCCCCGATGGCTCTCCAGCCGGGCCGGGATCAACCGATCGGCGATTAGTCCGGTGGTGAAGGAGTAGACCGCCTTGTGCAGGACGTCGACGACCTGCTCACGGACCGGCCAGGTATGCGGCGGCGCTCCGACGCCGGTGACGTTCTCCACCGTCTGGTCGGTGGCTAGGCGCACCACCGTGTGGGCTAGCTAGGTGCGCCCGAGGACCCCGCACGCAGTCCGACCGCGGCCCAGGCTCCGCAAGACACCAAGGGTGACACCGGTGCCCCAGTGCATGGCGTGGTTCGACACCAGCGGCCGTTCAGTGTCGCGGGGCTGTTGGCCGAGCAGTGTCAGCAGGGCTCTGGCCGGAACGTAGGAGTTGGGGCGATGGGTCACTGCCTGCTCGAGCTTTTCGCCGGCGGTCATGACCGCAGCACCGATCAGGCCGGCGGCGGCACCTCGAAGCGCTGCGGGCAGGAGTGAGGCGGCTCGTCCAGTGCTCGTAGGCATGTGAGGTTCTCCGTTCGGCTGCGGGGCTTTGCGTCGAAGTGCGCGAAGGTCACCCGGTGACGGGCGGGTTGACCACAGCTTGGACGACAACGAAGGCAGCGACGGCGAAGACGAGGTAGGCGAACCATCGCCGCATCCGGTCGGCAGGCAGTCGGGCGGCGAAGCGCCCCGCAACGAGCGACCCGGCGATGGCAGTGACGGTGACGGCACCGACGATGGAGTAGTCGAGTTCGACGTCGCCGGCGTGGGCGGTGCAGCCGGCGATGGAGTTGAGCACGATGATGGCGAGGGAGGTCCCGACCGCGGTCGTCATCGACAAGCCGAGCAGCAGCACCAGGGCGGGGATGATGAGAAAGCCGCCGCCGACGCCGAACAAGCCGGTGAGGAACCCGACCACGATGCCGGAGCCGATCGCCTTGGGCAGGCACCCGCGCCAGTTCACCCCACCGCCGGGCAGGGCACAGT
>JALYMU010000240.1 GCA_030773595.1 Actinomycetota bacterium | reverse complement strand
GTCACCCGCCGCGGTCGACGCCGTGGTCGCCGCCAGCGGGGCCACGGATGTCGAGCTCGACCTGGCGAGCGGCCGGCGCGCACGGCGCGGCCGCGACGCGATCGCCGCGCTGGCGGCTGCCGTACCGGCAGCGAAGGCCGTCCACGTCGTCAACAACGGCGCAGCGGCGCTCGTGCTCGCCGCAACCGCCCTCGCCGCGGGCCGGGAGATCGTGGTCAGCCGGGGCGAGCTGGTCGAGATCGGCGACGGCTTCCGCATCCCCGAGCTGCTCGAGTCCACCGGCGCGACGATCCGCGAGGTCGGCACCACCAACCGGACGGCCTTGCGCGACTACGCGGCTGCAGTCGGGTCGCAGACCGCGTTCGTCCTCAAGGTCCACCCGTCAAACTTCGTGGTCTCCGGATTCACGTCGTCCGTCCCCGTCCGTGAGCTCGCGACGCTCGATGTCCCTGTCGTCGTCGACATCGGCTCCGGTCTGCTGCGGCGGCACCCGGTGCTGCCGGACGAGCCCGACGCGGACACGGTCCTCCGTGACGGGGCGGACCTGGTCACGGCGAGCGGCGACAAGCTTCTCGGTGGCCCGCAGGCCGGGCTTCTCCTCGGCCGTGCAGATCTCGTCGAGACGTTGCGGCGCCACCCGCTCGCCCGCGCGCTGCGTGTCGACAAGCTCACTCTGGCAGCGCTCGAGGGGACCGTCTCGGGGCCGCCCACCCCGACGCAGCAGGCGCTGACGGCGGACCCCCGGATGCTGCGCCGGCGGGCCGAAGCGGTCCGCGACGCGCTCGCGGCGCGCGGCATCGACGCGCCGGTCGTCGACAGTGACGGCGTCGTCGGTGGCGGTGGAGCACCCGGCGTGATCATTCCCGGCAGCGCCGTCGCGCTGCCGGAGTCGCTCGCCCGACCGCTGCGGACAGGACGCGTCCCGGTCGTGGGGCGTGTGGACCGGGGGAGGCTCCTGCTGGACCTGCGCTGTGTCCCCGCCGACCGGGACGACGATGTCGTGGCCGCGGTCGTGCTTGCCGGACAGGTCTGCACGGCGCCCGCCACCTGACACCCATGTACGGCGAGAGGCACTGATGTACGTCGTCGCGACGGCCGGCCATGTCGACCACGGCAAGTCCACGCTCGTGCGCACGCTCACCGGCATGGAACCCGACCGGTGGGCCGAGGAGCGTCGCCGCGGCCTGACGATCGACCTGGGTTTCGCGTGGACACACCTGCACGGAACCGGAGACGTGGCCTTCGTCGACGTCCCGGGTCACGAGCGGTTCGTGGGCAACATGCTTGCCGGTGTGGGATCGGTCCCGGCGGCGCTCGTGGTCGTGGCCGCAGACGAAGGCTGGATGCCCCAGACCGAGGAGCACGTCGCGGTTCTCGACGCCCTCGGGGTCCGGCACGCCGTCCTCGCGCTGACCCGGGCCGACCTGGTGGAACCGACCCGCCTGACGGAGGTGGGCACCGAGGTGGCCGAGCGGCTGAGCGGCACGAGCCTGGGGCGCCTGCAGCCCGTGGCGGTCAGCGCGCCGCAGGGGCGGGGAGTCGACGAGCTCCGGCACGCGCTTGCCGGGATGCTGGCGAAGCTGCCGGCGCCCGACGCTGCCGCGCCGGTGCGGCTCTGGGTCGACCGGTCCTTCACGGTCCGCGGAAGCGGGACGGTGGTGACCGGCACGCTTGCCGGCGGCACGCTCGCCGAGGGCGACGAGCTGCTCCTCACGTCCTCGCAGGCGCCTCCGCGAAGCGTGCGCGTCCGCGCCGTGCAGTCCCTCGGCCGCCCGGTCCCCCGCGCGGAGGCGGTGGCCCGGGTCGCGGTCAACCTGCGCGGGATCGAGCACAGGGAGATCCGGCGCGGGGAGGCGCTTCTCGCGCCCGGAGCGTGGTGGATGACCAGCAGCGTCGACGTCCTGCTCGACGCCCCGGTCGAGGACATCTCCGTCGTCGCGCACATCGGGTCCGCCGCCGTCCCGACCCGCGTGCGCCCGCTGGGACCGGGCAGCCTGCGCCTCGCCTTCACGCGACCCCTGCCGCTGCGCGTCGGAGACGTCGTCCTGCTGCGCGACGCAGGACGGCACCTGGTGCTGGGCGGCGCCGTCGTCGCCGACGTGGACC
>JALYMU010000239.1 GCA_030773595.1 Actinomycetota bacterium | reverse complement strand
GGGCCGGCGGGCGCGGGGCCGGCGGGCGCCGGAACGGAGGAGAACGCGTCGCAGCCGACGGCGCGGAACGGGCCGGACGCTTCGGCGGCGCTCCCCCAGCAGTGGGTTGCGGCGGTCAATGCGTTCGCCAGCCACCTGCGCGCCGAGCGAGGGCTGTCGCCGCACACCGTCCGCGCCTACGTCGGGGACATCCGTCAGCTCGCCGAGCACGCGACACGCGGCGGTGTCGCGGACCCGGCGGACCTGGACCTCCGGTTGCTGCGCAGCTGGCTCGCCCGGCTCCAGACGGGTGGCATGGCACGCTCGAGCACGGCGAGGCGCGCCTCGGTGGCCCGTCGATTCACCGCCTGGGCGGCGCGACGAGGGCTGCTGGCGGAGGACGCGGGGTCCGCGCTCGTCAGCCCGCGCGTGCACCGTCCGCTGCCGCACGTGCTCCGTCAGGACGACATCGGCGCCGTCCTGTCGGGAGTCGGGACCATCGCGGACGCCAGTGACCCCGTGGTTACCCGTGATCTCGCGCTGGTCGAGCTGCTCTACGCCTGCGCCATCCGCGTCGGAGAGCTGTGCCGGCTCGACATCGACGACGTGGACCGTGAGCGCAATCTCGTGCGGGTCGTCGGCAAGGGCGACCGCGAGCGCCGCGTACCGATCGGGGCTCCGGCACTGCGGGCGCTGGAGCGCTGGCTGCGGACGGGGCGGCCGAGTCTGGTCCGCCCGGCCAGCGGTCCGGCACTCTTCCTCGGGGTGCGGGGCGCAAGGATCGACCAACGCACTGTCCGACGCGCCGTCCATGCGTTGCTCGCCTCGATGCCCGGCATGGTGTCGGTGGGCCCGCACGGGCTGCGGCACAGCGCGGCGACGCATCTTTTGGAGGGAGGAGCCGATCTTCGGAGCGTTCAGGAGTTGCTCGGTCACGCTACGCTCGCAACCACGCAGGTATACACCCATGTGTCGGTCGAAAGGCTGAAGGCCACCTATGAGCAGGCGCACCCCCGGGCGTGACGCTGCCGGATCCAGCGGTTCCACCGCAACGGCGACCAAGGATGCCGACGAGCCCACCCGTCAGACGGCGGGCGCCGGTCCGGCCGGCGACGTCGAGCTCGCGCTGCGCGAGCTGTGGCAGGACTTCAAGGCCACCGGGGACCAGCGGTTGCGCGAGCGGCTCATCCTGCACTACTCGCCACTCGTGAAGTACGTCGCAGGGCGCGTCGGTGTCGGCCTCCCGCCGAACATCGAGCAGGCCGATCTGGTGTCCTACGGCATCTTCGGCCTCATCGACGCCATCGAGAAGTTCGACCTCGAGCGATCGATCAAGTTCGAGACCTACGCCATCAGCCGGATCCGCGGCGCCATCATCGACGAGCTCCGCGCGATCGACTGGATCCCGCGCTCGGTCCGCTACAAGGCCCGCGAGGTGGAGAAGGCCTACGCGAAGCTCGAGGCGGAGCTGCACCGCACGCCGACCGAGCCCGAGGTCGCCAAGGAGTTGGGCATCTCGCTGACCGAGCTGCACGGCATCTTCAGCCAGGTCTCCTTCGTCAACGTCGTGGCGCTCGACGAGCTGCTCAGCGTCGGTGGGGAGAAGGGCGACAAGCTCAGCCTCGTCGACACGTTGGAAGACCCCAAGGCGGAGGACCCTGTCCTTGCCTTCGAGGGCGAGGAGACGAAGTACCTCCTTGCCAAGGCCATCAACCAGCTCCCCGAGCGGGAGAAGATCGTCGTCACGCTCTATTACTACGAGGGTCTGACCCTCGCCGAGATCGGCAAGGTTCTCGGCGTGACGGAGAGCCGGATCTGCCAGATGCACACGAAGGCTGTGCTCCAGCTACGCGGAAAGCTCGCCGAGCCTCCCGGGGACGTGTGACCGGACTCGCGGACGTTCCGACCTGGGGAGCGGCGCGGCAAGGTGTCGGCGCGCCCGTCGTGACGACCGCCGCGAGGGTCGGTCCCTGGACCGAGCAGTCGCCGTGGAACCGCAGGCTGCGGTGGCGGCAAAGACGGCGTCAGTGCGGCACGGTGCCTCAGCGCCCGGAACGACCCCGCAGCCCCACCGGCACCAGCGCGCCGAGCACGCTCGCCGTCACGAGCGCGGCCACGTGCCCCGCGCCCCACTTGCTCGGGTGACCCGAGGTCTCGGCGGAGGAACCCACACGGACGTCCGCGGAACGCAGCGGCGGCGGATTCGGTACGTCGGGACGGGACGAGCGTTCCTCCGCGTCGCCGGACGCCACCTCATCGGGGAAGTCAGCCGCCGCGCCAGCCTCTCCGCGGCCGCGCATGTCACGGAGCCCGGCCACGCCCCATACGGGGAGCAGCCGGACCGGCGCTCGCCCGAGCAGGGTCAGCGGGTCCAGGTAGGACGAGCCACGCCGGGCACCCCAGTGCAGGCAGGAGCGGGGTAGGCAGTGGCTGCCGCCGAGGGCCAGGCGCCCGATCGGGTCCCCGGCTCGCACGGCGTGACCTTTCGCGACGCGCGGGGTGACCGGCTCGTACGTCGTACGGATCGCGCCGTGGTCCACGACGACCACGCCGCGCCCGGCGACCCTGCCGGCGAAGCTCACCCGCCCGTCTCCCGCGACGAGGACGACGCCATCGCGCGCGGCGTGCAGGTCCGCACCGCGGTGGCCCGCGGCGTACCGATGCGGCGCAGGGATGAAGGGCCGCGCAACGGACAACCGGCCCGTAAGCGGAGCCCGCCACCGAACTGCTCGCATCGACCGGCCGCGGTGCGCATCGTCCTCGGCCGCGACGGTGACGGCGACAGGTCTCACGTCGGGGCCACCGGGCTGCGCGTCCGCTGCGGCCGCCGGCGCGCACCACGCGCACGCGAGCACGACTGCGACGAGGGCCGCCAGTCCCACCGATGGCATACGTCCGTTGCGGGCCGTCCCACCAGTGCGCGCGCACCGCGCAGCCCTCGGGCCCAGGGCGGGTGAGGTCCGTCGTGACATGCCGGCAAGGTTCGCTCTGCCGCGCATTCGTGCGAGTGTCGGGCGACGTCGCTGTGGACGGGCCGGCCGTGGCGCCGCCTGTGGACATCGACCCGGACCAGGTTGCGCTGAGGCGTCGGCGCCGTGGTTCGCCGCGCGGTCAGCCGCTGGCCTACACTCGCCGGAGCGGCTCGGGCATCCGAGCCGACTTCGCACGCCCGGACACCGCCGTCGGCGGTCGGTCGCGCTCCTCGGTCCACCTCGGTGGAAGGGCGCGCTGCGGGCGTCAGGGACGTACGAGCGACCGCCGTACGTCGAAACCGAGAGGCGCCGCGTCCTGTGGCGCAGGTAAGGAGTGCGCGGCCATGGCCGTCGTCACCATGAAGCAGCTGCTCGACAGCGGCGTGCACTTCGGGCACCAGACGCGCCGCTGGAACCCGAAGATGAAGAGGTTCATCTTCACCGAGCGCAACGGCATCTACATCATCGACATCCAGCAGTCGCTGTCCTACATCGACCGCGCCTACGAGTTCCTGCGCGAGACGGTGGCCCACGGCGGCACGGTGATGTTCGTCGGCACGAAGAAGCAGGCCCAGGAGGCCATCGCGGAGCAGGCGAGCCGGGTCGGCATGCCCTATGTCAACCAGCGCTGGCTCGGTGGCATGCTCACGAACTTCCAGACGGTCTACAAGCGGCTCCAGCGCCTCAAGGAGCTCGAGGAGATCGACTTCGAGGACGTGCCGGGCAGCGGCATGACCAAGAAGGAGCTGCTCGTCCTCCAGCGTGAGAAGGAGAAGTTGGAGAAGACGCTCGGCGGCATCCGGGACATGCAGCGGGTCCCGAGCGCGGTGTGGGTCGTCGACACGAAGAAGGAGCACATCGCCGTCGGTGAGGCGCGCAAGCTCGGCATCCCGGTCATCGCCATCCTCGACACGAACTGTGACCCCGACGAGGTCGACTACAAGATTCCCGGCAACGACGACGCCATCCGTTCGGTCGGCCTGCTGACCCGTGTCGTGGCCGACGCGGTCGCCGACGGCCTGATGGCTCGCGCCGGCGCCGGCCGCAGCGACGACAAGCCCGACCAACTCGCGACCGACGAGCCGCTCGCGGAGTGGGAGCAGGAGATCCTCCGCGGCCAGTCGGCCCAGGGCGGGGATTCCGCTGAGCCGGCGCAGGGCGGCCAGGCTCAGGGCGAGGGGACCCAGGCCGGCGAGACGGCCGACACCGGCGCGGACACCGTCGCCGACACCAGCGCGGACACCGTCGCGGCGGACGCGGCCCAGACGGCGGACACCGGCGCGTCGGCCGAGAGCGCGCAGGGCTGAGCGCATCCGCGGGTGCGGCCTCGCGCCGTACCCGCCTGCACGCCGGACGCCTTCGCCCTACAGCAGGCGTCCGACGAAGCGCGCACGCGAACGATCCACGAGACGAGGGAAAGCGAGACATGGCCAACATTCCTGCCGCTGAGGTGAAGCGGCTCCGTGAGGCGACCGGCGCCGGCATGATGGCGGCGAAGAAGGCGCTCGAGGAGGCCGACGGGGACTTCGACAAGGCTCTCGAGGTCCTGCGGATCAAGGGTGAGACCAAGGCCAAGGAGCGCGGTGCCGAGCGGACCGCGGCCAACGGTCTTGTCGCCGCGGCTGAGGGCGCAATGATCCAGCTCAACTGCGAGACCGACTTCGTCGCGAAGAACGAGCAGTTCCAGCAGCTTGCCGCCGACATCGTGGCGCACGTCGCCGCCTCCAAGGTGGCCGACCTCGACGCGTTGAAGACGGAGAAGCTCGCCGACGGCCGGACCGTGCAGGAAAACATCGACTCCGCCGCGGCGGTCATTGGGGAGAAGCTCGACCTCGTCAAGGCCGTGGTGCTCAACGAGCCCGTCGCCGCCTACATGCACCGGCGCAGCTCGGACCTGCCGCCCCAGGTCGGCGTGCTGGTCGAGTTCGAAGGTGGCGACGCCGAGGTCGCGCGCGGCGTCGCGATGCAGGTCGCGGCCATGCGCCCGCAGTACGTCTCCCGTGACGAGGTCCCCGCGGACATCGTCGAGAACGAGCGGCGGATCGCGGAGGCCACGGCCCGGGAGGAGGGCAAGCCCGAGCAGGCACTCCCCAAGATCGTCGAGGGCCGCGTCAACGGCTTCTTCAAGGAGGTCGTGCTCGTCGAGCAGGCCTCCGTGCAGGACAACAAGAAGACGGTCAAGGCGCTGCTGGACGGTGCGGGCGTGACGGTCAAGCGCTTCGCCCGCTTCGAGGTCGGTGCCGGCTGACGACCCCTTCACGGGGTCGACGGGGCGCAGGAAGCGCTCGCGCACAGGCAGGAGAGGTACGGGCGGTCGCGGCCGAGGCGCCGGCGCGGCCGCCCACCCGCACCCGGACTCGACCGGTCGCGGGTGGCGGGCACGAGCACAGGCGGCGCCGTGGGGCGGGACGCCGGAGGAGGACGACCATGACGGAGGCCGCTACCGCGTCCACGCCGCCGCTCGACGGGGGAGGCGACGCCGCTGCGGCGATCGGCACGACGGCCGGCGCAGCGGCCGAGTCCGCCGGTGGCGGACCGGCATACTTCCGCGTGCTGCTCAAGCTCGGTGGCGAGATGTTCGGGGGCGGCGACATCGGTGTCGACCCCGACGTGGTTCAGAGCATGGCCCGCCAGATCGCCGACGTGGTCCGCAGCGGCGTCCAGGTGGCCGTCGTCATCGGCGGCGGCAACTTCTTCCGTGGCGCAGAGCTGTCCGAGCGCGGCATGGACCGTGCCCGCGCCGACTACATGGGCATGCTCGGCACGGTCATGAACTGTCTCGCGCTGCAGGACTTCCTCGAGAAGCAGGGCATCGACACGCGGGTGCAGACAGCGATCGCGATGGGCCAGGTCGCCGAGCCCTACATCCCGAGGCGCGCCATCCGTCACCTGGAGAAGGGTCGCGTCGTCATCTTCGGTGCCGGCGCCGGCATGCCGTTCTTCTCCACCGACACGACGGCCGCCCAACGGGCGCTGGAGATCGGCGCTCAGGTCGTGCTCATGGGCAAGGCCGTGGACGGCGTGTACGACGCGGACCCCCGCACGGTGCCCGATGCGCGGCGCTTCGAGCGCATCGGCTACGCCGAGGCGCTCCAGCGAGGCCTCAAGGTCGCCGACGCCACGGCGTTCAGCCTGTGCATGGACAACCGGCTCCCGATCATCGTTTTCTCGCTCCTCGAGGAAGGCAACATTGCACGCGTCGTGCAGGGTGAGAGGATCGGCACGGTGGTCTCGTCCGACGGCTGACCCGCACGGGCGAGGGACAACGGGGCACACGTAGACACGCTTGACGACGAGGAGCGCGCGGTGATCGACGAGACCCTTCTCGAAGCCGAGGAGAAGATGGACAAGGCGGTCACGGTCGCCAAGGAGGACTTCTCCACGATCCGCACCGGGCGCGCCACGCCGGCGATGTTCAACAAAGTCTTCGTCGACTACTACGGCGCCATGACGCCGGTGAACCAGCTGGCGTCCTTCCAGACCCCTGAGCCGCGCATGATGATCGTGACACCCTTCGACAAGGGGTCCATGGGTTCGATCGAGAAGGCCATCCGCGACTCCGACCTCGGCGTCAACCCGACCAATGACGGATCGATCATCCGGGTCGTCCTGCCCCAGCTGACCGAAGAACGTCGCAAGGAATACATCAAGGTCGCCAAGCACAAGGCGGAGGAGGCGCGGGTCTCGATCCGCAACGTCCGCCGGCATGCCAAGGAGGCCCTTGACCGGCTGGCCAAGGACGGCGAGGCGGGCGAGGACGATGTGAGCCGCGCCGAGAAGGAGCTGGAGAAGGTCACGGCGCGCTACGTCAACCAGGTCGATGACCTCCTCAAGCACAAGGAAGCCGAACTCCTCGAGGTGTAGCCATGACGGGCGCAAGTGCGGCGGGGGCCGGACGCCATCGCTGCGCCGCCGGGTCCGCCGCGCCAGGGATGGCTGATGGGCGAAGTCCCGGCGGTGGGCCTGCAGCCGGCAGCGAGGACGTGGGCGCAGCCTCGGGCCAGCACGCGCCCGCGGTCGAGCACTCGTCCGCCGTAGAGCACACGTCCTCCGCCCAGGACGGCTCCGCGGAGGTGCCACGGTCGCCTGTCCACGACCGGCCGGCGCACGCGGGGGTCTCACGGTCCTCCGCCGAGGACGGGCCCGCGCACGCGGAGATCTCCCTGTCCTCCGTCGAGGACATCCTGCACCCCCCCGGTGTCGTGCATCCCGCGCCAGGCGCCCACGCCCCCGGACGCGCCGGGCGTGACCTGCGTGCCGCGATCGGCGTCGGCGTCCTGCTGGCCGGGCTCGTCGTGGCGAGCCTGTTCCTCGCTCCCGTCGCGTTCGTCGCGCTCGCGGGGGCCGCCGTCGTCGTCGCCGTCTGGGAGATGGGCAATGCCCTCGCCGCGGGCGGCATTCGCATGCCGGTGGTCCCGGTCGCGGTCGGGTCCGCCGCCATGCTGGCTGCGGCCTACCTGCGCGGTCCCGAGCCGCTCGTCGTCGCCTTCGTGCTCACCAGCCTCGCCGCGATGGCGTGGCGGGCCGGCGAAGGATCCCACAATCTCGTGCGTGACGCGTGCTCCGGCGTCTTCACGACGCTCTACGTGCCCTTCCTCGCCGCATTCGCCGTCCTCATGGTCCGGGAGCAGGACGGCCCGTGGCGCGTTTTCGTGTTCGTCCTGCTCACGGTGTGCTCCGACGTCGGCGGCTATGCCGCCGGTGTGTTGACCGGTCGCCATCCCATGGCGCCGCGGATCAGCCCCAAGAAGTCGTGGGAGGGCTTCGCCGGCTCGGTCGCCGCCTGCAGCGCCATGGGCGCGCTCGTGCTGCCGCTCGCGCTCGACGGGCGGGCCTGGCACGGTGCGGTCGTTGGGGTCGCCGTCGCCGTGACCGCCACCCTCGGCGACCTCGGTGAGTCGATGGTCAAGCGTGACATCGGGATCAAAGACATGGGATCTCTGCTCCCCGGGCACGGCGGGATCATGGACCGGCTCGACTCCCTGCTGCCGACCGCGCCCGTGGTGTGGGCGCTGCTCGCCCTCACCGTCGGGACGACACCCGGTTGATCGCGCTGCTCCCCGGCGGGCGATCGGGCGCGCAGCCGCTGCGGTTCGCGGCCCGCTACCCGCGACGCGTGGGACCGCCGCCGTACGCCGCGTGGGAGGGCCGCCACTTGCCTGCGGGTGGGACAATGGAAATCTTATGCCAGCACCCGGAGAGCTCACCTTCGCCGCGCCGCGCCGCGCCAAGCCGCCGCGCCACCTCGCCGACCTCGATCTCGCCCAGCGCCGGGAGGTGGTCGCCGCGCTCGGGGAGAAGCCGTTCCGCGCAGCACAGCTCAGCACGCACTGGTTCGGCCGGCTCGAGGACGACCCGGCGCGGATGAGCGACGTCCCCAAGGAGACGCGCACGCGCTTGGCCGAGGCGTTGCTGCCGACCTTGCTCACGCCCGTGCGCCACCTGGAGTGCGACGGCGGCGCGACGCGCAAGACGCTCTGGCGGCTCTTCGACGGAGCACTGGTGGAGTCGGTCCTCATGCGCTACCCGGGCCGGGTCACGATGTGCGTGTCGAGCCAGGCGGGCTGCGGGATGAACTGCCCGTTCTGCGCGACGGGCCAGGCGGGCCTCACCCGCAACCTGTCCACCGCGGAGATCGTGGAGCAGGTCCTCGCCGGAGCGCGCGCCCTCGCGCGCGGCGAGGTCGCCGGTGGCCCAGGCCGGGTCACCAACGTCGTCTTCATGGGCATGGGGGAGCCGCTCGCCAACTACAAGGCCGTGGCGGGGGCCCTGCGGCGGCTGACCGAGCCCGCCCCAGATGGCCTGGGGATCTCTGCCCGAGGCATCACGGTGTCGACGGTGGGTCTGGTCCCGGCCATCGACAAGCTCGCGGACGAGGGGCTGCCGGTGACGCTGGCGCTGTCCCTGCACGCTCCCGACGACGAGCTGCGCGACGAGCTGGTTCCGGTCAACACGCGGTGGAAGGTCGCGGAGGTGCTGGATGCGGCGTGGCGCTACGCGAAGCACACGTCACGGCGTGTTTCCATCGAGTACGCACTGATCCGGGACGTCAACGACCAGGCCTGGCGCGCCGACCTGCTCGGTCGCCTGCTCGAGGGGCAACTCGTGCACGTCAACCTCATCCCGCTCAACCCGACGCCGGGGTCGCGCTGGACCGCGTCCAGGCCGGAGGACGAGCGTGCCTTCGTCCGCGCGCTCGCTGCCCACGGCGTCGCCGTGACCGTCCGTGACACCCGTGGCCGGGAGATCGACGGTGCATGCGGCCAGCTGGCCGCGGCCGACCTCTTAGGAGCCGGAGCTGAGGCCGGCGGCGCCGGGGCGGGAGCCGGAGCCCGAGCCGGAGCCGGTGATCCTCGCCTGCCCGCGGTGGCAGTCGTCGCCGAGGGCACGGTGCCCGACATCGACATGGTCGCCGCTGCCGCCGCCGCCACGGCGGGGTCTGCCGTGACCCCCGTGCCGCCGCCCGGGGCGCGGGAGGGCTGAGTGGACCGCTTCCCTCGGGCGGGGCGTTTCGGCAAGGGCTACCAGCCTGCACAGGTCGACGCCTTCTGCGACCTCGTCGAGCGCTCGCTCGGGCGCGGCGGGGGAGTGGCACCGGAACGCATCCGCAAGGCCGGGTTCGACCTGGTCCGCGGGGGATACGACGTCGAGGCCGTCGACGCCCAGCTGGACGCGCTCGAGGCGCGCGCGGTCGAGGTCGAGGACCTCCTTGTGGGCAGCGAGCGGCGGGCGGCGGCGGCTCGGGAGTCGCTCGACGCGCTGCGCGAGGCGTTCCGGCGCCCGCCCGGCGAGCGGTTTCCCCGCACCCCCTTGCTCCGCCGTGGCTACGACCCGGACGACGTGGACGCCTTCACCGCCTCCCTCGCTTCCACGCTTGCTGGGGAGGACGGTCCAGGGGTGGAGGCGGTCCGCGCGGTGCTGTTCCGGCCGCGCCATGGCGGCTACGACGAGGACGCCGTCGACGACTGCCTCGACCGCGTCGTTGACGTTCTGCTGCGCACGGTGCGGTGAGGTCTCAGCGGGTCCCCGACCGCTCGACCAGCCCGAGCACGCGGTCCACCCGGACCTGGCAGCACCACCCGCGACGGGTTCGGCCGCGGTGTCCGGTAGCGCCCGGCGTACCGGCGCACCGCGTCCTCGACCGCCAAGCGGTCACGCTCGACGCGGACCCGGCCCTCGAGGGTGAGCCACCGCCATCGGTCCACCTGGCACAGCAGCGCCGGCCCACCGCCTTCGGCGTTGGTGATCTTGCGGCTCCCGCCGTCGGTGATGACGCGGGCCACGACCGCGTCCTCGCCCCAGGTGAAGCCGACCGGTACGACGTGCGGCCGGCCATCGGCACGGACGGTCGTGAGTGTCGCCACGTGGCCCTCGCGCAGGAACGCTGTCGCCGCCGCCGGCAGTGCCCGCGGGTCCATCGCCACGGCGCAAGGGCACGGCGGGAGCCCAGCCGTCCCTGCGCCCGTGCGACGCGACGGCCCCGGTGGCGCCAGCGAGACGAGACGCGAAGCCCGACGCGCGGCTACGCCTGTGCCGCGAGCCGCTGCGCCGCCCCGCGCACACCGTGAAGACACCGTGGACACGCCGGTGCGCTCGCTCGCGCCGGTTGTCCGGCCGATTGCGGGACCCTACAGTGGGTAACGGAAAGCACACCCTTCGGTGCTCTCGACGACGAGAAGGGGGTCGCAGTGTCGCGTCGCCTCGTCCGGCCGTCGCGGCCGCCCGGAGCCGTCTCCCCGCGGGCCTGTCCCGCGCAGTCGCCGCGGCCGCCGGCGGATGACGCTCCCCACATCACGCCCCCGCGCGTACGCCGGGATGACGTCCCGCTTCTCCTCCGCGACGCCTGCGTCGCCGTGCGGCAGGGCTGACGCCCGTGCTGCGCAGGACGGCCGTCGCAGCGCGGGCACCGGCATGGCGTGCCTCGCCGCTCGACCTGGTCGTCGCCGTGGTCACGGTCCTCGGAGTCCTGGCGCTGGTCGTCAGCTTTGCCGCGGAGCCGTGGTGGGACAGCCTCCGGGCAGAACCGGAGGTGTACGCCGTCCTTGGGCTCGCGCTGCTCGTGGCGGAGCTGAGACCCATCCCGATCTCCCGGGGCGACGACACGGTCGACCACATCACGATCTCGACGACCTTCACCGTCGCGCTGCTGGCCATCGGCCCGCTCAGCCTCGCTCTGGCGGCGCAGGTCCTCGCTGTCGTGGCGGGCGACCTGCGCGGCAGCTCGACCGCGCGCAAGGTGGTGTTCAACGCCGCGCAGTACGTGCTGAGCATGACCGCCGCCAGGCTGGCGTTCGCCGCAGTCGCTGAGGACGTCGGATTCCACGATCGCCACCTCCACTACGGGACGAGGTTCGTCCTCCCGACGCTCGTCGCGGGCGCGGTGTTCGTCGTGACCAACCACCTGCTCGTGGCGTGTGCCGTCTCCCTCGAGACCGGCGTGCCGTTCCGTGAGGTCGCCGCGCAGGACGCGATGTTCTCGTTGACCACGTCCGCCGTGCTGATCTCGCTCGCCCCCGTCGCGGCGTTCGTGTCCGAGGCGAGCGTCTGGATGCTGCTGCTGTTGTTGCTGCCGATGCTCGCGGTCCACCGCAGCGCCGCGCACTCGATGCTGCGCGAGCAGATGGCGCTGCACGACCCGCTCACGGGGCTGGGGACGCGCGTCCTGCTTCGGATGCGTGGTGACCGCCTCCTCGCCGACTCGGACGCCAGCGCCGGACCGTCGATCGTCGTGGTTGACCTGGACCACTTCGACGACATCAACGACAGCTACGGGCTTCCGACGGGTGACGCCGTACTCGTCGAGGTGGCCATTCGCATCCGCGCCACCGTCCCCGACGACGCGCTGGTGTGCCGCCTCGGCGACCAGTTCGCGATCCTGCTGCCGGCCGGGCGGGCCGGTGCCGACGGGCTCTCGGCCAACCTTCTGCGCGTCCTCGACGCGCCGGCTGAGCTCGGGGACGTCCGTCTGATGCTGCAGGCCAGCATCGGTGTCGCGGTCGCACCCGAGCACGGGCAGGACATGGAGGTGCTGCTGAAGAACGCCTCCGTCGCGCTGCACGACCCGGCCCGGCGCCGCGACCGCGCGACGTTCTACCGGCCCGACGCGGACCAGGGGACCCTCGAGCGCCTGCGCCTGCTCTCGGAGCTGCGCACGGCGGTCGACGAGCGGCAGTTCGTCGTGGTGTTCCAGCCGCAGATCTCGGTGGAGACGGGGCACCTCGTCGGCGCCGAGGCGCTGGTGCGCTGGAACCACCCCACCCGCGGGATGGTGCCGCCGGACGTGTTCATCGGCCTGGCCGAGAACAGCGGCCTCATCACGCCGATGACCGCGGTCGTCCTTGACGAGGCGCTCGGCGCGCTCGCCCGCCTGCGCCGGGCGGGTCACGAGCTGCGGATGGCCGTCAACATGTCTGCGCGGCACATGTCCGACCTGACGCTGCCCCAGCTGGTCCGCGACGCCTTGTCCCGCCACGGCATCCCGGCCCACCTGCTCACCCTCGAGGTGACCGAGACCGGCATCCTGAGCGAGCCGGCCAGCGTCGACGCCGTCGTCCGCGACCTGCGCGAGCTCGGCGTCTCCATCGCCGTCGACGACTACGGGACCGGGCATGCGTCGCTGAGCTACCTCAAGCGCCTCGACATCGACGAGCTCAAGATCGACAAAAGCTTCGTCATCGACATGGGCAACGACACCGGCGACGCGATCATCGTGCGCTCGACCATCGAGCTCGGCCACGACCTGGGGCTGCGGATCGTCGCCGAGGGCGTGGAGGACGCGGAGACCCTCGCCATGCTGGCGCGGCTGGGCTCGGACTACGCCCAGGGATGGCACATCGGGCGGCCGATGCCCGAGCACGACCTGCGCGCGATGCTCGACCGCTGGGGCGAGGGCCCCGGGTGGTCCCGTCTGCGCGCGGGGGGGCGGGACTGACCCGCGTGCTGGTTCTCGCCGCCGCGGTCCTCGCGCTGGTCTCGCCGCTTCTGCGCGGGCGCAGCCTGGTCCCGCTCGCGCTCGTCCGCCTGCGCGGCATCGCGCTGGTCTGGCTCTCCCTCCTCCTGCAGACGGTGCTGACCGTCACGACCCTGCGGCATGCGGTCGCGGTCGGGCTGCACCTCGCGTCGTACGTCCTCGCTGCGGCCTTCGTCGTGGTCAACATCCGCGTGCCCGGCGTGGCGATCATCGCGCTCGGCGCGGCCTGCAACGGCGTCACGATCGCCCTGAACGGCGGAACGCTGCCGGCCCGGCCCGAGGCGATGCGGGCTGCGGGCATCGAGGCGGGCGAGGACTTCGCAAACTCCGGAGTCGTCGAGGACCCGGTCCTGCCGTGGCTCGGCGACGTGTTCCCGTGGCCCGAGCCGCTGCCTCTGGCCAACGTCTTCAGCGTCGGCGACGTTGTGATCGTCCTCGGGGTGGGGTACGGCGCGCACCGCATCTGCGCCGCCCGGCGTCCCGCGGAGCACGCCGTGGGCGCCCCGCCGGCCGGCGCCTGAGCGCGTGCATCGCCTGCAGTGGGAGAATGCCGGGGTGAACGCGCCGCGTGACGTCGTCATCCTGGGGTCCACCGGGTCGGTCGGCACGCAGGCCGTCGACGTCGTACGCCGCAACCCGCAGCGCTTCCGGGTCGTGGCGCTCGCCGCGGGTGGCGCCCAGGTGGAGCTGCTCGCCCGGCAGGCGCTCGAGCTCGGCGTGGAGGCCGTCGCGGTGGCGCGCGCGACCGCCGCGCAGGACCTGCAGCTGGCGTTCTACGCCGAGGCCCAGCGGCGCGGCTACAGCGCGGGGCGGTGGCAGCTCCCCAAGATCCTGGCCGGTCCCGACGCGGCCACGGAGGTCGCGCAGTGGGACTGCGACGTGGTGCTGAACGGCATGACGGGGTCCATCGGGCTGCGCCCGACGCTGGCCGCGCTGCAGGCCGGGCGCACGCTGGCTCTCGCGAACAAGGAGTCGCTGATCGTCGGGGGACCGCTCGTCGCGCGGGCGGCCCGGCCTGGTCAGGTCGTGCCCGTCGACTCGGAGCACTCGGCTCTTGCACAGTGCCTGCGCGGGGGCCGCCGGGATGAGGTGCGCCGGCTCGTGCTCACCGCCAGCGGCGGGCCGTTCCGGGGCTGGAGCACGGACCGGCTGGCCGAGGTGACGCCGGCGCAGGCGCTTGCGCACCCGACATGGGACATGGGGCCAGTGATCACCGTGAACTGCGCCACGCTGGTCAACAAGGGCCTCGAGGTGATCGAGACGCAACTGCTCTTCGACGTGCCGTTCGAGCGCATCGACGTGGTCGTCCACCCGCAGTCGATGATCCACTCGATGGTGGAGTTCTCCGACGGCTCCACGCTCGCGCAGGTCTCGCCGCCGGACATGTGCCTGCCCATCTCGCTGGGGCTGTCCTGGCCCGAGCGCGTCCCGGACGCGGCCGCCGCCTGCGACTGGACCCGGGCGCAGTCGTGGGAGTTCGCGCCCCTCGACGACGCGGCCTTTCCCGCCGTACGCCTGGCCCGCGAGGTCGGCTCGGCGGGCGGGACGGCGCCCGCGGTCTACAACGCGGCCAACGAGGAGTGCGTCGCGGCGTTCCTCGACGGCCGCCTGGCCTTCCCCGCGATCGTCGACACGGTCGCCCGTGTGGTCGAGCAGCACCTGGGTCGGCGGGCAGAGGCGCCGGTGGTCGACGGGAACGACCTGAGCGTCGAGGACGTTCTGCTGGCCGAGCAGTGGGCCCGTGGGCGCGCCCGCGAGCTCGCGCGCGTGTAGCCGACCCCGCCCACTCGGACCCGACGACCGGAGGCCCTGCCGAGCGATGCCCAACGCCATCGGGATCCTGCTGTTCGCCCTCGGGCTGCTCGCCTCCATCGCGCTGCACGAGGTCGGTCACCTCGTGCCGGCCAAGCGCTTCGGCGTCAAGGTGACGCAGTACATGGTCGGCTTCGGCCCGACTATCTGGTCCCGCCGCCGGGGCGACACGGAGTACGGCCTCAAGGCCATCCCGCTCGGCGGCTACATCCGCATGATCGGGATGTTCCCGCCCCGCCGCGGGGACGACCCCGGGGCCTTGCGCCGCTCGAGCACCGGCCCGTTCCAGGCGCTCATGGAGGACGCGCGCCGAGCGTCGTTGGAGGAGGTGGGGCCGGGCGACGAGAACCGCGTGTTCTACAAGCTGCCCGTCCGGCAGAAGGTGATCGTGATGGTCGGCGGTCCCTTCATGAACCTCGTCCTCGGTGCCGTTCTGCTCACGGTTGCGCTGTCCGTGATCGGTTCGCCGACCTACGTGGGGACGACGACGGTCTCCTCGGTCTCGAAGTGCGTCGTCCCGGCGGCGCAGGCCGCGCGGGCGACCTGCGATCCCGAGGACCCGCGGACCCCGGCCGCGAAGGCGGGCCTGAAGGCCGGCGACACGATCGTCAGCCTAGGTGGTCAGAAGGTGTCGGAATGGGAGGAGCTCTCGGCGCTCATTCGCAAGCAGCCCGCCGGACCCGTCCCCCTCGTGATCGAGCGCGACGGCCGGCAGGTGAGGCTGACCGTCGACCTCATCCGCACGGAGCGGCCGACGTCGGTCCAGGACCCGACGCCGGTCAAGGTCGGGTTCCTCGGCGTGGCGCCGACGAGCGTCGTGGCAGGACGGACGACCCTGCCGTGGACGGAGCTCCCGGCCATGCTCGGGGACGCCGTCGCCCGGACCGCCGGCGCCATCGCCGACGTGCCGGCCCGCATGGTCGGGGTGTGGAAGGCCGCTTTCGGCGACGGCGAGCGCGAGGCCGACGGGCCGATCGGCATCGTCGGCGTCTCCCGCATCGGTGGCGAGGTCGCGGCGATGCCGGACGTGCCGCTGTACGGCCGGGTCAGCTCGTGGCTGGCCATCCTGGGCTCGGTCAACCTCGCGCTGTTCGTCTTCAACCTCGTGCCGCTCCTGCCACTGGACGGCGGGCACGTGGCCGGCGCGCTCTACGAGGGGGCGCGCCGGCAGGTCTCACGCTGGCGCCGCCGACCGGATCCTGGACCCGTCGACGTCACGAAGATGCTCCCGGTCGCCTACTCCGTGGCGATCCTGCTCGTGGGGATGAGCGCGCTGCTGCTCTACGCCGACATCGTCAACCCCGTGCGCCTGTCCAACCTCTGACCCGCAGCCGCCGTACGCCCGGCAGCGGACCCGGTGCCGATCACGCGGCGCCGTCCACGGCGGCCGGCGCGTCGGTGGACGGGGGATACTTGGTCCGACGTCGAAGAACCGGAAGGTGGACCAACACCGCATGTCCGTCGCCCTCGGGATGCCCGCGCTGCCGGCGCGCCCGCTCGCCGTACGCCGCACGTCCCGCCAGATCATGGTCGGCGCGGTGGCCGTGGGCGGCGACGCGCCCGTGTCGGTCCAGTCGATGACCACGACGCAGACCGCGGACGTCAACGCGACACTGCAGCAGATCGCGGAACTCACCGCGAGCGGCTGCGAGATCGTGCGGGTGGCCTGCCCGACGCAGGAGGACGCGGACGCCCTGCCCGTCGTCGCACGCAAGTCCCAGATTCCCGTGATCGCCGACATCCACTTCCAGCCGAAGTACGTCTTCGCGGCGATCGACGCGGGCTGTGCCGCCGTACGCGTCAACCCGGGCAACATCAAGGCCTTCGACGACAAGGTCAAGGAGATCGCCCAGGCCGCCGGCGACGCCGCGGTGCCCATCCGCATCGGCGTCAACGCCGGGTCGCTGGACAAGCGGCTGCTCGCAAAGTACGGCCGCGCGACCCCCGAGGCGCTCGTCGAGTCCGCGCTGTGGGAGTGCTCGCTGTTCGAGGAGCACGGGTTCCGCGACATCAAGATCTCGGTCAAGCACAACGACCCGGTCGTCATGATCAACGCCTACCGCCTGCTCGCCGCGCAGTGTGACTACCCGCTGCACCTCGGCGTGACCGAGGCCGGGCCCACGTTCCAGGGGACCATCAAGTCGGCGGTCGCCTTCGGGGCGCTGCTGGCCGAGGGCATCGGTGACACCATCCGCGTCTCGCTGTCCGCGCCGCCGGCCGAGGAGGTCAAGGTCGGCATCGCGATCCTGGAGTCCCTCGGCCTGCGCCGGCGTGGGCTCGAGATCGTCTCGTGCCCGTCGTGCGGGCGCGCGCAGGTCGACGTCTACACCCTCGCCGACCGCGTCAGCGCGGGTCTGGAAGGCCTCGACGTCCCGCTGCGGGTCGCCGTCATGGGGTGTGTGGTCAACGGTCCGGGGGAGGCCCGCGAGGCCGACCTGGGCGTGGCATCCGGCAACGGCAAGGGACAGATCTTCGTGAAGGGCGAGGTCGTCAAGACGGTGCCGGAGTCGATGATCGTGGAGACTTTGATCGACGAGGCGATGCGCATCGCCGACGACATGCGCGCCTCCGGCGTGCCCTCCGGCGAGCCGACGATCAGCTGGGCCTGACGCCCGGCGGTCACCGACGACCGCAATCACCGACGCGCGACTTCGATGGCTCGCGCAACAGCCCCAGTGATCATGTTGTAGATGCCCAGGCCGACAAGCAGCAGGCCGCCCACGAGGCCGAGGTCCGAGTCGTCGTTGAGGTTGGCCAGCAGTGAGCCCCCGAGGACGAACAGGATCACGCCGACCAAGCCGTACAGAGCGTACGAAGCCGGTTCATGGTTGCCATCCGTGTTGTCCACCTGCCGAGTATCGGTGCAAGCGGTTCTCATGGAAGTGGGAACACGCAGCACGCGTTATCGACATGACACTCGACGCATTTCACCGACACCGCCATGATCTTCCCACCTCACCCGACCCGTCCGGGTAACCGGTGCTCCAGAGCCCACCACGAAGGCGACAACGTTCACCGAGGACACCTGGAGCGATGCGCACCGTGGAAGGGCCGCTCTGGCCGCGTTGGCAGCCGTCAGTGTGGCGGGCGGAGTCACCTGGCTGACGTCTCCGGCGCGGGACGCTCAGTACGTGAGTGACCACATGAGCGGACGCCTGAGCGCCGGCAGTGCGGTGTGGGGCCACAAGAACGTCCTCGACCTTCTCCCGAACGTCACGGTGCGCTCGAAGCGGGGGACCGGCGACC
>JALYMU010000238.1 GCA_030773595.1 Actinomycetota bacterium | reverse complement strand
CGCGACGACCTCGCCGCCGCCTTCGGTGCCTGGCCGGTGCACCTGCCGGCCCCGGTGCTGCGGACGGCGGCAGCACTCGCCTGGCGTGCGCGGATCCAGCCGGTCGACCCGGGATGGCTCGACCTCGACCTTGTGCCGGCTGTAGGGCAGCGTCGGTGACCCGCCGGTCGGCCACGACTCGTCGACCGCGCGGTCCTTCGGCCCCGGCGAGTAGGCGCCGAGCGAGGACAGGTGGACGAGGTGGCCGACGCCCGCCTCCGTCGCCGCGTCGAGCACCGCCCGACTGCCGCCGACCGTGGCCTTGCGCAGGTAGTCGATGTCGCGGGAGGGCTGGAACAGCCACGCCAGGTGCACTACCGCATCGGCGCCCTCGACGATGCCACGCAGCCGGGCCGCCGCGTCGTCGTCGGCGAGGTCGAGCGCGTGCCACTCGACGCCGGCGTAGTCAGCCCCCGCCTGCGGCGGACGCCGGACGATCCCCACGACGTCGTGCGCCTCATCGTCGGCCGCCAGCCGGCGCAGCAGGGCGGTCCCGAGGTTGCCGCTCGCTCCGGTGACGACGATCCGCACGGGCTTCTCCTCCGGTTCGGCACAGCGTTGCGCGGCGACGGGGCACGGGCCGTGGACGTGGACGTGGACGTGGCCCATCGTGTCTCGGCATGTCCGTGGTCGCACGCCGGGAAACGGGCCGCACCGTTCGTCCTCGGCCCTGTCCCCGGCCCAGGCCGGGCGTTGCGGTCCTGCGTCTCGGCGGGCGTTTCGGCCCAGGCAGCCCTAGCCTCGCTCGCGTGTCCACCAGGGTCATGTGGTTCCGCCGCGACCTCCGGCTCGCCGACAACCCGGCGCTGCGCAACGCCTGCCTCGCCGACGAGGTCGTCGCGCTGTTCGTCCTGGACCCGGCGCTGTGGGGCCCGTCAGGGGACCCCCGGCGTGCCTACCTGCTCCGTTCGCTGCGATCGCTGGACGCGGCGCTCGGTGGCTGTCTCGTCATCGGCCGTGGCGACCCCGCCACCGTCGTCCCTCTGGTCGCCCGAGCCGCCGTGGCGGAGGCCGTCCACGTCGCGGCGGACTTCGGCCCGTACGGCCGAAAGCGCGACGCCCGGGTCGAGGCGGCGCTCGCCGCGGACGGCCGCGGGCTGGTCCGCACCGGGTCGCCGTACGCCTTCGCGCCGGGGACGATCCGCAAGCCGGACGGCTCGCCGTACCGCGTGTTCAGCCCGTACGCGCGGGTGTGGCGGACGGCGCAGTGGGGCGCCCCGGTGCCGGCGCCGCGCGGCGCCCCGTGGGTCCGGCCAGTTACGAGCGAGGTCCTGCCCGACGAGCCCGACCTCGGCTCCCTGCGCCTGCCGCTTGCGGGCGAGGTGGCGGCGCTCGACCGGTGGGCGCGGTTCCGCGACCAGCGGCTCTCGTCGTACGCCGAGATGCGCAACCGGCCGGACGTCGAGGGCACCTCGCAGCTCAGCGTCCACCTCAAGTGGGGCGAGATCCACCCCCGCACGCTGCTCGCCGACATCGCGCGACTGCGCTCGCGCGGCGCGCAGGTGTTCCGCAACGAGCTCGGCTGGCGGGAGTTCTACGCCGACATCCTCTGGCACGAGCCGGGGAGCGCGCGCGAGCACCTCCGCCCGGAGATGGGCGACATCGGCTTCGACTCGGGCGAGCGCGCTCGGCGGCGGCTCGAGGCCTGGAAGGAGGGGCAGACGGGCTACCCGGCCGTGGACGCGGGGATGCGCCAGCTCGCTGCCGAGGGCTGGATCCACAACCGGATGCGCATGGTCGTGGCGTCGTTCCTGATCAAGGACCTGCACATCGAGTGGCAGGCCGGCGCCCGGCACTTCATGCGCTCCCTGCGCGACGGCGACCTCGCCTCGAATGCGCACGGCTGGCAGTGGGTCGCCGGCTCCGGCACCGACCCCGCGCCGTACTTCCGCGTGTTCAATCCCATCACGCAGGGGCGGAAGTTCGACCCGGAGGGCGACTACGTACGCCGGTACGTCCCCGAGCTGCGCGGCGTGGCCGGCCCGGCGGTGCACGAGCCGTGGGACCTCCCCGGTGGCGTCCCGGAGGGCTACCCCGAGCGCGTCGTGAACCACGCCGCGGAGCGCAAGGAGGCGCTGCGGCGCTACGAGGCGCTGGGGACGGGGGCGTGAGGCCGTCCGGCGTCGCGACGCCCCGCGCTGCCCGCCGGAATCCCGCAGCGGGGTAGCGTGCCGCAGATGACAGGTGGTGCTCGAGGCGAGGGCCGATGACCTTCGACGTTGAGGCGCTCCGTGCGCGCTTTCCCTCACTGACGTCCGGGCTGGCGCACTTCGACGGCCCCGGTGGCACCCAGACGCCACGCGAGGTCGGGGACGCGATCGCGGCCACGCTGACCGGACCGCTGTCCAACCGCGGTTCCGGCACGGTGTCCGAGACCAACGCCGAGAACGCGGTCGCGGCGTTCCGCGCCGCCTACGGCGACCTGCTCGGCGTGCCCCCGACCGGGGTCGTCTACGGGCGCTCCGCCACGCAGATCACCTACGACTTCTCCCGCCACCTGGCGAAGACGTGGAAGGCCGGGGACGAGGTCGTCGTCACCCGTCTCGACCACGACGCGAACGTGAGCCCGTGGGTCCAGGCCGCCGCGATGGCCGGTGTCGAGTTCCGCTGGATCGACTTCGACCCGGGAACCTCGGAGATCGACCTCGCAAGCGTGGAACGGGCCATCACCGGCCGCACCCGCCTGGTCGCGGTCACCGCCGCGTCGAACCTGCTGGGCACGAAGCCACCGGTCCGCTCGATCGCCGACGCCGCCCACGCCGTGGGAGCGCTCGTCTACGTCGACGGCGTGCACTACGCCGGGCACGACGTCGTCGACATGACCGCCCTCGGGGCCGACTTCTTCGTCTGCTCGCCGTACAAGTTCCTGGGGCCCCATTGCGGCGTGCTCGGGGCCGCACCGGATCTCCTCGAGACGATCCGTCCGGACAAGCTGGTCCCCTCGACCGATGTCGTCCCGGAGCGGTTCGAGCTCGGGACGCTGCCCTACGAAATCCTGGCCGGCGCTACCGCGGCGGTGGACTTCCTCGCCGGCATCGCTCCCGGCGAGGCCACGGACCGCCGCGACCGGCTGCGCTCGTCGATGGCCTGCGTCGACAAGCACGAGACATACCTGTGTGGGCTCGTCGAGGCCGGCCTGCGCGAGCTCGGGCCGCGGGTCGTGCTGCACTCGCGGGCGGCGCGGCGGACGCCGACGCTCCTGGCGACCTTCCCGGACCGGAGCTCGGCGGACGCGTCGGCCTTCCTGCGGGCGCGTGACGTCCTCGCGCCGGCCGGGTGGTTCTACGCCCATCAGGCGTCCGTGCGGCTCGGCATCGAGGACACCGCTGCACTGCGCGTCGGGCTGTCGCTCTACAACACCGAGGAGGACGTCGCACGGCTGCTCGACGGGCTGTCCGAGTTCGTCGCGGCGTAGGTGCCGTCCGCGGGGCGGCGCACGGGTCCTGGCCCAGCTGCAGCGCGGGGATCAGTGCGCGCTCCGCTGCGCCTACGCCGCCACCGCGTCGGCGGGGGCGGGCTGCGCCTGGCGCCGCCCGGCTGTCGCCGGCGCCCCGAGCACGACGAACGCGAGCAGGGCGACGGCCGCCCCGAACGCCAGCGTCAGGCTCGTGGCGTCGGCCAGGAAGCCGATCGCCGTGGGGCCGACGAGGAACCCGAGATAGCCCAGCGTGCTGACGCGGGCGATCGACTGGCCCGGCGTACCACCGGGAAGCGCGCCGGCCGCACTGAACAGGATCGGTACGGCGACCGACAGCCCGATGCCCATGAGCGCGAACCCGACGACAGCGGCGACGGCTCCCGGAACGACCAGCCCGGCGAGCATGCCCACGCAGGCGACGGCGCTGGAGCGCCGCAGCGTCGGCCCGGGGCCCCACGCGAGCGTGACCCGGTCACCGAGCAGCCGGCCGACGGTCATGGTCGCGTTGAAGGCGACGAGTCCCGACACGGCCAGCGCCGTGCTGACCCCGCGCTCCTCGTGCAGCAGGACCGCGCTCCAGTCGTTTGCGGCGCCCTCGGCCATCAGCGTGATGAAGGCCATGACGCCGAGGAGCAGGACCTTGGCGCGGGGCCAGGGCGTCGCCGAGTCGGCCGCCGACGTCGCGTCGTCCCCCGCCGGCTCGGGACCACCGGACAGGCGCGAGCAAGCCCACGCCGCCGCGGCGGCGAGCACCACTCCGTTGGCGGCGATGCTCGCGGTGGCGCTCACCTCCGCGCGGGCGGCGAGGCCGGAGATGCCCGCGCCGGCGAGCAGGCCCAAGGAGAAGAACGCGTGCAGGCTGCTCATGATCGGCCGCCCGTACCGCTCCTCGACCCACACGCCGTGGCTGTTCATCGCCACGTCGAGGAACCCCATCGCCATGCCGAAGACCACGAGCGCGGCCGCGAGCACTGCGGGGCTCGGGGCGAAGGCGATCGGGAGCAGGAGCACGGACACGGCCACCACGCCGGTCGTCGTGACCCGCGGCGTGCCCCAACGGGCGACGGCACGGGCCACGACCTGCATCCCGGCGAGGGCCCCGAGGGCAGCGACGAGGAGCAGGACGCCGAGCAGGCTCTCGGTCAGGCCGAGCCGCGCCTTCACGTCGGGGATGCGCCCGGCCCACGCGCCGAAGACGAGGCCGTTGAGGGCGAAGACCGCCGTCGTGGCCGCGCGGTTCGTGCGCAACGTCGCGGAGGGGGCGCCGCGGTGGGCTGCCTGGACGGACACGGGACCTCCCGATGGTTAATCGATACATCAGGAACAGTACGTCATGATGCGGGCCGCGGTCGAGCGCATTCCGCGCCCGACGTACGGCGGGATGCCGGCGCGGACAGGAGGCGGCTGAGGTGGCGACGCTGCGGGACGTGGCCGAGGCCGCCGGCGTCTCCGTCGCCACCGTCTCGAACGTCTTCAACGGGACGGGACGGATGTCCCCCGCCGTACGCCTGCGGGTCCTCGACGCGGCGGCCGGCCTCGGGTACGCCGGGCCCAACGCCGCGGCCGCGTCCCTGCGGCGAGGGTCGGCCGGCATCCTGGGAGTCGTCTTCGGAGAAGGGCTGCGCTACAGCTTCGACGACCCCGCGGCGAGCGCGTTCCTCGCCGGCGTCGGAGACGTCAGCGAGGACAGCGACGTGGGTCTCACCCTGCTGCCGCTTCCGCCCCGCAGCGGCGGGAGCGGGCCGGCCCGGGGTCTCGGCGCACTCGCCCGGGCGGTGATCGACGGGGCCCTCGTCTACAGCCTCGAGGAGGACCACCCGGCGCTGTCGACGCTGCTGGCACGAGCCCTTCCGCTGGTGGCCGTGGACGGTC
This sequence comes from Actinomycetota bacterium, assembly GCA_030773595.1. Lineage (GTDB taxonomy): Bacteria > Actinomycetota > Actinomycetes > JALYMU01 > JALYMU01 > JALYMU01. Next base: position 1,377 of record JALYMU010000238.1, on the reverse strand, counting down.
CCACCGACGTGTCGGGCCCGCCGTGGGCCGGGCTGGTCCTCGTCTCGGACCGCGCCGCGGCACAGGACGCCGCCGAGCACGTGATCGGGCTCGGGCATCGGCGCGCGGCCGTGCTGGTCGACCGGCTGACGGCACGCCCCCGCGTGGGCGCCGTCGGCTGGGACGAGGCCCGGACCGCGACGAGCAGCGTCATGCGTGAACGGATGCTCGGCTACACCGACGCGTGGGCCGCCGCTGGCCTCCCGCCGGAGGAGCTCACCGTCAACGAGTGCGGTGCGAACACCGCGGCGGCGGGCGAGGACACGATGCGCGAGCTCCTCCGCGGACCGCATCCGCCCACGGCCGTCCTCGCGATCAGCGACGTCCTCGCCGTCGGGGCCGCACGGGCGGCCCGGGCGGCAGGTCTCGCCGTACCGGCGCAGCTGTCGGTCGTCGGCTTCGACGACGGACCGGTCGCGGCACTGCACGACCCGCCGCTCACGACGGTCCGCCAACCGCTGCGGGAGAAGGGCCGCCAAGCCGCCCGGATGCTGCTCGACGCGCTGAAGGGAGCGCCCGACGGCGGGCGGCGGGTGCTGCCGGCGGAGCTCGTGGTCCGCGACTCGACGGCCCCGGCCCCCTGAGCCCCGGCCCCGCACCATCTGCCCGGTCCGAAGGCGCGCTCCCCTGGACGGGCGAGCGGCGGGCTAGACGCGTGCGCGGCGGGCCTGGATGAAGGAGCGGACGGCGAGCGCGAGGAACAGGCCGCACAGCAGGAGGTTCGCGATGCCGGCGTAGCGCGCGATGTCCGCGTGCTCCGAGCCCGCCGCCGGGCTGGCGAGGAGCTGACCGAGGGACCCGAGGACGCCGAGCAGCGACACGCCGGCAGCGGCGTGCATGGCGTGGCGCCGGGCGTCCCCGCCCCGCAGGCCGACCACCCCGGCTCCCGCGAGCAGCGCGCCGAGGACCGCCGGGATGAGAGCGGTCGGGCTGGCGCCGGGCCCGGAGGCGGTGAATGCCCACACGCCCACGACGACGAGCAACGCTCCCACGGCGATGGCGATCCTGGGCACGGGTCTGGTTTCCTTCCGGTCGGCGCGGCGCCGACGCGCCGGGACAGCTGCAGCGGCAGTCTCTCGCGCCGAGCCCTGGGGCCCGCCTCCGGGGTGGTGTCAGCTTGCCGGGCGCGAGCGACCGCGCACCTCGAGCGCGTCGAGGAGCCGGCGGGTCGCGTCGGCGACGGCGTCGACCGCGGCGTCGAACGCCTCAGCGTTGTGGGCCGCCGGCGCGCGAAACCCGCTCACCTTGCGGACGTACTGCAGGGCGGCGGCCCGGACCTCGTCGTCGGTCGTGTCCTCGACGTACGGCGGCCGGAGGGTCTTGATGCTGCGGCACATG
>JALYMU010000237.1 GCA_030773595.1 Actinomycetota bacterium | reverse complement strand
CCGGGCCAGGCTCCTCGTGAGCGAGCGCACGCTCGTCGTCCACCGTGACGCCGACGTGCTCGCCGCGGCGGTCGCGGCGCGACTCGTCACCTCGCTCGTGGACGCGCAGGCATGCCGCGGCCACGCGTCGGTCGTCCTGACCGGTGGCGGCGTCGGGACGTCGGTCCTGCGTGCGCTCGCGGAGTCGCCTGCACGCGACGCCGTCGACTGGGACGCCGTCGACCTCTGGTGGGGGGACGAGCGGTTCCTCCCCGCCGGAGACCCGGAGCGCAACGAGACCTCGGCACGCGAGGCGCTGGTCGATGGGCTGGCAGTGCCGCCGGAGCAGGTGCATGCCATGCCGGCCTCGGACGGGCCGGACGGCGATGACCTGGACGCGGCGGCCCAGCGCTACGCCGCCGAGCTCGCCAGGGCAGCCGCGTCGGTGGGCGCGGCGAAGGCATCGCGTGGCGCCGCTGGGCCGCTGCTGCCGGCATTCGACGTGTGTCTGCTCGGGGTCGGGCCGGACTCCCACGTCGCGTCGCTGTTCCCCGGGCACCCGGCCCTGGAGGCGACAGGCACGGTCGTCGCCGTGCGGCGGTCCCCCAAGCCGCCGCCGGAGCGGTTGAGCCTGACCTTCCCGGCGTTGCGGGCTGCTCGTCAGATCTGGCTGCTCGCCGCGGGCTCGGGCAAGGCCGAAGCCGTCGCGCGCACGCTCTCCGGCGCGTCCCTCAACGAGGTTCCCGCCTCGGGCGCCGTCGCGACGGAGGCGACGCTGGTGCTGGTGGACCGCGACGCAGCGGCGGCGCTACCGCAGGCCCACAGGTAGCCGCGGCAGGACGCGGCGGCAACACTCCTCGCGGCCGCGCGTGAGGTCACCGGGGCGATGCCCGCCGCGCACAGGTAGCTGCGGCCCTGCCTCCGCGGCGCCGGAGACGGCGCCGAACCGTGCGGCGTGCTCAGGCGGTCGATCGTGTCCGCGGTGGCGTCGTGTCCGTGGTCGGAACGTGTCCGTGGTCCGGAACGTGTCCGCTGATCAGGAAGCCGGGGCTGCTGGTCAGGCGGTCGGGGCCGGGTCGATGGCCCGGCCCTGCGCTTGCTGCGTGGGCGGCTGGGCCGCGGAGGGCGTACGGGCGAGCCGGACGTGGATGGCGGCCGCCGAGGCAACGACCCCCGCGCACTCGAAGTAGTCGGGAGGCGGTCCAGGGCGGCGGAGATGCCGTCCGTGAGAAGTAGAAGGTCGTGCCGCCTGCCATCTCGATCGGCTCGTGGGCGTGGTCGGTCAGCACGAAGACCGGAATGGTGGAACGGCGGGTCCTCCCCCACCACGCCACGCCTGACCACGGACCCCGGACGGGTCCGAACGTGTTGAGGCCCATGATCGGGGCGCCGATGCGGGTCTCGCCCTCGGCGACGAAGGCGTCGTGCGGGCGCTCGGGGCGGATGTCCAGCGGGTGGCGTTCGCTGTGCTCCGGCCCCGCAGCCGAAGCCGTCGAGGGAGATCGATTGCGCTAGCGGGACGGTCGCGATGCCGACGGGTGGCGGCCTACTCCCCGCGGAGCTTCTGCAGCGCCTCGGCGAGGATGGCCTCACCGTCGGCGTCGGTGCGCCGCTCCTTCACGTAGGCGAGGTGCGTCTTGTACGGCTCGGTGCGCGGCGCGGCCGGCGGAGCCTGCTGGTCCTGGCCGGCGGGCAGGCCACAACGCGGGCAGTCCCACGTCTCGGGCGGAGCGACGCCACTCTCCTCCGCGAAGCTCGGGCGCGTCTCGTGCCCGTTCGCGCACCAGTACGAGATGCGCACGCGCGGGGCGGTGTCGCCGCGCTCGGCCTCGCCCATCGGCCCGGCGCCGACTCGGCTGCCCCGGATCGCGTTGCCACTTGCCACGGATGTCACTCCTTGGTCGAATCGCAGCGTTGCCGCCGGCGGAGGCCCAGTCTAGGAGGCGATGCGGCGCACGTCGGCCACATCGCGCCGGGATGTCACCCGATGTCCGGTGTCGCCGCCTTTCGATGTCCTGTCTCAGCCCTTGGCGAGGAGCCCCAGGGCCACGATGGAGGCGATCCAGACGATCCCCACGCCGATCGTCAGCCGGTCGAGGTTACGCTCGACGACCGAGGACCCGCCCAGCGAGGACGACATGCCGCCGCCGAACATGTCGGACAGACCGCCGCCCTTGCCCTTGTGCAGCAGCACGAGCACGATCATCAGGAGGCTGGTCAGGATCAGGATGACGGAGAAGACGATCTCGGTCACGTTCACGGCGGCGCGGGTCCCTCTCGTCGATGCTGCTGCTGCCCGGACCGGAGGCCGGACCGGCCTAGCCTACGCGGTGCCTCCGGCACCCGGCAGGCGCCCGCGGGCGCCGGCTGGGCCGACGCGGCGCGGCCGCCGAAGAACAAGCAAGGGACGACCGTCGTACGGCGTCCGCCGCGCGACGCCAGCGCAGCCGCCGTACGGCGTCCGCCCGGCACACACGCGAGCGCACCCGCCGTACGGCGCGACGGAGGCGTCCTCAGCCGGCCGCGGCCAGCCGGTAGCGGCAGATCTTGGCGAAGTCCTCGGCGTCGAGGCTGGCTCCACCGACCAGAGCACCGTCGACATCGGCCTGGGCCATGATGCCGGCGGCGTTGGAGCCCTTGACCGAGCCGCCGTAGAGGATGCGCACCCGGTCTGCGACGTCACCGGGGTGGAGCTCGGCGATGCGACCCCGGATGGCGGCGCACACCTCCTGCGCATCCTCCGGCGTGGCGACCTCACCCGTTCCGATCGCCCACACGGGCTCGTAGGCGATCACGAGCGTCGCCACCTGCTCCGGCGTGAGGCCGGACACCGCGGCGTCAACCTGGGCGAGGGTGTGCTCGACCTGACGACCCGACTTGCGCACGTCCAGGCCCTCGCCGACGCAGAGGATCGGCACGAGACCGTGGCGGAATGCCGCCGCCACCTTGTCCCGGACGAGCTCGTCGGTCTCGGCGTGGTACTGCCGGCGCTCGGAGTGCCCCACGGCGACGTAGCTGCACCCGAGCTTGGCCAGCATCGACCCGGAGATCTCGCCGGTGTAGGCGCCGGCATCGTGCTTGGAGAGGTCCTGCGCGCCGTACTTCATCTTCAGCTTGTCACCGTCGACAAGGGTCTGCACCGAGCGCAGGTCGGTGTACGGCGGAAGCACGACGACCTCGGCCGCGGCGTAGTCGTCGTCGTTCAGGCTGAACGCGAGCTTCTGCACCAGCGCGATGGCCTCAAGGTGGTTGCAGTTCATCTTCCAGTTGCCCGCCAGCAGCGGCGTGCGCGTCGCCCCCATGACTCAGTCCTCCAGTGCCTTCAGGCCGGGCAGGGCCTTGCCCTCGAGGTACTCGAGGCTGGCGCCACCACCGGTCGAGATGTGGCCGAAGCCGTCCTCGGCGAAGCCGAGCTTGCGGACAGCGGCTGCCGAGTCGCCGCCACCGACCACGGTGAGCGCACCACCCGTCGTGATCTTGGCGAGCGCCTCGGCGACGGCGCGGGTGCCGTGCGAGAACGGCTCCATCTCGAACACGCCCATGGGGCCGTTCCAGAAGACGGTGCGGCAGTCGGCCAGCCGGGAGGCGAACAGCTCCCCCGAGCGCGGGCCGATGTCGAGCCCCAGCCGGTCGGCCGGAATCGCCTCGACCGGGACGACGTCGGCGTCGGCGTCCGCCGCGAAGGCCGACGCCGCGACCACGTCGACCGGCAGAACGATCTCCACGCCGCGCTCCTGCGCCTGCGCAAGGTAGCGACGCACCGTGTCGAGCTGGTCGTCCTCGAGCAGGCTCCTGCCGACCTCGTGGCCCTGTGCCTTGAGGAAGGTGAAGACCATCCCCCCGCCGACGAGGATGCGGTCGGCCTTGCCGAGCAGGTTGTCGATGACGCCGAGCTTGTCGGACACCTTCGACCCGCCGAGGACGACGGCGTACGGGCGGGCCGGCTCCTCGGTCAGGCGCCGGAGCACCTCGACCTCGGCGACCACGAGTCCGCCGGCGACGTGTGGCAACCGCCGCGGTACGTCGTACACGCTGGCGTGCTTGCGGTGCACGGCACCGAAGCCGTCGCCGACGTAGGCCTCCGCCAGCGACGCCAGCTCGTCGGCGAAGGCGCCACGCTCGGTGTCGTCCTTGCTGGTCTCGCCGGCGTTGAAGCGGAGGTTCTCCACGACGACCACGTCGCCGTCACCCAGAGCGGCCACGGCGGCCTTGGCCTCGTCACCGACGGTGTCGGCGGCGAAGGCGACCGGGCGGTCGAGTAGCTCGCCGAGCCGCGTGGCGACCGGCCGCAGGGAGTACGTCGGGTCCGGCGCGCCCTTCGGCCGGCCGAGGTGGGCGCAGACGACGACCCGCGCACCTCGCTCGACCAGCGCGGTGATCGTGGGGACCGAGGCGCGGATGCGGCCGTCGTCGGTGATCCGGTCTCCGTTGAGCGGGACGTTGAGGTCGGCGCGAACGAGCACGCGCTTGCCGCCAACTTCGAGGTCTTCAACTGTCTTCATCGTGGGGTGGCCTCCAGACATGACGCGATCCCGGGCGCCGCGCGTCGGCGCGGCACCCGAGATCGCGGCAGTACGGGTCAGGTCAGCGCGAGCGTCCGACGAGGCCGACGAGGTCGACGAGGCGGTTGGAGTAGCCCCACTCGTTGTCGTACCAGCCGAGCACCTTGGCCATGTCGCCGCTGGCGTTGGTCAGCGAGGCGTCGAAGATGCAGGAGGCCGGCGACGTCACGATGTCGCTGGAGACGATCGGGTCCTCGGTGTATTCGAGGATGCCCTTGAGCGGGCCCTCGGCCGCCTTGCGCATGGCGTTGTTGATCTCCTCGGAGCTGACCTCGCGGCCGAGCTGGACCGTGAGGTCGGTCGCCGAGCCGGTCGGGACCGGGACCCGCAGCGCGTAGCCGTCGAGCTTGCCCTTGAGCTCCGGGATCGCCAGCGCGATCGCCTTCGCCGCGCCCGTCGTTGTCGGGATGATGTTGGTCGCGGCGGCCCGGGCGCGACGCAGGTCCTTGTGCGGGAAGTCGAGGATGACCTGGTCGTTGGTGTAGGCGTGCACCGTCGTCATCAGGCCCTTGACGATGCCGAACTCCTCGAGCAGCACCTTGGCCATCGGTGCGAGGCAGTTCGTCGTGCAGGAGGCGTTCGAGATGATCGTGTGCGCGGCAGGGTCGTAGCTGTCGGAGTTGACCCCCATGACCAGGGTGATGTCCTCGTCCTTGGCCGGCGCGGAGATGATGACCTTCTTGGCGCCCGCATCGACGTGCTTGCGCGCGTCCGCGGCCTTGGTGAACCGGCCGGTCGACTCGATGACGACGTCGGCGCCGAGGTCACCCCACGGCAGGGCAGCGGGGTCCTTCTCGGCCAGGGCGCGGAAGCTCTTGCCGTCGACGGTGATGTTGTCCTCGTCGAAGGAGACGTCCTTGCCGAGACGGCCGAGGATGCTGTCGTACTTGAGCAGGTGCGCCAGCGTCGCGTTGTCGGTGAGGTCGTTGACGCCGACGATCTCGACGTCGGCGCCCTGCGCGAGAGCCGCGCGGAAGAAGTTGCGGCCGATGCGGCCGAAGCCGTTGATGCCGACCCGTACGGTCACGGACGATCTCCTCGCTGCTCGCCGGCCGGTTGCCGGCGGATGGACTGTGGGATGCGGTTCGACCCTACCGCCCCGCCCTGAGGCGCCCGGCGTGCCATCGTCGGACGGTCGGGCCGGGGGCGGAAGGGCCTGCGGACGCCGTCGTCTGCGCATGCACCGCGGCGCGGGACGGCGATTCGGCGCCGTGCCGCTTCGGGACCCGAGGGCCCCGGACGCGGTGAAGGTGGTGCGAGCTCGGCGTACAGCCTACTCAGGACGAAAGCATCTCGGGAGTGAGGTTCGCCTCGGTGCCGGGGAGCCCGAGGTCCTTCGCGCGCTTGTCCGCCATCGCCAGCAGCCGCCGGATCCGCCCCGCCACGGCGTCCTTCGTCATCGGCGGGTCGCTGAGCGCTCCGAGCTCCTCGAGGCTCGCCTGGCGGTGCTTGAGCCGCAGCTCCCCCGCCGTACGCAGGTGCTCGGGAATCTCGTCGCCGAGGATCTCCAGCGCCCGCTCGACCCGGGAACCCGCCGCGACCGCGGCGCGTGCGGAGCGGCGAAGGTTCGCATCGTCGAAGTTCGCGAGCCGGTTGGCTGTGGCGCGGACCTCGCGCCGCATCCGGCGCTCCTCCCACGCGAGCACGCTGTCGTGCGCGCCGAGACGGGTCAACAGGGCGCCGATCGCGTCGCCGTCCCGGACCACCACGCGGTCCACGCCGCGCACCTCGCGAGCCTTCGCGCCGACGTGCAGGCGCCGCGCGGCACCGACGAGCGCGAGCGCCGCCTCCGGCCCGGGGCAGGTGATCTCCAGCGCAGCGGAACGACCGGGCTCCGTCAGCGAGCCGTGGGCGAGGAAGGCACCACGCCAGGCCGCCTCCGCGTCGCACGTCGCGCCCGACACCACCTGCGGGGGAAGCCCGCGGACGGGACGTCCCCGCCCGTCGAGCAGCCCGGTCTGGCGCGCGAGAGCCTCCCCGTCACGGACGATGCGGACGACGTAGCGGCTGCCCTTGCGCAGCCCGCCGGGAGCCATCACCGCGACATCGGAAGGGTGGCCGAACACCTCGGCGACGTCCCGGCGCAGCCGCCGCGCCGCCGCGCCGGTGTCGAGCTCGGCCTCGACCACAATCCGTCCGCTGACGATGTGCAGCCCACCGGCGAAGCGCAGCATGGCCGACACCTCGGACTTGCGGCAGCACGGCCGGGTGACGGCGAGGCGGCTCAATTCGTCCTTGACGGCAGCAGTCATCGCCATGGGTCAAATCCTTCCGTACTGGCCGTGCGTGGAGAAGACGCGGTCGAACGCAGCCGCCAGCCGCTCGGGGTCGTGGCGCGGTAAGCCGTCGCCTGCCGCCACGTCGTCGAGGACGAGCTCGGCGCCGAGGGCGCGGGCGACCCGGCGCAGCCCGGTCTTGTCGCCCACCGCCCCGCGGTCGGCGACCACGACGTCGACGCGAAGCTCGGGAGCGTGTGCGGCGAGCACCTCGAGGTGGGTCTCCGGCGAGAAACCGGTCGTCTCGCCGGTCTGGGCGCTCAGGTTGAGCGTGACCACGCGGCGCGCGCGTGTCCCGACGATGGCCTCGCACAGACCGGGCACGAGCAGGTGCGGCAGCACGCTGGTGAACCACGACCCGGGACCCAGGACGACCCAGTCGGCCTCGTAAATCGCCGCCACGGCCTCCGCGCAGGCCGGGGGCTGGTCCGGCGCCAGGGTGATCCCGGCGACCTGCCCGGTCGTCGACGCCACCGCCACCTGGCCGCAGACCTCGGTGACGGCGTCGGGGGAACCGTCGGCTCCGACGACGGTGGCGCGGATGTCGAGCGGGACCGACGACATGGGCAGGACCCTGCCCTGCGCACCGAGCAGACGTCCCACCCAGTCCAGCGCCGCGACCGGGTTGCCGGCCAGCCGCTCCCAAAGCGCGACGATCAGGAGGTTACCGACAGCGTGCCCGTGCAGCTCACCGGAGCTGATGAAGCGGTGCTGGATCACCTCGCTCCAGGTCCGGCCCCACTCGTCGTCCCGGCACAGCGCCGCAAGGGCCATCCGCAGGTCACCGGGCGGGAGGACGCCGAGCTCCTTGCGCAGGCGCCCGCTGGACCCTCCGTCGTCGGCGACGGTCACGACGGCCGTGAGCTGGTCGGTCAGCCGGCGCAGGGCCGTCAGCGACGCCGCGAGCCCGTGACCACCGCCAAGCGCGACGACCCGAGGGCAGACGGCGCCGCTCACTCTCGCCCCAGGTCACGGTGGAGCACGAGGGTGTCCACGCCGCGCTGGCGAAGCCGGCGCGCGAGCTCCTCGGCCGTCGCGACGGAGCGGTGCTTGCCCCCGGTGCAGCCGACCGCGATGGTCACATAGCGCTTGCCCTCACGGCGGTAGCCGGCGCCGACGACGTCGAGCACACGCTCGTAGGCGTCGAGGAACTCCGGCGCCCCGGGCCGGGACAGCACGTAGGCACTCACCGGCGCGTCCTGACCCGTCTGCGGGCGCAGCTCGGGGACCCAGTGCGGGTTGGGCAGGAAGCGCATGTCCGCGACCAGGTCGGCGTCGACCGGCAGGCCGTACTTGTAGCCGAAGCTCAGCACCGTCGCGCGCAGGCCCGGTGCGTCGCCGCCCTCGAACGCCTCGGCGATCTTGGCGCTGAGCTGGTGCACGTTGAATGAGCTGGTGTCGAAAACCATGTCGGCGTCGCCGCGCAGGTCGGCCAGCATCTCGCGCTCCTGCATGATCCCGTGGAGGATGCGCCCCTGCCCCTGCAGCGGGTGGGGACGCCGGACGGACTCGAAGCGGCGCACGAGCACGTCGTCGGAGGCCTCCAGGAACAGCACCCGCGGCGCGTGACCACTGGCGCGCAGCTGCTCCAGGGATGAGCTCAGGTCGCGGAAGAAGGCGCGTCCGCGCACGTCGGCGACCGCCGCGATCTTCGGGATGCTGTCACGTGCGCGGGTGCCCAGCTCGGCCAGGACCGGCAGGAGCTGCGGCGGCAGGTTGTCCACGACGTACCAGCCGAGGTCCTCCAACGCGTTGGCCGCGGTCGACCGTCCGGCGCCGGACATGCCCGTGACGATCACGAGGTCCTTCGGCGCGAGCGCCGAGGGCTCTAGCGAGGGCGGGGTCGTCATCGCGTCGAGCCTCCCTGCCCTCGTCCGTCCGCAGCACGCGCCGCGTCGTCGTGTCGTACGGCGTCTCGCCCGCCACTGTGGTGATCAACCGGTCGCGTGGAGTCATCAAGGATGCCACTGGCGGTTCTCGCCGCCGCCGGGGGGTTCCCGGCCACCGTCGAGGATGCGGCCACCGGCGCGGCGGCGTCCGGCAGCTGCGCGCTCGGGCGGTGCATGTCGGGCCCACCCGCGTCGTCGAGGCCCTCCCCCGGCACCGGGTCCATGCCGGTCGGACCGGCATCGCCGAGAATCTCGCCGGTCGCCCGGTCCACCCGGGGCCCGCCCGTGTCGTCGACGATCTCGCCCGTCGCCATGTCGACGGCCGGCGCGTCGGGTCCCGCCGTACCGGAGAGCACCGCACAGACGGCGGCCGCGGTCTTCGGCCCGATTCCGGGCACTGCGGCGACCTCCTCAACAGTCGCGGCCGCGAGCCGCTTGACCGACCCGAAGTGGCGCAGCAACGTCTTGCGACGCCCCTCCCCCAGTCCAGGCACGTCGTCGAGGGCACTGCGGGTCATGCTCTTGCCACGGCGCTGTCGGTGGAACGCGATCGCGAAGCGGTGGGCCTCGTCGCGGACGCGCTGCAGCAGGTAGAGCCCTTCGCTCGTGCGCGGCAGGATCACCGGATGGTCCTCGCCGGGCAGCCACACTTCCTCCAGCCGCTTGGCGAGTCCGGCGAGGGCGACGTCGTCGATGCCGAGCTCCGCCAGCGCCCGAGCTGCCGCCGCAACCTGCGGGGGACCCCCGTCGACGACGACGAGGTTCGGCGGGTAGGCGAACTTGCGCGGGCGGCCGGTCTCGGGGTCCAGCCCTTCCGGCACCGCACCGCCACGCCCGCCCGGCCCGACGTCCTGCATCGCCTCGGCGTCGAGGGAGTCATCGGCACCGGCCTCGCCCGTGGCCGAACGCTCCTCGAGGTACCGCCGGAACCGCCGGGTGATCACCTCGTGGACAGCGGCGACGTCGTCCTGCCCCGCGGTGCCGCGGATGGTGAACCGGCGGTACTCCGACTTGCGGGCGAGACCGTCCTCGAACACCACCATCGACGCGACGACATCGCTGCCCTGCAGGTTCGACACGTCGTAGCACTCGATGCGCAGTGGCGCGGCGTCGAGCCGGAGTGCGTCCTGCACCTCCTGCAGCGCGCGGCTGCGCGTCGTGAGGTCACTGGCCCGTTTGGTCTTGTGCAGCGCGAGGGACTGCGCTGCGTTGCGAGCTACCGTCTCCATCAGCGCGCGCTTGTCCCCGCGCTGCGGGACCCGCAGGTCCACCCGGGCACCCCGCACCAGGCGCAGGAGCTCGGCCACGAGGTCACCGTCGGCGGGTACGGCGGGCACCAGGAGCTCGCGGGGAACCTCGTTGCCGCCCTCGAGGTAGAACTGCTCGACGAAGCGCTCCACCAGGTCGCCGGTGTCGACGTCCTCGACCTTGTCGACGACGAAGCCGCGCTGCCCGCGGACGCGCCCGCCCCGGACGTGGAACACCTGCACCGCCGCTTCCAGCTCGTCCTCGGCGAAGGCGATGACGTCGGCGTCGGTCGCGTCACCGAGCACGACGGCGTTCTTCTCCATAGCCCGGTTGAGGGCTTCGATGTCGTCACGGAGCCGGGCGGCGCGCTCGAACTCGAGGTCCGCGGCGGCACGCTGCATCTCCTTCTCGAGGCGGCGGACGTAGGTCGCCGTCTGGCCCGCCATGAAGTCGCAGAAGTCCTCGGCGATGCGCCGGTGCTCGTCGGTCGAGACCCGCCCGACGCACGGCGCCGAGCACTTGTCGATGTAGCCGAGCAGGCAAGGCCGGCCGACCTGCGACGCACGCGTGAAGACGCCGTTGCTGCACGTGCGCATGGGGAAGACGCGCAGGAGCAGGTCCAGGGTCTCCCGGATCGCCCACGCATGGGCGTAGGGGCCGAAGTAGCGCACGCCGCGCCGCTTCGGGCCGCGCATGACCTGCGCGCGCGGGTAGTCGTCCCCGAGCGTCACCGCGAGGCTCGGGTAGCTCTTGTCGTCGCGGTAGCGGACGTTGAAGCGGGGGTCGTACTCCTTGATCCAGGAGTACTCCAGCTGTAGTGCCTCGACCTCCGTGGACACCACCGTCCACTCGACCTGGGCGGCGGTCGTGACCATCGTCTGGGTTCTTGGGTGCAGGTCCGCGAGACTGCCGAAGTAGCTGTTCAGCCGCTGGCGCAGGCTCTTCGCCTTGCCGACGTAGATCACACGGCCGTGGTCGTCGCGGAAGCGGTAGACACCCGGGGAGTCGGGGATGGACCCCGGAGTAGGTCGGTAGGTCGCCGGGTCTGGCACGTCGTCAACCCTACGTCGGGCCACCGACGTTCTCGGGCGCCGCCACCGTCGCCGGTCGGTCCGGGAAGGACCGGCCGCGGGCACCGGTCGGTGCGGACATCAGCGCACCCGGGACCGGCCCGCCGATGCTCCTGACGTCGCGACGGATGGTTCCCCGCGAGGCCTGACGTTCCCGCGATGGAGCAGACCGTCAGGCGGTGACCACGGTGTCGCCGTCGACGCTGACCGGGATCTCACGCAGCGGCGCGCGCGCCGGGCCGTTTTTCACCGAACCGTCCTCGACGGAGAACGCGCTGCCGTGGCACGGACACTTGATCAGACCGTCGGCCACCTGCTTCATCTCGCAGCCGGCGTGGGTGCACGTGGCGCTGAACGCCTTGATGGTCCCGCTCTGCGGCTGGACCACGATGATCGGCCGACCCTCCGCCTTGACGCCGCCGCCGACGGGCACGTCCGCTGCGGCGACGAGCTTCCCGCCGGTCTGCGGCGGGTCGGGCGTCGTCGCCTGCTCGGAGCCCCCGGAGCACCCGGCGACCGCGCCGGTGGTCGCGAGCAGCGCTCCACCCGCCGTCATGGCGCGCAGGACGGCTCGCCGGTGCGGTCCCACCGAGGCTGCGGGACTCGGCTCGGGCTCGGACAAGGTCGCCTCCGTGGACGTGCGGGGCTGGTCGCGATGTGCGGCGACACCGACGCCGCCTGCTGGGTCGACGTACGGCCGGCCCGCGGGGTTCCCACGCTGCGACGTACGGCCTGCGGCGGTCGGCCTGCCGGTGACCGCGGACTCAGCCACGGGCGCGGTCGGCCTCGGCGCGCAGACCAAGGATACGCCCGAGGGCCGGCAGCAGCCCCACGGCGCCGGGCGGGACCGCGGTGTCGGAGGCGAGCCGGATCACCCCGAAGGTCCGTCCGCCAGCGGTGATCGGCGCCTCGGTGTACGACGAGCGCGACGCGGGGTCACCCACGGCGGCATCGCCTTCGACCACGTGGTGCGCCGTCGCAGCGGTGAGGTTGATCGCGACATCGCAGCCGTAGTCGTGAGCAAGGACGTCCGCGGTCTCCCGCAGCACCGAGCCGAGGTCCGCCGCGCCGGACGCGAGCTCGAGCAGATGGGCAGCGGTGGACAGCACGCCGCGGTTGTAGGCGAGGGCGCGCCGGCGCTCAACCTGCTCGGAGACGTCGACGAAGAACACCGACGTACCCGTCCGTGAGGGGTACACCCTGGTCTCGAGCCAGCTGCCGGACGCCTCGTGGTAGCCGGCGACGTGCACCGGGACCATGTCCGCGCGCGCCCGCTCATAGGCTTCGCGCAACGGATCCGGCGGCGCCGCGGTGCCCGGCAGCGACGCGCGCCACAGAGCCCGGCCGGCCGCCTCCTCGGGCCCGCGGCTGAGCAGCTTCCCCCCGCGCGAGTTGAGGTAGACGCAACGGCCTTCCGTGTCGAGCGCGGCGAAGCCGTCCGTGATGCTCTCCAGAATCTCGGCGAGCGGGGCTCTCGGGCCCGCGCCGTCACCGTCGATGCGTACGCCGAGCCGCTTCGGCACGTGGGCCTCGACCACGGTGCCGCCGGACGGCGCCGGGGTTGTCGTGCACGTTCCCCCGACGGCGCGGGCGCGCTCGCGCATCGAGAGCAGCCCGTGGCCGCGCCGGCGGGGGCCCGAGCTCGTCGCGGCGACCGGCGTACGAGCCGCGCGGTCCGGACGAGCGGTCTCGTCCCCGGTCACGCCCGTGCCGTCGTCGACGACGCGCAGGACGTACTCGCCGTCGATGCTGCGCAGGTGCACGCCGACCGCGTGGGCCCCGGCATGACGGCGGGTGTTGGTCATCGCCTCCTGTGCGATCCGGAACAGCACCCGCCGCACCGCCTCGGGAGGCTCCTCGTCGATGTCGACGTCGACCGTGACGACGACGTCGGTGTCGTGGAACCTCATCCGGGCGTACTCCGCCAGAGCGTCGTCGAGGTGTCCCGCGACGGGCGGCTCGAGGTCGTGCAGGATGCGCCGCAGATTCCTGCCGGCGCCGCGCACCTCGGCGTCGAGCGCGCGCACCTCCTCAATGAGCTCGGCACGGGCGACGTCCGCCGCCAGCGCCCTTGCCAGCAGCTGGAGCCGCAGGTCCACGCCGGCGAGCACCTGCAGGGTGTCGTTGTGGACGTCGCCGGCGATGCGTAGACGTTCCGCCTCCGTCGCCTCGTGCAGATGCGCGAGCATGGCCCGCTGCTCAACCTGCACCTCGTGTTCGGCCTCCTGGGCCCGCCGCTGCGCCAGAGCCTCCCCGGTGACGTCGACGCTCACCCCGATGCCACCGACCACGTCCCCTTGGTCGTCGCGCAGCGGCTCGAACATGGTGTCGAACACGAGGTCGCCCACCTCGTTGCGGGTCCGGAACGACTCGCCCGCCAGGGCCCGCTCGAGGTTGCGCGTGTAGACGGTTCCGTGTCCGAGGACGTCGGGCAACCAGGTGCCGACGAGCTGCCCGGCGGCGAGGCCCATCGACCTCAGCGCGCCACCCTCCGACAGCGTGCAGCGGAGGTCGGCGTCGAAGGCGAAGGCGATGACCGGGACGCGCGCGAGGACGGCGCGCAGTGCGTCCGTCTGCGCACCCGTCACAGCGGTGCCGTCTTCGGCTGGATCAGTCCCTCGCGTACGGCGAGTGCGAGCGCCTCGAGCTTGCTGTGCGCGCCGAGCTTCGCGAGGAGGTTCTGCACGTGGTTGCGGACGGTGTTCACGCTGACGCCCAGGCGCGCGCCGATCTGGGCGTTCGGTAAGCCCTCGGCGATGAGCTCCAGAACCTGAAGCTCGCGCGGGGTCAGGTCACCTCGTGCCGGCAGGTTGTTGCGCGACACTCGTGACACCAGCCGCGCGAGCAGGTCTGGGCTGATGACGACCTCGCCCGCGGCTGCTGCACGCACCGCGTGGTACAGGTCCTCGATCGACCCGCTCTTGACCAGAAGGCCCGCGCATCCCGCTTCGGTCGCGGCCGCGAGCGTGGCGTCGTCCACGGCCGCGAACAGCAACACGATTTTGGCCGACTGCGCGCGGGCCTGAAGCTCCGGCAGCGCGTCGACACCGAGCCCGTCAGGTAGTCGATGATCCAGCAGCACGACGTCGGGGGGATCCGACGCGAGCGCCTCGCGCGCAGCGGCGAGGGTCGTGGCCGTCCCCAGGACGTGGAAGTCGGGTTCGTGGCTCAGAGCCAGGGCAAGGCACGAGGCGAACATCGCGTGGTCGTCAACGAGGAGGAGCCTGATCCGGGAATCGCCCTCCGATCGGGTAGCTGAACCGCTCACAACGAACGTCGTTCCCCCGTCCCGTCGCAGACAACCGGGCGGGGCGTGGATCAGGACGGGCGGGCCTGCCCTCGTGCCCACCGCGGCCGGTGGATCCGGCGGTCGGGACCGAAAGCCGTGCCCTCGCGCAGTGGGCGGTCAGGACGCGGAGGCCCTGACCTTGCGCGCGCCCGCCGAGGCGACCCGTCGCCGCGACGGCGCGCTCGCCTCCGGGGCGAGTACGTCGCGGAGGAACCGGCCGGTGTGGCTCTCCGGGACCACCGCCACCTCCTCCGGCGTTCCGACGGCGACCACGGTGCCTCCCCCGGAGCCTCCCTCGGGCCCCATGTCGATGACCCAGTCGGAGGTCTTGATGACGTCGATGTTGTGCTCGATCACGATCACGGAGTTGCCGGCATCGACGAGCCGCCCCAGTACACCGAGGAGCTTGCGGATGTCCTCGAAGTGCAGGCCCGTCGTCGGCTCGTCCAGCACGTAGACCGTGCGACCGGTCGAGCGCTTCTGCAGCTCCGAGGCGAGCTTGACCCGCTGCGCCTCGCCACCGGAGAGGGTCGGCGCCGGCTGACCGAGCCGGACGTAGCCGAGGCCGACGTCGTTGAGCGTGCGCAGGTGCCGGGCGATCGCCGGGACCGCGTCGAAGAACTCCAGTGCCTCCTCGATTGGCATGTCGAGCACTTCGGCGATGGTCTTGCCCTTGAAACGCACGTCGAGCGTCTCGCGGTTGTAGCGCGCGCCGTGGCAGACCTCGCACGGCACATAGACGTCCGGCAGGAAGTTCATCTCGATCTTGATCGTGCCGTCGCCCGAGCACGACTCGCACCGCCCGCCCTTCACGTTGAAGGAGAAGCGCCCCGGCAGGTAGCCCCGGACCTTCGCCTCCGTGGTCTCGGCGAACAGGCGGCGCATGTGGTCGAAGACGCCGGTGTAGGTGGCCGGGTTCGACCGCGGCGTCCGGCCGATGGGGCTCTGGTCGACGTGGACGACCTTGTCCACGTGCTCGAGGCCGCTGATCGTCTTGTGCCGTCCGGGCACGTGTCGTGCGCCGTTGAGCTTGTTCGCCAGCGTGGAGTAGAGGATGTCGTTGACGAGGGTCGACTTGCCGGAGCCCGACACTCCGGTCACGGCGACGAACAGGCCGAGCGGGAACGCCACGTCGACACCGCGCAGGTTGTGCTCCCGGGCGCCCCTGACGACGAGCTCGCGCCCCGGTGTCCGCGACCGGCGCGACGTCGGTGTCGGGATCCTGCGGCGGCCGGCGATGTAGTCGCCGGTCAGGGACCCCGTGCCGTTGAGGAGGTCCTCCACGGGCCCGGAGACGACCACTTGTCCGCCGTGCTCGCCGGCGCCGGGGCCGATGTCGACGACCCAGTCCGCCGTGCGGATCGTGTCCTCGTCGTGCTCGACGACGATCAGCGTGTTGCCGAGGTCGCGCAGCCGGGTGAGCGTGTCGATCAGCCGGCGGTTGTCGCGCTGGTGCAGGCCGATCGACGGCTCGTCGAGCACGTACAGCACGCCGACGAGCCCCGCGCCGATCTGGGTCGCGAGCCGGATGCGCTGCGCCTCACCGCCCGAGAGCGTGCCGGCGGGACGCTCGAGGGAGAGGTAGTCCAGGCCCACGTCGAGCAGGAACCCGAGCCGGGCGTGGATCTCCTTGAGCACCCGGCCGGCGATCTGCTCCTCGCGGTCGGTGAGCTCGAGCTCGCGCAGGAACTCGTCGCAGTCCCGGATGGGCATCCGCGTGACGTCGGCGATGGACCGTCCGCCGACCGTCACCGCGAGCACCTCCGGCTTGAGCCGGGAGCCACGACACGCGGGACATGGCACCTCGCGCATGTAGCCCTCGTAACGCTCCCGGCTCCAGTCCGAGTCGGTCTCGGAGTGCCGCCGTCGGATGAAGGGGATCGCTCCCTCGAAGCCGGTGTAGTAGGCGCGCTCACGCCCGTAGCGGTTGCGGTACTTCACGTGGACCTGGTAGTCCAGGCCGTTCAGGACGGCGTCCTTCGCTCGCTCGGGCAGCTCCCGCCACGGTGCGTCGATCGAGAACTCGAGCGTCTCTCCCAGAGCCTCGAGCAGACGCAGGAAGTATTCACTCGACTGACCTCCCGCCCAGGGCGCGACCGCGCCCTGGCGCAGGCTCAGGTCGTCGTCCGGGACGACGAGGTCGGGGTCGATCTCCAGGCGGGTGCCGAGGCCGGTGCACTCGCTGCACGCGCCGTACGGCGAGTTGAACGAGAACGACCGCGGCTCGAGCTCCTCGAACGAGAGGTCGTCGACGAGGCAGGCGAGGTGTTCCGAGAAGACCCGCTCCCGCTGGGGGTCGTCCGCGGGCAGGTCGACGAAGTCGAGGATGACCAGGCCGCAGCCGAGTCCTAGCGCGGTCTCGACGGAGTCCGTCAGCCGTCGCTGGGCACTCGCCTTGACGGCGAGCCGGTCGACGACGACGTCGATCGAGTGCTTCTCCTGCTTCTTGAGCTTGGGCGGCTCGGCGAGGGACACGACCGTGCCGTCGACCCGCGCGCGGCTGTAGCCCTTCGTCTGCAGCTCGCGGAACAGCTCGGCGTACTCACCCTTGCGGCCGCGCACGACCGGCGCGAGCACCTGGAAGCGGGCCCCCTCGTCGAGCTCGAGGACGCGGTCGACGATCTGCTGTGGCGTCTGGCGCGAGATCGGTCGCCCGCACTTCGGGCAATGCGGACGACCGGCCCGGGCGAACAGCAGGCGCAGGTAGTCGTAGACCTCCGTGATCGTCCCCACGGTCGAGCGTGGGTTGCGCGAGGTGGACTTCTGGTCGATGGAGACCGCAGGTGAGAGTCCGTCGATGAAGTCGACGTCGGGCTTGTCCATCTGCCCGAGGAACTGGCGCGCGTAGGCCGAGAGCGACTCGACGTAGCGGCGTTGCCCCTCGGCGAAGATCGTGTCGAAGGCGAGGCTGGACTTCCCCGAGCCGGACAGCCCGGTGAAGACGATCAGCGCGTCACGCGGGAGGTCCAGCGAGACGTCCTTGAGGTTGTGCTCGCGGGCACCGCGGACGATGAGGCGGTCGGCCACAGACTTCCTTCGCGCCGGGTCGGTGGAGAGCCGGAGGGCCGTGTGTCCCGGCTCCTCGAGCCCGTCTCGGGGGCGCAGCCATGCTATGCGCGAGATCCGACAGTTTGCCGTGGCGGGCGCCCCGCCGGGCTCGCCGCGGGGGCGCCGGCTCCTGCCGGTGGTCCTGACACCCGGCTGTCTGTGCGTGACGCTAGCGTCGTCCGACGTCCCCGGTCGAAGCCGGGACACGCCCCGCGAGGACGGAGCAACCTGTGACCGACGCATCACGCGAGCGTGCACCGGCGGAGGACGCCGTTCCCGCTCCGCCCGGACCCGCCGACGACCACCCGCTCCAGGCCTTCCTGGACGAGCTGCGGGAGGCGACGGACCGGCTCGTGCAGGCGGCCGAGCGCCTGTCCGACGCGGAGGCGCGGGGGCCCTCCCGGCTGCCCGGATGGACCCGCGGCCACGTGCTGACCCACCTCGCCCGCCACGCGGACGCGACCGGCAACCTCATCACCTGGGTCCGGACCGGGGTGGAGACGCCGATGTACCCCCACGGGCGCGAAGGGCGCGACGCCGACATCGACTCGGGGGCGTCCCGGCCGTCCGCCGAGCTGGTCGCCGACGTCCGCACCGGAGCCGAGCAGCTCCAGGCGGCACTGGGCGAGGTCCGGGGTGAGGCGCTCGAGCGGACCGCCCGCACCGGCACCGGACTGGAGGTCCGCGGCCGCGACCTGCCCCTGCTCCGGATACGGGAGCTCGAGATCCACCACGTCGATCTCGGGGTCGGTTACACGCCGGCGCACTGGTCCACCGCCTTCGCCACGCGCACGCTGGACCAGGTCGCACCGTTCTTCCGGACCGAGCGCGTCTGCCCGGTGCGGGCCCTGCACGGGTCAGCCACGAGCCGGACGTGGGAGGTCGGCGCGGCCGGCCCCGCGGTGACCGGGCCGGAAGCAGCGTTGCTCGGGTGGCTCGTCGGGCGCGCCGACGGGGACGGGCTCACCACCGACACGGGGGCGCCGGTGCCGCCGGCGCCGTCGTGGCTGTGACGACCGACCCACGAGCGCGTCCGTGGTCATGGGCGCCGGGATCCGGTGGTGAAGAGGGAGAAGACCGATGAGGAAGTACACCGGCACGGTCGACGTCGGCGGCCCGGCGCAGCGGCGCGATGTTCCGGGCGCGGTCATCACCAAGGTGGCCGTCGGACCGATGGACAACAACGCCTACCTCGTCGAGTGTGCCGCAACCGGCACGCGCTGCCTGATCGATGCGGCCGCCGACCCCGAGACCCTGCTGCGGCTGCTCCAGGACCGAGGGCTCGACCACGTGGTGACCACCCACAGCCATCGCGACCACTGGGGCGCCTTGGCCCGTGTCGTGGCGCAGACGCGGGCACGCACGGCGGCCGGCCGCCTCGACGCGCCAGGCATCGCCGTGCCGACCGACCGCATGCTCGACGACGGCGACGTGGTCGAGGTCGGCGACGTGAGGCTGCACGTGGTGCACCTCGCCGGCCACACCCCCGGCTCCGTCGCGCTCGTCCTCGACCTCCGCACTGCGCCGGATGGTGCGGCTGCCGCCGCGGCCGGCCCGGAGGCCGGCACGCCAGTGCCGCCGGTGCACGTCTTCACGGGCGACTCGCTGTTCCGCGGCGGCCTCGGCCGCACCATCGAGGAGACGTTCGACTCCCTGTTCCACGACGTGACGACCAAGCTCTTCGACCGCTTCCCGGACGGCACGTGGGTCTACCCCGGGCATGGAGCCGACACGACGCTCGGCGCGGAGCGGCCGCAGCTGGCTCAGTGGCAGCACCG
Source organism: Actinomycetota bacterium (assembly GCA_030773595.1). GTDB lineage: Bacteria > Actinomycetota > Actinomycetes > JALYMU01 > JALYMU01 > JALYMU01. The sequence goes on along the minus strand of JALYMU010000237.1, from coordinate 6,042 downwards.
GCGCTGGTGACGAGGGTGCCGGCGGACCGGCGCCACCCACCACGCCGCCCATGGGTGGACGCCGGTGCGGGCGGGTCGGCGCAGGGGAGATCCGCCTCCCTCAGTGCTCGCGGACGTCGTCGTGCACCGGAGGCCGCCCGGCCTCGATGTCCTCGGGCGAGTGCGGCAGCCCGGCTCGGGCCGCCTCGTCCCGCGCGGTCTTGCGCAGGCTCGCCACGGTGGCGATGACGAGGGTCGCGACGATCACGCCGAGGGAGAGCCAGATCGGGATCTCCGGGGCCCACTCCACGTGCCTGCCGCCGTTGATGAAAGGCAGCTCATTAGTGTGCAGAGCCTCGAAGATGAGCTTGACGCCGATGAAGCCGAGGATGACCGCGAGCCCGATGCCGAGGTAGACCAGGCGCTCGAGCAGACCGCCCAGCAGGAAGTAGAGCTGGCGCAGCCCCATGAGCGCGAAGGCGTTGGCCGTGAAGACGATGTAGGGCTCCTTGGTGAGCCCGAAGATCGCTGGAATCGAGTCCAACGCGAACAGCAGGTCGGTGGTCCCGATGGCGATCATCACGACCAGCATGGGCGTGAAGACGCGATGCCCGGCGACGCGCGTGACGAGCCGCGTCCCGTCGTACTCGGTGGTGGTCGGCAGGACCCGCTTCACCGCGCGGAGGACGGCGTTCTCCTTGAAGTCCTCATCCTCCTCCTCACCGTGGGCGGCGAGCTTGATCGCCGTGTAGATGAGGAAGGCACCGAAGAAGTAGAAGACCCAACTGAACTCCTTGATCGCCGCGGCGCCCAGGGCGATGAAGATGCCGCGCATCACCAGGGCCAGCACGATGCCGATGAGCAGCACGGTCTGCTGGTACGCCTTCGGCACCGCGAAGCGCGACATGATGATCACGAAGACGAACAGGTTGTCGACGGAGAGGGAGTACTCCGTCAGCCACCCGGCGAAGAACTGCCCGCCGTACGTCGGTCCGGACACCACGAGGACGCCGATGCCGAAAGCCACCGCGAGTGCGACGTAGAAGCCGATCCAGAGACTGGCCTCCCGCATCGTGACCTCGTGCGGGCGCCGCGCGACGACCACGAGGTCGAAGAGCAACAACGCGACCAGCACACCGACGGTGGCCAACCAGACCCAGGCGGAAACATTCATGCGCACTCTCCTCCGGTATGCGCGGGCAGTGACCGGAGGTCTCTTCCGCCCACGCGGGCCGACGGCGCCGGGCGGCCCGTGGCTGCAGGGCCTGACCGTGATGACGACGCCGACGCGAAGGAATACTCCCCTCCACAACGGGGGCAATCCTCCCCCAGGACTTCGCCTCAGGCCAAACCGGGTCCGGGCGATCCGCCGCCTGACGCGGAGCCGTCGGAGCCGGCGCGGGCGAGCGCGGCAACCCAAGCGGCCTCAGGCTGGCGCCGGCGCGGGTCCTCGAGACGGAGCCGTGCACGCAGGTAGTCGAGAATGAGCGTGGCCCGCTGCACCCGGTGCTTGGGGGACCCGGAGCGGGACAGCTCGTGCCCCTCGGCGGGAAAGCGGTAGTAGTCCACATCCCGGCGCAGCAGGCGCAGCGCCACCCACAGGCAGTCGGCCTGCTCGATGTGGCAGCGCAGGTCGTCCTCGGAGTGCAGGATCAGCACCGGAGTCGTGATGTCCCGCACGTACGTGACGGGTGACATCCGGGTGTACTCCTCCGGCGCATCGAGGTGGCTGACTCCCATCTCGTGGCGGAAGTAGCCGGCCGCGTCGGAGGACCACTCCAGACTGAGCAGGTTGTTGACCGCGCGCTCGGAGACGGCGGCGTTGAACCGGTCGGTGTGCCCGATCGCCCACGATGTCATGTAACCGCCGTACGAGCCGCCCACGATCGCGGCGCGGGTCGCGTCCAGCTCGGGGAAGCGCTCCAGCGCGGTGTCAAGCACGGTCATCAGGTCGCGGTAGTCGATGCCACCCCATCCGGTCCCCGGGTCCTCGCTGGAGCGCGGGGACAGGATCGCGCGGGCGAACCTCTCCCCGCCGCCGGTGGACCCGTGCGGGTTCGCATAGACGACGGCGAAGCCAGCGGCGGCGAAGACCTGGAACTCGTCGAACCAGATCTCGCCGTACTGGGTGTGCGGGCCCCCGTGGACGCTGAGCACCACCGGGACGCGGGCGCCGTCGGTCATCCCGGCGGGCCGGACGAGCCACGCGTCGAGCGGGCAGCCGTCCTCGGAGCGGGCCTCGAAGCGCACCGGCTCCACCGGCGGGCAGGCCGCCAGGAAGTCGTCCTGGTGGCGGGTGAGCCGGCGCTCCTCGCCGCCGTCGGCGACGACGAACACCTCCGACGGGGCCGTTGCCCCGGCACTGGTGAGCGCGATGACCCCGGAGCGGGCGTCGTAGCCGGTCACCCAGCGGGCGCCGTCGACGACCCGCTCGACCGCGACGTCACCGCCGCCGGCCCGGCCGGCGCCTCCCCCCGCGGCCGCCGCCGCGCGGTACAGGTGGACCCGCCCGGAGTCCTCCAGCGAGAACAGCACGTCCTCGCCCTGCCACACCGGCTGGCGGACGAAGGGGTACGGCGAGCAGTGGAGGTCGAGGGACGCGGTGAGCGTACGGACCTCATTCCCGCCGTCGGCTGCGACCAGCGCGAGGCGGGCGTGCCGGTGTCCGATGCGCCCCTCCGTGCGCAGCACCGCGACCCATCTGCCGTCCGGGGACCAGGAGGGATGGGACAGGTAGCCATTGGTGCGGGTGAGCCGCACGGGGTCGCCGCCGCTGCGGTCGGCGACCTCGACGCTCCAGAGGTCGTTGACCACGTCGAGGTCGGCGTCGGCGTGCCGCGCCGCCACGAAGGCCACCCGGGCGCTGTCGGGCGACCAGGTCACCTCGCCGTGCTCCCAGCGGCCGTGCGTGAGCTGGCGAGGGGCGGCGCTGCCGTCCGCGTTGACCACGAAGACGTGCGTGGGGCGGTCGATCGTCCACCCGACGGCGTCCAGGCGCGGGAAGAGCGCGTCGACCCGCCGGGGCGGACGAGCCCGCTCGTCCTCCTCCGCGTAGCGCTCGTCACGCACCCGTGAGGAGAAGGCCAGGTGACGGCCGTCCGGCGACCAGGAAAGGCCACTGCAGGCCTCGTCGCGACGCACCAGCGTGACGGTCTCCCCTCCGGTGGCGACGGGGACGACATGCACGCCGTAGCGCCTGGCACCCTCTCCGCGGTCGGAGGCGAAGGCGATGCGGCGGCCGTCGGGCGACCAGACGGGCACGGCGTCGCGGGCCGCCCCCGACGTGAGCTGCCACGGTGCGCCGGAGCCGTCCGTGGCCACCAGCCACACCGCCGACCGGTAGTCGTTGACCTCGAGGTCCACCCTCGTGACCACGTAGGCGACCAGGCGGCCGTCGGGCGCGACGGCAGGGCTGGAGACGGTGACGATGCGGCCGATGTCCTCTGGCTTCACGGTTCAGACCGTAGTGGTCGGTCCCGCGCTGTCACGAGGGAGATACCACTCACCCCACGCCGGCGGCGTGCATGCCGCGCAGCTCCTTCTTCAGCTCGGAGATCTCGTCCCGCAACCGTGCGGCGAGCTCGAACTGCAGCTCTGCCGCCGCCGTGTGCATCTGGTCGGTGAGCTGTTGGATGAGGTCCGCCAGATCGGCCGCCGGCATGCCGGCGAGCTCCTTGGCGTGCCGGCCCGCCTCACCGGGACCCTTCGAGGACAGCCCGGGAACCGGCGCCTTGCCCCGGGACTGCTGTCGCCCGGACCCGCCGAGCAGCGCCGCGGTGTCGGCGTCCTCGCGCGCGAGCATGTCGGTGATATCGGCGATCCGCTTGCGCAGAGGCATGGGGTCGACGCCCTGCTCGCGGTTGTAGGCGACCTGCTTCTCCCGCCGGCGGTTGGTCTCCTCGATCGCGTGAGCCATCGAAGGCGTCACGGTGTCGGCGTACATGTGCACCTGTCCCGAGACGTTGCGCGCGGCACGTCCGATCGTCTGGATCAGCGATGTCGACGAGCGGAGGAAGCCCTCCTTGTCGGCGTCGAGAATGGACACGAGCGAGACCTCCGGGAGGTCGAGACCCTCCCTCAGCAAGTTGATCCCGACGAGTACGTCGAACTCCCCCATGCGCAGCTCCCGCAGGAGCTCCACGCGACGCAACGTGTCGACCTCGGAGTGCAGGTAGCGCACGCGGATGCCGAGCTCGAGCAGGTAGTCGGTGAGGTCCTCGGCCATCTTCTTCGTCAGCGTGGTGACGAGGACACGCTCGTCCCGCTCGGTGCGCTGGCGGATCTCGTGGACGAGGTCGTCGATCTGGCCCTTCGTCGGTTTGACGACGACCTGCGGGTCGACGAGGCCGGTCGGGCGGATGATCTGCTCGACGACGCCACGGCCGCGGGAGAGCTCGTAGGGTCCGGGGGTGGCCGAGAGGTAGACGGTCTGCCCGATCCGCTCGAGGAACTCCTCCCACTTCAACGGGCGGTTGTCCATCGCGCTCGGCAGCCGGAACCCGTGGTCGACGAGGGTCCGCTTGCGACTCATGTCGCCTTCGTACATGCCGCCGATCTGCGGGACGGTGACGTGGGACTCGTCGATCACGAGCAGGAAGTCGTCGGGGAAGTAGTCGAGCAGGGTGTTCGGAGCCGTGGCCGGGGGGCGCCCGTCGATGTGCCGGGAGTAGTTCTCGATGCCCGAGCAGAAGCCGACCTGGCGCATCATCTCGATGTCGTACGTCGTGCGCATGCGCAGCCGCTGCGCCTCGAGCAGCTTGCCCTGGCGCTCCATCTCCGCCAACCGCGTCTCGAGCTCGGCCTCGATGCCGGCGATCGCCCGCTCCATCCGCTCGGGGCCGGCGACGTAGTGCGAGGCGGGGAAGACGTACATTTCATCCTCCTCGCGCACGACCTCCCCGGTCAGCGGGTGCAGCGTGAACAGCCGCTCGATCTCGTCGCCGAAGAACTCGATCCGAAGGGCGAGCTCCTCATACATCGGGATGATCTCGACCGTGTCGCCACGGACCCGGAACGTCCCGCGGCTGAAGGCCAGGTCGTTGCGGGTGTACTGAATCCCGACGAAACGCCGCAGAAGCTCGTCACGCTCGATCTGGTCGCCGACTCGGAGCCGGACCATGCGGTCAACGTACTCCTGCGGGGTGCCGAGACCGTAGATGCACGACACCGACGCCACCACGATGACGTCGCGACGCGTGAGCAACGAGCTCGTCGCGGAGTGCCGCAGCCGCTCGACCTCCTCGTTGACCGAGGAATCCTTCTCGATGTAGGTGTCGGTCTGGGGGACGTAGGCCTCGGGCTGGTAGTAGTCGTAGTAGGAGACGAAGTACTCCACCGCGTTGTGCGGCAGCAGCTCCCGGAACTCGTTCGCCAGCTGCGCGGCGAGCGTCTTGTTGGGCGCCATGACCAGCGTCGGGCGCTGCACCTGCTCCACCAGCCAGGCGGTCGTCGCGCTCTTGCCGGTGCCGGTCGCGCCGAGCAGCACGACGTCGGGGTGCCCCGCCTCGAGCCGGCGGGTGAGCTCCGTGATCGCGGCCGGCTGGTCACCCGCCGGCGAGTAGTCGCTGACCACCTCGAAGCGGCGCGTGGAGCGCTTGAGATCGGTGGCCAGGCGCGGCACGGACGGCTTCGCGCAGTGCGGTGCTGGACGGTGCGCGGGCTCGGTCAGGGTCACCGCTCCACGGTACGTCCGCCCTCCGACAGGAACGGGGCTCGAACCGGAGCCCGCCCGGGCGTACGGTCGGCCGCCCGGGGGACGCCCCCGGCAGCCCGAGGAGGACGCATGTGGCTCTCGACACTCGCCGGCCGCATCGAGCAGGCCAAGGCACTGGACCCCGCAGTCGACGCCGTCACCAAGGCGTACAACGCCGTCGTCCCCCGCGGTCCGGTCAAGGACGCGCTGCACGGAACCTGGCTGGGCCACCAGCTGCACCCGATGCTCATCGCCGGGCCGATCGGCCTGTGGTCGAGCGCGATCCTGCTCGACCTCACCGCCGGGCCGCAGGGGCGTGACGCCGCCCGCCGCCTCGTCGGCGCGGGGGTGCTGGCGGTGCTGCCGACCGC
>JALYMU010000236.1 GCA_030773595.1 Actinomycetota bacterium | reverse complement strand
GGCCTCGGCGACGTGCCTGAGCACGACGCCGAGGGCGCCGCGGTGGTCCCCGGCTTCGTCGACGCGCACACGCACCTGGTCTACGCCGGCGTGCGTCGCGGGGAGTTCCTCGCCCGGCTGGCGGGCGTCCCCTACGACGGTGGCGGCATCCGTACGACCGTCGCGGCGACCCGGGCCGCGGCGGACGGCGAGCTGCTCACGCTCGCGCAGTCGCGGGCCCGGGCGGCCCTGCGCGACGGCACCACGACGATGGAGGTCAAGACCGGCTACGGCCTCACCCCCGAGCACGAGCTGAGGCTGCTCGACGTGATCCGGGAGCTCCGCGAATTCGTCCCGATGCGCCTGGAGGCGACCTACCTCGGCGCGCACGTGGCGCCCGAAGGACGGGACCGGGCCGGCTATGTCGAGGACGTCCTCGCGACGCTGCCCGCCGCCGTGGAGCACGGCGCCGCCTGGTGCGACGTCTTCTGCGACGAAGGGGTGTTCACCGTCGAGGAGGCCCGGCGGATCCTCGTCGCTGGCCGCGGCCACGGGATGGGGCTCCGGCTGCACGCCGAGGAGATCGCCCACACCGGGGCGGCCGGGCTCGCGGCGGAGCTCGGCTGCGCGAGCGCGGACCACCTCGAGCACGTGACCGACGCCGACGCGCGCGCCATGGCGGCGACCGGTGTGGTCGGCGTACTCCTCCCGACGGTGACGCTGAGCCTGCGCAGCGGTGCGTGGGGCCAGGCGCGGGTCCTGCGCGAGGCGGGAGTGACGCTGGCCGTCGCCACCGACTGCAATCCCGGCACGTCGTGGTGCGAGTCCATGCCATACGCCGTCCAGCTGGCCTGCCTGGCGCAAGGACTGTCCGTCGAGGAAGCCTTTCGAGCCGCCACGCTCGGCGGTGCCCGGGCGCTGCGCCGCGACGACGTCGGTCACCTGCGCGTCGGCGCGCGAGGGGACCTTGCCGTCCTCACCGCGGAGCACGAGGCCGACGTCGTCGCTCACCTCGGCGCGAGGCCGGTGTCCGCGACGGTGGTGGGTGGCGTAGTCGTGAGCCGCGGCTGATGTGCCGACGCAGGCCGGGGCGTGCATCCGCCGGTACATGCGAAAGCGGGCGGGACACCTGAGGCGTTCCGCCCGCTTCGGGGCTGGAGGAGTCGGTCAGCGCGCCAGCAGCGCGGTGATGGCCGAGTCGATGTCGAGGTGGCGGGTCTCCGCACCGTCCGGCACGAGCGCGTAGGTACGGCGGACGAACCCCGTGATCTCGGCGGCGGGAGCCGCGAGCAGCGCCTCACCGTCGGGGGAGGTGAGCGCGACGTAGACGACGTCCTCGTCGTCGTTGGTCGCCGGCCAGACGCGGACATCGCCCTCGCCAACGTGACGGGTCGTGCCGGAGGCGAGCAGCTCGCGGGCGAAGACCCACTCGACACCGTCACCGCGGCCGGTCCGGAACGTGGCATGCACGGCGTACGGGTCACGGGAGCCGTAGCGCAGCGTCACGGGCAGCGGAACGGATGAGTCACCCGGAACGATGAGCTGAAGCGCGAGCTCGCACGTGACGCTTGCTGAGGGTCGGCCGATCATCGTTCGCCTCTCGGGGTGGTGGAAGTCCTCGTGTGTTGCCCATGAGACCCCCGTGGCAAACCGTGTCGAGGGCAATGCGCGGCAAGCGCCTCACGCTAGTGCGCGTGGGCGGTGCGGAAACTACTGCGAACGGGTGCTCCACGGGGAGAGGTCGGTCGGAAGAGTTGTCCCACCCGCGACGAGCACCACCGACCCAAGTCGGTTTGTTGGAAACCGATGTCGTGACGCCCCGCGCCGGCATCCGCCCACGCCGGATCCGTCCCCGTCTGCTGGTCAACGCGGGGACCGCCTCAGCGTCGGTGGTGCGGGCGCGGTGGTCGTCGGCATGTGGCGGGGGGTGCCCGCGTGGGTGCCGCTGGTCTAGTAGTCTGTCGAGCGGTCGCGGGCGGGAGCGCCGGCGAACCGGTCCCGGGCGATTAGCTCAGCGGGAGAGCGCCTCGTTCACACCGAGGAGGTCACTGGTTCGATCCCAGTATCGCCCACCACGCCGTATGCCGCGGCGAGAGCGTGCTCCTCGAGCCACCTGACAAGCTCCGCTTCAGGCATGGGGCGCCCGAAGAGATATCCCTGCCCGGCGGGACAGCCCGCCGACCTGAGGGCGGCGGCCTGCTCGGCGGTCTCGATGCCTTCGGCGACCACGCGCAGGTCGAGGGCTTCGGCCATCGACAGGATGGCCTTGACGAGTGACCCGGTGCGCGGGCGCGCCAACTCGGTGATGAACGATCGGTCGATCTTGAGCACGGCGAACGGGTAGCGGTGCACGTGCGACAGGGACGCGTAGCCCGTTCCGAAGTCGTCCAGGGCCAGCGAGACACCGAGACCGTGCAGCCTCTCCAGCAGGGGAGTCGCCGTCTCCGGGCTGAGCAGCGCCCCCTCGGTGATCTCCAGTGACAGCGCCGATGTGGGCACGGAGAACTCGGCCGAGATCTCGGCCACGCGCGACACGAGCGCGTCACTGAGCTGACGGGTCGAGACGTTGACTGCGACCCGGAAGTGCTCCCCGACCAGCCCCTGCGCCCGCCACGTCGCGAGATCGGCCACCGCTCGGCGCATCACCCAGTCGCCGAGCGAGGCGATGAGTCCAATCTCCTCGGCGAGCGGGACGAACCGTGTCGGCGAGACGGACCCGAAGACCGGGCTGTCCCAGCGCAGGAGGGCCTCGGCGCCTACCGGGTGGCCGGTGTGCAGGGACACGACCGGCTGGTAGGCCACCCACAGCTCCCCGCGGTCCAGCGCCTCGCGCAGGTGGCGCTCCATGCGCAGCCGCTCCTCCGCGCCGCTGTGCAGGCCCCGCTGGTACACGAGCCACTCGCCGGGTCCCGCGGCCTTGGCCTGGTACATCGCCGAGTCCGCCTCCCGCAGCAGCGACTCGCACGTGTCGGAGGCGGCGTCGGCGCGGGCGATGCCGACGCTGCCGGTGACGTAGATGGGCCCGGAGTCCAACGCGAGCGGCTCGGCCCAGATGCGGGTGACCCGCCGGACGAGGTCGTCGAGACCGAGCTGCCCCGGGGGGTCCTCCAGCAGGATCGCGAACTCGTCGCCGCCGAGGCGCGCGACGGTGTCCTGCGGCCGCACGGATCCGACCAGCCTCGGCACGACCGTCTTCAGCAGCTGGTCCCCGACGTGGTGCCCCAGCGTGTCGTTGACGTTCTTGAACCGGTCGAGGTCGACGAGGACGACCGCGACGGTTCCTCCATCCTCACGCCAGCGCGCGAGCGCCGCCTCGGTACGCCGGGTGAACAGCCTGCGGTTGGCCAAGCCGGTGAGGCTGTCATGGGTCGCGTCGTGGCGCAGGCGCCGCGTCATCCGGTCGACCAGGAACGTGATGACGGCGTTCGCGCTGGTGATCATCATAAAGATCGCGAGGCGCTCCCCACCGATCTTTCCCGGCATCATGAGCAGCGCGGCCGCGAGCATCGCGGCGGACCACGACACGTGCAGCACGGCCGCACGGCGGCTGAAGCATCCGCCGTACGGCGTGGACCAGAAGAACAGGCACACCAGTGAGGTCTGCGGATTCCCCGTCGCGGCGACCCCGACCGCGATGAGGACCACGGAGCCGGCCAGGGACAGGTGCAGCGCGCTGTCCGGCGTCGTGTCGGAGGCGAGGGGATACAGAGACACACCGAGGGCGATGGCGGTCAGGGCCAGCGCAGCCACCACGGTGTCCCCTGGCCGGCTCCCCTCGAGCAGCCCGAGCCACACGAATGCCAGGAGGCCGCCGAGGACGTACTGCGCAGCGAAGATCCGCGCCAGCTGGCGGCGAGGCAAAACGTCGACGTCGTCCGCCGCTCGCGGCCGCAGCAGGTCGCACAACATCCGTTGTCACTCCCTCGTCGGAGGCGACTCGGGTCCTCCGCCAACCGGCTCCCGGTGACATCGGCGCGCCGGAGCGGGATCTGTAGCGACGAGGCGGCTCCGGCGCCGCCGGCGGACCCGGACACCGCCGGCGTGCGGAGCGGCGAGGTCCCCCGCCCGTCGGTCGACGGAGCCCGGCCGAGGGGCCGGTCAGCCGTTCACGTCGTCCAGGAACGGCCACATCCACGACGACGTGACCTCGTAGTCGTACTGGCTCGCCCCGATCGCGCCCGCGTCGCGCGACGCGTCGACGAACGCTGTGATGCGCTCGGACGTGACGGGCGTCCGGCCCTCGGTCGGGACGCCTCCCTCGACGTGCACCCGCCGCCCGGTGAGGGCCTGAGTGCGATCGACCTGCTCGCGGACCCAGGCGTAGACCTCGGCCGCCGCGAACGGGTCGCTCGACGAGCCGCGGAACGACCACAGCACCATCGGCACGACGACCTCCGCGTTGGCACCGACACCCGTCCACGGGAAGCCCTCCCATCGGTTGCCGGGGTCGGTGCCGAACGGCGACGGGACGATCGCCGCGACCACGGCCGTGGTCCGCGCTCGTACGGCGCGCAGGTGCGGGACCACACTCGCGTTGAACGTGGCGTGGTCGACCTCTCCGTCGGAGGCGAAGCGCTCGATGTCCACGCCGAGTGCGTCGAAGCGCTGCCCGCCGGGGCTCACGTAGTGGCCGATGGCGACGCTGCGCCGCACGTCGCGCTCCATGTCGCCGTACGCCGGGACGTACCAGCCGACGACTCGGATGCCGTGCTGGTGCGCCGCGTCGAGCCAGCGGCCCATCAGGGCCTCGTCGTAGAAGTCGGCGCCGCTGTTGAACCGGGCGGTCGACAGGAACAGGGTTCGCACACCTCGCGCGTCCATGTCGGCGACGGCGGTCTCCGGCGTCAGGGAGGCGTAGTCCAGCGTGTCGACCCAGGTGGCGAGGCGTCGGAACGGCAGGTACGGGTCAATCGAACGCCACCGCGACCACGCGGTGGCCCCCTGCGCGCGGACCGCCCGGTGGACGTAGCCGTCGGTGCCCTTGGCGGTGACCACGACGTCGTCCGCGATCGCCGTCGCGGAGGGACCCGAGGCGAACCTGCGCTCGCCCAGCGTCGACCAACCCGTCCACCCCTTGCCGGGCACGTACTGCCGGGTCACGAGCCGGCCGTCGGTGTCGAGCGCGACGAGGTCGAGCGTCCTGCTGGTCGACGCCGCGAGCGCCGGCTGGGCGGCGAGCCGGCCGCCGAGGCTCCGCCATGCCGACCAGCCGCTCGTCGTCGAGTAGGAGCGGACATGGGCGGCACCGTCGGTCCCGCGTATGACGAGGTTGATCCGCCCCGGCGCTCGTGACGCGGCCGCGGGCGACGCCGTGGCGACGCCGTCCAGGGACCGCCAGGCGGACCACCCCGAGCCGGCCGCGTAGCTCTTGCGGTAGAGCCGGTCGGATCGGGTGCTGCGCACGAAGACGTCCAGCCGTCCCGGTCCCCATGAGGTCACGGCCGGAGCGGAGGTCAGCACGCCACCGAGGGACGACCAGCGCGACCAGGTGCCGTCCTTCCACCAGCGGTGCCACAGCGTGTCATCCGCGCCGCGCGCGAAGGCGTCGAGCCGTCCCGGGCCCCACGACACGACGACGGGCTGCGATGCGAGCGTGCCCCCGCGGTTCACCTCACGACGCCATGAGCCTCCCCGCAGTCGGTACCGGTGGGTCATGTCGTTGCCGGACAGCGAGAACACGTCGTGCCGGCCCGCTCCGAGCGAGCCCGTGGCGGGCGTCGCCAGCTCGGCGTCGGGGACGGGGAGCGCGCCGGCGGCCCCGCCGTCGCGGGCGCCGGCAGATACGGCCGCTGTCGCGCCGGCGCGTACGCCCGCCTCGACGCTGCCCGGTGGCGGCGTCGCCGTTGCCGGGTCGGCATCGGGAAGTACCGTCGCGAGTGCGGCCGCGGCGAGAAGCGCGGCGATTCGGGTCGCCACTGCTCGGGTCGCCGCTGCTCGGGTCGACGCAGTGCGGGAGCCCATGGTTGCGGACATGTCATGCCGCCTTCCTGACCGCCGGTGCGTTGCACGCGCGGCCTGTTCCGATCAGGCAACCTGCCGGGGTGATGCTCGGGTACCGCCGCCGGTTCGCCGCCTACGACGACAATCGCAGCGACCGCGGGGAGACCCTGTCGATAGCATCGACTGACTCGCCGCCTTCTTCAGGAGAATCGTCGTGCCCGACCTGCGCATCACCGTCGGCCCTGCCGGATCGCACGAGGAGCGGTCGGTGGCGCAGGGTACGACGGCGGGCGACGTGCTCGGCGAGGACCGGTCGATGGTCGCCGCTCGGGTGGACGGCGTGCTGCGCGACCTGGCGGCCGAGGTGCCCGACGGGGCGGTCATCGAGCCGGTGAGCATCGAATCCGCGGACGGCCGGGCGATCCTGCGCCACTCCACAGCGCACGTCATGGCGCAGGCGGTGCAGGAGCTCTACCCGCAGGCGAAGCTCGGGATCGGCCCGCCGGTCGAGAACGGCTTCTACTACGACTTCGACGTCCCGGAGCCGTTCACTCCCGAGGACCTGCGCCGCGTCGAGAAGCGCATGCAGGAGATCGTCAAGGAAGGTCAGGCGTTCCGTCGCCGCGTGGTGAGCGACGACGGCGCGCGCGAGGAGCTGGCCGACGAGCCCTACAAGCTCGAGCTCGTGGGCATCAAGGGCTCGGCCGGTGCGGACGTCGAGGCGAGCGTGGAGGTGGGCGCGGGTGAGCTGACCATCTATGACAACGTCAAGCGCGACGGGTCGCTGGCGTGGAAGGACCTCTGCCGCGGGCCGCACGTGCCGACGACCCGGGTCATCCCGGCGTTCAAGCTCATGCGGGTCGCGGCGGCGTACTGGCGGGGGAGTGAGAAGAACCCGCAGCTGCAGCGGATCTACGGCACCGCGTGGGAAAGCAAGGACGCGCTGAAGGCCTACCTCACCATGCTCGAGGAGGCCGAGAAGCGCGACCACCGCAAGCTCGGTGTGGAGCTGGATCTGTTCTCGTTCCCGGACGAGATCGGGTCGGGGCTCGCGGTGTTCCACCCGCGCGGCGGCGTCGTCCGCCGCGTCATGGAGGACTACTCGCGCCGCCGGCACGAGGAGTCGGGCTACTCGTTCGTCAACACTCCGCACATCACCAAGGGCCAGCTGTTCGAGACCTCCGGCCACCTGCAGTGGTACGCCGAGGGGATGTACCCGCCCATGGAGCTCGACGAGGGCCATCGGTACTACCTCAAGCCGATGAACTGCCCCATGCACAACCTCGTCTTCCGCTCCCGGGGGCGGTCCTACCGGGAGCTGCCGCTGCGGCTGTTCGAGTTCGGCACGGTCTACCGCTACGAGAAGTCCGGGGTCGTGCACGGGCTCACCCGCGCCCGCGGCTTCACCCAGGACGACGCGCACATCTACTGCACCCGCGAGCAGATGGCCCGTGAGCTCACCTCGCTGCTCGACTTCGTGCTCGGGCTGCTGCGCGACTACGGCCTGACCGACTTCTACCTCGAGCTCTCGACCCGCGACGACTCGGAGAAGTTCGTCGGCTCGGCGGAGGACTGGAAGGAGGCGACCGAGGCGCTCGAGGTCGCGGCCGCCAGCAGCGGGCTCGAGCTCGTGCCCGACCCGGGCGGCGCGGCGTTCTACGGTCCGAAGATCTCCGTGCAGGCCAAGGACGCGATCGGGCGGACCTGGCAGATGTCGACCATCCAGGTCGACTTCCAGCTCCCACAGCGCTTCGAGCTGGAGTACCAGTCATCCGACGGCACCCGCCAGCGGCCGGTCATGATCCACCGGGCGCTGTTCGGGTCGATCGAGCGCTTCTTCGCCGTGCTGCTGGAGCACTACGCCGGCGCCTTCCCTCCCTGGCTCGCGCCCGTGCAGGTCGTCGGCATCCCGATCACCGACGCGCACGCGCCGTACCTCCAGGACCTCGCCCGCCGCATGGCCGAGCGCGGCCTCCGGATGGACGTCGACACCTCCGACGACCGGATGCAGAAGAAGATCCGTACGGCGCAGAAGGCCAAGGTGCCGTTCATGCTGCTCGCCGGGGACGAGGACGTCGCGAAGGGCGCGGTGTCGTTCCGCTACCGCAGCGGCGAGCAGAACAACGGCGTGCCGGTCGAGGACGCCATCGCCGAGGTCGTGCGGGCGGTCGAGGGGCGCGTGCAGGTGTGAGCGGCGCCCGGCGTACGACGGTCGTCCTTCGCCGCGCGGCCGTGTCGTGACGGCGGACGAGCAGGACGGTGTGGGCGTCCCGGACGCGTTCCAGCGGCTGTGGACGCCGCACCGGATGTCCTACATCCGCGGTGAGGGCAAGCCGAACGGGCCGGCGCCCGAGGACGGCTGCCCGTTCTGCCGCATCCCCGGCCTGTCCGACGAGGACGGCCTGGTTGTCCACCGCGGGGTCACGTCGTACGTCGTGCTGAACCTCTACCCGTACAACGCAGGCCACCTGATGATTTGCCCGTACCGTCACGTGGCCGACTACACCGACCTGGACCGGGACGAGATGGTCGAGGTCGGGGAGCTGACGCGTACGGCGATGCGAGCGCTGCGCGAGGTGAGCCGGCCGCACGGGTTCAACATCGGCATGAACCAGGGCAACATCGCCGGCGCCGGGATTGCGGCGCATCTGCACCAGCACGTCGTCCCGCGCTGGGGTGGCGACTCGAACTTCATGCCGATCGTCGGGCAGACCCGCGTGCTGCCGCAGCTGCTGCGGGACACCCGGGCGCTGCTGGCGCAGGCGTGGGCCCGCTGAGGGCGCGTCGGCAGCGGTGCCCCACGGTGCCGCCGGCACCGGCACCCTCGCTCACTGCGTCTGGCGTGGGGTCCGCCGGGGTGTGCCAGGCTTGCGCCGGTGGAGTCCCCGTTGCGCGTGACGCCTCACCTGGAGATCCCGCCGTCCGAGCTGTCGTGGCGCTTCTCGCGCTCGAGCGGTCCCGGTGGCCAGGGCGTCAACACGACCGACTCACGGGTCGAGCTGTCCTGGGACCTGGAGGGCTCGGTCGCCGTCACCGGAGCGCTGCGGGACCGGGCACGCAGCCGCCTGTCCTCTCGCTTGGTCGACGGCGTGCTGACCGTCTCGGCGTCGGAGCATCGGTCGCAGCTGCGCAATCGCGAGGCGGCGCTGGAGCGGCTCGCCGAGCTGCTGCGCGCCGCGGTCGCACCGCCGCCTGCGCCGCGGCGAGCGACCCGGCCGACGCTCGGGTCCCAGCGCCGGCGGGTGGAGGAGAAGAAGCGGCGGGGTGAGACCAAGCGCCTCCGCCGCAGCGCGGAGGACTGACATCACGTCGGCGCCCTCGCCGCGCTCAGGCGGCGGGCACGGGCTCTCTCCGGCCGCGGCCCGGGCGGCGTACGCGCCTGGCGACGTTCCGGACCGCCTCCGGCACCGTCTCCAGCGGCACGAACGCCAGGAGGCACACGACCAGCGGCAGGAAGTGGATGCGGATCGTCGCCCAGGTCGCGGCGTGGAAGCAGACGAAGAACAGCACGGCGAGAAGCATGAACCGTTCGCGTACGACGAGCAGCAGCGGCGAGAGCGCCTCCACGAAGAGCGTGATCCACTGCGACACCACGAGCAGCCACGGCACCTCGAGCAGCGCCTTGCCGAGGAATGTCCCGCGCCGGGTCATAGCCCAGGCGAACACCGCGCCGTTGGCCCAGTCCCATCCGCCCCAGCGCAGCTTCGCCCAGGCCGCGAGGAAGTAGGTCGCCACGGCGGAGACCTGGATGCACCGCAGCGCGAAACCGGCCGCCTCGCTCCCGCTCCGGTCGCCGAAGCGCGCCCGCGGCACGGTCGGCAGCGCGAACAGCGCGACGAGCAGCGGGAGCTGGTCGTGGTCGATCTTGCCGTAGCTCATCCCGATGGTCGCCCAGTCGAGGTAGGCGAACGCGACCAGCCACCCGGCGAGACGGGGCAGGTGGCCGGTCATCGCGACGAGCGACCCGGCGACGAGGACGGCTTGCAGGACGTGGACGCGTACGGGCGTCGGAGCCGGCAGGCCGAGCAGCCGCGGCCAGGCGACGGGCTTGTACAGCTCGGCGGGCAGGTAGCCGTGCGGCACGACGTCGTTGACGAGGAAGAAGACGCTGTAGACGACGAACGCGTAGACGACGGCGCGGAGGACGGCGATCCGAGCCATCGGCGCGGGCGCGAACGCCCACCGCGCGACGCCGGTCAACGCTCCACCTGCCACTCGGGCACGGTCGCAGTGGTGCTCGGGACCGTGACCCGGGTCACGGCTGCACCTCCCACTCGGCAACCAGCCGCGTCGTCGTGGCGACGGCGACGCCGTCCTCGAGGTCGGTGATCGTCTGGCGTAGCCACAGATGGCGGTACTGCGGCTGGTCCGGGTGCAGCCGCCGCTGCGCCACGGCGATCGCCTGCAGCATCTCCGGGCGTGCGGTGAAGCTCGGGATGCGGCCCTCGAGCTCGGCGCGGCCGTACCCGACACCGCGCGGGTTCAGCGGCACGCGGACGATGCGGCCCTCGGTTGTGAGAGCCTCGACGTAGGACGCGCGGATCTCGCCGTCGAGGTCCACCGCGAACGCGAACTGCACCATCGGGCCGAGGGGAAACATGTCGTCCGTGCCGCGCGTGCTGCCGTAGAGGAGTACGGCGACGACAGCGCCCGCGACTCCCAGCCGCACGGCCCGGGCCCGCCGGCTCAGTCGCACGACCGGTGCGGCCGAGGGCTCGGCGGCGACGGTCGCGGGCACGGGCGCAGCCTACCGGCGGACCTCGTGGCGGTCGGGACGTTGCGGGGACGTGACGCGCCTCGGCGCAGCGGCTGCCTACCGCTGCTGGACGTCCTCGCGGGGTGCGGGAGCGGCGCTGGCGGCGTCGCCGGCACTCGCGCCGGCACCCCCGAGCCGGCGCCCGCCGAACCCGAGCCCGCCCGACGTCAGCCGCTCCAGCGGCAGGAACGCCAGCAGGCAGAGCACGTGCGGCAGGAAGATGATCGTGATCATCGCATACGTCACGGCATGGAAGCCGAAGAAGAACCCGACCGCCCGCCGGCGCCACCGCTCGCTGACGAAGAAGATCAACGGCGACGCGAGCTCGAGAACCATGATGAACCACTGGGTCAGGTGCAGCGGCCAGCCGAGCGCCAGCAGCGGCTCGGACAGCGGCGTGCCCCGGCGTACGACGGCTCGCGTGATCGTCGCGGAGTCCACCCACTCCGGCCCGCCGAAGCGCAGCTTGGCCCAGGCCGCGTAGAAGTACGTCGCGACGACGGCGAGCTGGACGCAGCGCAGCGCCCACCCGGCGGCGCCACTCGGCGCCAGCGAGCGCACGCCCGCCCGCCCCACGCTCGGCAGGACCGCCAGTGCCACCAGGTAGGCGAACCGGTCGTGGTCGACCTTGCCGTAGGAGAACGCGATGACCATCCACTCGAGGTAGAGGCCGAAGACCAGCCACCCGAGGACCCGCGGCGCCTTGCCGGTCGCCGCCACGAGGGCGGCGACGACCAGCGCCCACTGCACGCCGATGACCAGCTCGTACGTGGGGACCGGCAGCGGCAAGACGCGGCCAATCAGCAGCGGCTGGTAGAACGCCGGGTCGGCGTAGGCGTGGTAGGCGCCGGAGGTGTGGGTGACCAGGACGTCGAGCGGCACGAACAGGTAGACCAGGACGCGGAACACCGCGACGCGCGCGAGCGGGGCGGGCTCGAACAGCCAGGTCGACAGGCGGCTCACTCCAGCACCCACTCGGCGAGGACGGTACGGCGTTCGCCCACGGGCCGGCGGTTCTCCAGCACCGTGCTGATCCGCAGCAGCCGCACCGCGACCCACGGCTCGTCTTGCGGGCGGAGCCGGTCGTGCGCCGCCGAGAGGCGCCCGAGCAGCTGGGGGTCCCGCTCGAACTTGGCGATCTGGCCCTCGACCTCGGCGCGGTTCATCCCGACGGTCGTGGGGGACAGCGGCGCGCGGAACCACGTGCCGTCGTTGGTGCGGGCCTCGATGCTGGCGACCGAGATCGCGCCGGTCGGCTTGCTGCTCGTCGAGAACATCCGCATCGGGCCGAAGGGGAACTCGTCGTCGTCGCCCCACACAGTCCCCGCGGTGAGCAGGACCGTGACGATCGCCGTCACCGCCAGCCGGGTGACGCGACCTGCCCTCGTCAGCTCGGCCTGCTCCACGCCTTCGAGGGTAAAGGCAGCGGCTCGACCGGTCCCCGACCCGACGCGGCCGGCTACCCCGCGTCCGCCTCCTGCGTGACCTTCGCCGCGATGTGTGAGGGCATGGGCTCGTGGCACACGTAGGTCCGCGAGAACGTGCCCGTGCCGTGAGAGATCGAACGCAGGTCCACGGCGTACCGCGAGATCTCCAGCTCGGGGACCTCCGCCTGCACCAGCGAGCGGCCGCTCCCGACCGGCTCCGTGCCGGTGACCCGCCCGCGCCGGGTGGACAGGTCGCTCATGACCGCCCCGACGTACTCGTCCGCCACGAGCACCGAGATCTGTGACACGGGCTCGAGCAGGTGCATGGTCGTGGCCTTGGCCGCCTCCTTGAGCGCCAGCGCGCCCGCGGTCTGGAAGGCCATGTCCGAGGAGTCGACCGAGTGCGCCTTGCCGTCGACGAGCGTGACCCGGATGTCCATGACCGGGTACCCGGCCGCGACCCCGCGTTCCATCTGCGCCCGGACGCCCTTCTCGACCGAGGGGATGAACTGCCGCGGAACCGCGCCCCCGACGACCTTGTCGACGAACTCGAAGCCGGCACCCGGCGGCAGCGGCTCCACCTCGATGTCGCACACGGCGTACTGCCCGTGCCCGCCGGACTGCTTGACGTGGCGCCCGTGCCCCTTCGCCGGGCCGCCGAAGGTCTCCCGCAGCGACACGCGCAGGGGCACGGAGTCGACCGACACGCCGTACCGGTCGCGCAGGTGACCGAGGATCACCTCGACGTGCGCCTCGCCCATCGTCCAGAGCACGAGCTGGTGGGTCTCGGGGTTCATCTCCAGGCGCAGCGTCGGGTCTTCCGCGACGATGCGCGCCAGCCCCTGGGACAGCTTGTCCTCGTCGGCCTTGGAGTGCGCCACCACCGCGACCGGCAGCAGTGGGTCCGGCATCACCCAGGGCTCCATGAGCAGCGGGTTGTCCTTGTCCGACAGCGTGTCGCCGGTTTCGGCGCGGACGAACTTCGCCACTGCGCAGATGTCACCGGCGATGCACTGGCCGACCGGGCGCTGGGTCTTGCCGATGGGCGAGGACAGCGTGCCGACGCGCTCGTCGAGGTCGTGGTCCTCGTGGCCGCGGTCGGGCAGGAAGTGCCCGGACACGTGCACGACGCTGTCCGGCCGCAGCGTCCCGGAGAAGACACGAACGAGGCTGATCCGCCCGACGTACGGGTCGGTGGTGGTCTTCACGACCTCGGCGACGAGTGGGCCGGCGGGGTCGCAGGTCAGCGGTCCGCGCGGCTCGCCGGCGGGGGTGGTGACGGGGGGTACGTCGTGCTCGAGCGGCGACGGGAACGCCTGCGTCATCACCTCGAGGAGCTCGGCCATCCCGAGGCCGGTCGCCGGCGAGGTCGCGATCACGGGGTAGAACGACCCGCGGGCCACGGCCTTCTCGAGGTCCTCGATCAGGATCTTGAGGTCGATGTCCTCGCCGCCGAGGTAGCGGTCCATCAGGGACTCGTCCTCGGACTCGGCGATGATTCCCTCGATGAGCGAGTTGCGTGCCTCGGCGATCAGCGGCAGGTGCTCGGGGTCGGGGTCGCGCTCGATGCGCGTGCCGGAGGAGTAGTCGAAGACCTTCTGCGACAGCAGGCCGATGACGCCGCCGGCCGCGCCGCTGTCGTCGGCGAGCGGGAGGTACAGCGGCATGACGCCGTCGCCGAAGACCCGCTGGCACACGGCCACGGACTCGTCGAAGTCGGCGCGGTCCTTGTCGAGCTTGGTGACGACGACGGCGCGCGGCATGCCGACCGCGGCGCACTCCTCCCACAGCATCGTCGTCGTGCCGTCCACGCCGTCGACCGCGGAGACGACGAACAGCGCCGCGTCGGCCGCGCGCAGCCCGGCGCGCAGGTCCCCGACGAAGTCCGCGTAGCCGGGGGCGTCGAGCAGGTTGACCTTCACGCCGCCGTGCAGGAACGGCGCGAGCGCCAGCGACACCGAGCGCTGCTGGCGGTGCTCCGACTCGTCGTAGTCGGTGACCGTCGTGCCGTCCTCGACGCGACCGGGACGCGCGAGGGTCCCGGTGGCGACGAGGAGGGCCTCCGCGAGTGTGGTCTTCCCGGCGCCCGTGTGGCCGACCAGCACGACGTTGCGGATTGTGCTCGGCTGGTCGACCTCCGGTGCCCTGCCGGCGGCTCCCGTGTTCTGCGTGGCCATCGCGCATCGCCTCCTCGGGACGTGTGGTCAGAGAAGCGTCCCGCTCCACTACGGGCAAGCACAAGAGGGACACGGGTCGTGACGGCACCGGTACCACTGTCCGACGTACGGGCGTTGGCTGCGCGCCTTTCGACGTGGCGGTCGCAGCCGGTCACTACGATGGCGCGCGCAGCACCCGACGACAGGACTTCAATGCTCAACCGCTTCGCCCGCGCCTTCTTCAGCAAGGTGTTCGCGCCGGTCGCGAGACGCCTGGTCGACGCGGGCGTGAGCCCGGACGTCGTCACGCTCGTGGGCACGCTGGGCGTCAGCGCCGGGGCGCTGTTCTTCTATCCGCGGGGGCGGTGGGTCGCGGGGACGCTGTTCATCACGGCGTTCGTGTTCTCCGACATAGTCGACGGGAGCATGGCCCGGCTGTCCGGGCGGTCGAGCCGGTGGGGAGCCTTCCTCGACTCCTCGCTCGACCGGGTCGGCGACGCGGCGATCTTCGTCGGCATCGCGCTGTACTACGCCGGGCGCGGCGACGACCTGCTTTTGACCAGCCTCGCGCTGTACTGCCTCGTCGTCGGCAGCGTCATCTCCTACGTCAAGGCGCGCGCGGAGGGGCTGGGGATGACCGCCGACGTCGGCATCGCCGAGCGGGCCGACCGGCTGGTGCTGATCCTCGTCGCGACGGGGCTGAGCGGGCTGTTCGATCTCCCTGTCGTGCAGCAGGCGGCCCTGTGGCTGCTCGCCGTGGCCGGCACGGTGACGGTGATCCAGCGGGTGGTGGTCGTACGGCGGCAGGCGCTGCGCGAGACGGCCGACGGGCCGGTCTGAGGTGGCTGGCGGGCTCGCCGGTCCGCTGCGCGAGCGCGTGGTCCTCTGGGTGTTCACGGCGGGGTGGTCGCTGGTGCGCGCGATGCCGGAGCGGCTCGCGCGGGCGGTCTTCACGCTGGTGGCGGACCTCGCGTGGTGGCGGCGCGGCCGGGGAGTTCGCCAGCTCGAGGCCAATTTGTCGCGGGTCCTCGGGCCCGGCGCGCCGGCGGAGGCGCTGCGGCAGGCGAGCCGCGCGGGAATGCGGTCCTACCTGCGCTACTGGTGCGAGGCCTTCCGGATGCCGGCGTGGTCGCGGGAGGACCTGCTGGCCCGGGTGCGGGTCGTCGGCGACGTCGACGGCTATCGGCGGGCCGTCGCGACCGGCAGCGGGTACGTCGCCGCGCTGCCGCACATGGGCAACTGGGACCTCGCGGGCGCCTGGTCGTGCCTGCAGGGCGGTGCCGTCGTCACGGTCGCGGAGCGGCTGCAGCCCGAGGCGCTGTACGACCGGTTCGTCACCTACCGCGAGTCGCTGGGGATGCGGGTGCTGCCACTGACCGGGTCGCGCTCGCTCGTGGACGAGCTGGCCTCTGCCGCGGCCGTCGGCAAGGTCGTCTGCCTGCTCGCCGACCGCGACCTGCGCGAGACCGGCCTGGAGGTCGACCTCTTCGGCGAGGCGGCCCGGATACCCAGCGGGCCGGCGCTGCTCGCGCTGCGGACCGGCGCGCCGCTGCATCCCGTGACTGTCTCCTACGACGCGGACGGGGTCGTCATCCACTTCCACCCACGGGTGCCGGTCCCGGAGTCGGGCACGACCCGGGCGCGGGCCACCGCGATGACGCGGGCCCTCACGGCGGCGTTCGAGGAGGCGATCCGCGAGGCGCCGCAGGACTGGCACATGCTCCAGCCGCTGTGGAGCGCCGACCTCGAACGCTCGCCGGAGCCCGCAGGCGCGGGCCGATGAGAGTCGGCATCGTCTGTCCCTACTCCTGGGACGTGCCGGGCGGGGTCCAGTGCCATGTGAGCGACCTCGCGCAGGCGCTGATCGACCTCGGTCACGCGGTGTCGGTCCTGGCGCCTGCGGACGACGAGACGCCGGTCCCGCCGTACGTCGTCGCAGCCGGGCGAGCAGTTCCGGTGCCGTACAACGGCTCGGTGGCGCGGGTGGCGTTCGGGCCGCTCTCGGCGGCGCGGCTGCGCCGCTGGCTGGCCGACGGCGACTTCGACGTGCTGCACATCCACGAGCCCGCGGTGCCGAGCCTGTCGCTGCTGGCGTGCTGGGCGGCGTCCGGGCCGATGGTCGGCACGTTCCATACCGCCAACCTGCGCTCGCGGGCGATGGTCGCCGGATACCCGATCCTCTATCCCGCACTGGAGAAGCTCAGCGCGCGCATCGCGGTCAGCGAGGACGCCCGCCGTACGCTCGTCGAGCACCTCGGCGGCGATGCCGTGCTCGTCCCCAACGGCGTGTACGTCGACCGCTTCGCCTCCGCTCGACCCCGTCCCGAGTGGCGGGGTTCCGCGGGCACGTTCTGCTTCCTCGGGCGCCTCGACGAGCCCCGCAAGGGCCTCGCCACGCTGCTCGCCGCGTTCCCGACCGTGGCGCGGGCGCGTCCCGGCGTACGCCTGCTGGTGGCGGGGCGGGGGGACGTGGCCGAGGCGGCGGCGACGCTCCCGGACGACGTGTGCGGCGCGGTCGACTTCCTCGGTCTCGTCTCCGACGAGGACAAGGCCGCGATGCTCGCCACCGCGGACGTCTACGTCGCGCCCAACCTGCACGGCGAGAGCTTCGGGATCGTCCTCGCCGAGGCGATGGCGGCCGGCGCGGCGGTGGTGGCGAGCGACCTGGAGGCCTTCCGGCGGGTGCTCGGCGCCGGGACCGTGGGGCGGCTCTTCCCGGTCGGTCACTCCTCGGCGCTGGCCCGCACGCTGCTCGACCTGCTCGGCGACGAGGCCGGGCGCCGGGCGCTGGTGGCGGCAGCGGCCGCGGAGGTCCGCCGCTACGACTGGGCCACGGTGGCGGCGCAGGTCCTCGCCGTCTACGAGACCGTGGCCGCAGGGGCCGACCACGTGGCCGCGGCCCGCGGTGGGAGGGCCGCGCGGTGGACGCGCTGACGATGCCGGCGACCGTGCTCGCCGGGCTGCTGCTGCTCGTCGCGCTCGGGTGGTACCTCTCCTGGACCGCGACGCGCCTGGACCGGCTGCACAACCGGGTGGAGGGCACCCGCGCCGCGCTGGACGCCCAGCTGGTACGCCGGGCGTCCGTGGCGCTGGAGGTGGCGACCTCGGGGCTGGTGGACCCCGCGACCGGGGTGCTCGTGGCCACGGCTGCGCACGCGGCGCGGGAGTCCGACGGGGACGCTCGCGAGCTGGCCGAGAGCGACCTCACCGCTGCGTTGCGGGTCGCGTTCGAGGACGCGGACACGGTGGCAGAGCTGCAGGGCCACCCGGTGGGACAGCTGCTGCTCGACGAGCTCGCCACCGCCGGCTCACGGGTCCAGCTGGCCCGGCGGTTCCACAACGACGCCGTCCGCAGCGCTCTCGTCGTACGCCGGAAGCGGCTGGTGCGCTGGCTGCGGCTGGCCGGTCACGCGCCGTTGCCGCTGACGTTCGAGATGGACGACGACCTCCCGGTGACGCTGGTGCGGTGACAGGGTGGCGATGTGGGGGAGCACACCGCGAAGTCGGCGGCGACCGCCTGCGGGCGGGCCTAGACTTGGGGTGCCGGTGACCCGCCGGCTCTTCCTGTCGCCGTGCCAGTGAGGTTTCCCGTGTCCAGCAACAGCCCTGAGAGCCCGGTCGCCCCCGAGGGTCGGTCCAGCGTCGGGACCGCGCGGGTCAAGCGCGGCATGGCCGAGATGCTCAAGGGCGGCGTCATCATGGACGTCGTCACGCCGGAGCAGGCCAAGATCGCCGAGGACGCCGGCGCGGTCGCCGTCATGGCCCTGGAGCGGGTGCCGGCCGACATCCGCAAGGACGGCGGCGTGGCGCGGATGAGTGACCCCGACATGGTTGAGGGGATCATCTCCACCGTCTCCATCCCCGTGATGGCGAAGGCGCGCATCGGCCACTTTGTCGAGGCCCAGGTCCTCCAGTCCCTCGGCGTCGACTACGTCGACGAGTCCGAGGTGCTCACGCCCGCCGACGAGGTGCACCACATCGACAAGTGGGCGTTCACCGTGCCCTTCGTCTGCGGCGCGACGAACCTCGGCGAGGCCCTGCGCCGCATCGCCGAGGGCGCGGCCATGATCCGTTCCAAGGGCGAGGCCGGCACGGGCAACGTCGTCGAGGCGACCCGGCACATGCGCCAGATCCGCGGCGATCTCCGCTCGCTCACGCGCATGGACGAGACGGAGCTGTTCGTCGCGGCCAAGGAGCTGCGCGCGCCGTACGAGCTGGTCAAGGAGATCGCCGAGACCGGCAAGCTGCCCGTGGTGCTGTTCACCGCCGGTGGCATCGCGACGCCCGCCGACGCGGCGATGATGATGCAGCTCGGCGCGGAGGGCGTCTTCGTCGGCTCGGGCATCTTCAAGTCCGGCGACCCGGCCAAGCGGGCCGAGGCGATCGTCAAGGCGACGACCTTCTACGACGACCCGGACGTCATCGCCAAGGTCTCCCGTGGCCTCGGCCAGCCCATGGTCGGCATCAACATCGAGACGCTTCCCGCCGACCAGCGCTACGCCGGTCGAGGCTGGTGACCGTCACGGCGTAGCACGGCGTAGCACCGCGTAGCACCGCGTAGCAGGGGGTAGCCGGCGACGCCGGGCGGGTCCGGCGGCGACGTCCGGACTTCCGGGTGACACGAGTCGCCCGGCGCGCCGCCCGCTCCCGGGTGGTGTTAGCGTCCGCTCCCTGCAACGCCCGGGGGAGTGGGGGAGCCGTGACAGCGCCGCTTTCAGCTCGTGCGCAGGCCGGTGAGGACGTCATGGGACTGCGCGTCCGTGGCCTGCACAAGCCGTTCGGGGCAGACGCTCGCCGTCGCCGATGTCTCCCTCGACGTGCCGGCCGGCAGCTTCTTCGGACTCGTCGGGCCGAACGGCGCCGGAAAGACCACGACGCTGCTCATGGCCACCGGCCCTGCTGCGACCCGACTTCGGCACCGTCTGGGTCGAGGGCCACGACGTCTGGGACGACCCGGTGGCCGCCAAGCGGCGGATCGGCGTACTGCCCGAAGGCCTGCGGCTCTTCGAGCGGCTGACCGGGCGGGAGCTGCTGCACTACACCGGCGCGCTGCGCGACATGCCCGCCGACGTCGTCCACGCGCGCGCCGCGGAGCTGCTGCACGTCCTCGACCTGGAGTCCGCGGCGGGTGTGCTCGTCGTCGACTACAGCACCGGCATGCGCAAGAAGATCGCGCTGGCAGCGGCGCTGCTGCACGCGCCGCGGGTGCTCTTCCTCGACGAGCCCTTCGAAGGCGTGGACCCCGCGTCCGCCCGCGTCGTGCGCGCGATTCTGACCAGCTACGCCGCCTCCGGTGCCACCGTCGTGTTCTCCAGCCACGTCATGGAGCTGGTCGAGAAGCTGTGCGACCACGTGGCCGTGATGCACCGCGGGCACGTCGTGGCGCAGGGTCGCCTGGACGACGTACGCCGGGGGAGGACGCTCGAGGAGGCGTTCCTCGCGTCGGTGGACGCCCGCGAGGTCGGGACGGGGAGCCTGTCGTGGTCCGCCGCTTCGTCGGGCTGAAACTTGCGCCTGCTGCGCGGCACCTTGCGCGGCGACACCGGTCGCCTGCTCGGGCTGCTGCTCAGCGCTGTCCTGGCCGTGCCGGTCGCCGCCGGGCTCACCCTGATGCTCACCTTCGCGGCCTTCCAGCCGGCGACGTCCCGGGACGTCGCCGTGGTCGTGTTCAGCAGCGCCGTACTCGCGTGGCTCTTCGTGCCCGTCCTCGGGTTCGGCCTCGACGAGACGCTCGACCCGGCCCGCTTCGCTGTCTTCCCGCTGCGCGCGGGCCAGCTCCTGACGGGCCTATTCGCGGCGTCGGCGATCGGCCTGGGACCGATGATGACCGTCCTCGTGGTGCTCGGGGCTGCCCTCGGTGCCGCCTCCGGCCCGGTCGGCACCGTCGTCGCGGTCGCTGCGGCGGTCCTCGTCGTGGCCCTGTGCCTGGCGCTGGCCCGGCTCGTCGTGACGGTCCTGTCCGGCCTGCTCCGCAGCAGGCGGGGTGCGGACCTCGGCGTCGTTGCTGGCGTCGTCGGCGTGAGCGCCGTACAGCTCCTCAACATCGGGAGCCGTCGCGTCCTCGGTCACGACGACGCCCACATGGTCTCGACCGTGGCCGACGCGATGCGGTGGTTGCCCCCGGCCTGGGCGGCGCACGCAGTCCACGACGTGAGCACGGGTCGGTCCTTCCGCGGACTGCTGCTTCTGGTCCTCCTCGCCGCCGTCCTGGTCGCCGTGCTGGTGCTGTGGCACCTCGCGCTGCGCCGCGTGCTCGTGACGCCTGCCGCCGGACCGAGCCGGACCCGCCGCGCGGGGCGGGGCGGCCTGGTCGAGCGGGTGATGTCCACCGGCAGGGTCGGCGCGGTCGCCGGCAAGGACCTGCGCTACGCATGGCGTGACCCGCGGCGCAAGGCCGGATGGCTCAGCACGGTCATCGCCGCGATGTCGATCCCGCTGCTGTTCCTCGTCACCGTGGGCAAGTCGGCGGCTCCGGTGATCCCGTTCACCCTGTGCCTGCTCGCGATGATGCTGGCGTTGCAGAACGGCAACCAGTTCGGGCTCGACGGGTCCTCGTGGTGGACCAACCACGCCACGGCCGGGAGCGCGCGTGACTCGCGCCGGGAGCTGCACGGTCGCCATCTCGCCACCGCGGTCCTCGTCGCGCCCGTGCTGCTCGTCGGGGCCGTCGTGTCGCTCGCGGTCAGCCGCAACATCGTCTCGACCGTCGCCGCATTCAGCCTCGCCGCGGCGCTGCTCGGAGTGTCGCTCGCCGCTGCCGACGGCGTCAGCATGGCCGTGCCCGCGCACCTGCCCGAGCGCCCGACGAACGCCTTCTCCGCCGCGTCCCCCGGTCAGCGGTGCCTGTCCGGCGTCATGCTGTTGGTCTCGCTCGCCGCGGTGCCGGTGTTGTGCGCCCCGGTCGTCGTGCTCACCGTCGCCGTCGTGCAGGGCTGGACCGTCGGCCTGCCGCTTCTGGTCGTGGCCGGCCCGGCGTACGGCTTGCTCGGGGCGTGGTGCGGCGCCTGGTTCGGGGGCGGATGGCTCGAGCGGTGGTCCCCGGAGCTGCTGGGCAGGGTCAGCCGCGAGGCGTGAGGGACCTCGCGTGAGGGCACCCCGCGGCGGGGGGCGGCGTGGCGGTCGCTGCGGACGGCGGGCGGTGTCCCTGGGCATGGGTGTCCCGCGAGTGGCGGCGTGCACAGCGTCCCGACCTGCGGGGGGCACACGGAGGGAGTGCGCGGGGATGAGCGGCGCGCCGGACCCCACCTACGATGTGGCTGCAGGAGCGACGCGGGTGACGGCCGGGACGAGCCGAGGCCGCAGGGACGAGGCGAAGGAGTCGGGTGAAGACGCCGCTCATCGGTGTGCTGGCGCTGCAGGGGGACGTCCGGGAGCACGTCGCGGCGTTGGAGGCCTCGGGTGCGCGCGCGGTGCCCGTCCGCCGGCCGGCCGAGCTCGCCGCGGTCGACGGCCTGGTCCTCCCCGGTGGTGAGTCCACGACGATGTCGAAGCTCGCCGTGGCCTTCGACCTGCTCGAGCCGCTGCAGAAGGCCGTGGCCGACGGCATGCCCGCCTACGGATCGTGCGCCGGGATGATCTTGCTCGCCAACGACGTGGTCGACGGTACGCCGGACCAGCGCACGATCGGCGGGATGGACGTCGTGGTGCGGCGCAACGCCTTCGGCCGTCAGGTGGACTCGTTCGAGACCGACCTCGACGTGAACGGCCTCGATGACGGGCCCGTCCACGCCGTCTTCATCCGCGCACCGTGGGTGGAGTCCACGGCCGAGTCGGTCCAGGTGCTGTCGCGGGTCGAGGGGGGACCGGCCGCCGGTAGGATCGTGGCCGTCCGCCAGGGGTCCTTGCTGGCCACCGCGTTCCACCCGGAGCTGACGGGTGACGCGCGCGTGCACGGACTCTTCGTGACGATGGTGAAGGAGCACTCATGAGTGGCCACTCCAAGTGGGCGACCACGAAGCACAAGAAGGCCGTGATCGACGCCAAGCGCGGCAAGCTCTTCGCCAAGCTCATCAAGAACGTCGAGGTCGCCGCGCGCACCGGAGGCGGTGACCCGGCGGGCAACCCGACGCTGTTCGACGCGATGCAGAAGGCGAAGAAGGCGTCGGTCCCGAACGACAACATCGACCGGGCGGTGAAGCGCGGCTCGGGCGCCGAGGCCGGTGGCGCGGACTACCAGACGATCATGTATGAAGGCTACGGCGCCAACGGCGTCGCGGTGCTCATCGAGTGCCTCACGGACAACCGCAACCGCGCCGCATCTGACGTGCGCGTCGCAATGACGCGCAACGGCGGCTCGATGGCCGACCCGGGGTCGGTGGCGTACCTGTTCAACCGCAAGGGCCTCATCGTGGTGCCGAAGACCGGCTCCCTCGCCGAGGACGACGTCCTGATGGCGGTCCTTGACGCGGGCGTCGAGGAGGTCAACGACCTCGGCGAGGCGTTCGAGATCGTGACCGAGGCAAGCGACCTCGTCGCCGTGCGCACGGCGCTGCAGGAGGCCGGCATCGACTACGACTCCGCGGACCCCACCTTCCTCCCCAGCGTCAGCGTGCCCCTCGACGAGGAGGCGGCACGTAAGGTCTTCCGGATGATCGACGCACTGGAGGACAGCGACGACGTGCAGAACGTCTACGCCAACTACGACGTCAGCGACGACATCATGGAGGCCGTGGGCTGAGCCCGCCGCCTGCCGCGCCGACATCGAGGACCCGGTCGACGAGGTCGCGCAGCGCACCGGTCAGCGCGTGCTCGCCGACCTCCGTGCGATGCCCGTCGATGTCCAGGACGTAGGTCCTCCGGTCCGCGCCCGAGGGAGGCGCGGTGATTGCGGGGGTGCGGTGCGCCAGCTCGGCCAACGCAGCGTCCGCCTGCCCGTGCCGCTCGGAGCGGTCCTCCCTCGTGTCGGTGTCCACGAACCCGTGGCGCCGCAACCCGGTGACGCCGCCCGAGCGCACGACCGAGATCCGCACTAGACCTCCAGCCCCACGTGCTGCCAACCGGCGCGGACGGCGTCCTCGAGGACGCCGCTGGCGTCGCGGGCGTGGGCGGCGGTGACGGTGCGGGCGGCGAAGCCGGCGAAGTCGACGTCCGGTGGGAGTCCTGGCGACACGAGCGTGTCGTACCAGACGGCGCCCGCGTGCTCCCAGGCCGGACCGCCGAGGCGCCTGGCGACCGCAACGCGCGGTTGGGGATGCCCGAGTTGATGTGGACCCCGCCGTCGTCCTCGGCCGTGTCCACGTAGTCCCGCATGTGCCCTGGCTGCGGGTCGTGGCGCAGCCGGGGGTCGTCGTAGGCAGTCCCCGGTGCGGCGAGCGAGCGCAGTGCTCGGGCGTCGACACCCGGCAGGAACAGCTCCGCGCCGACCAGCCACGTGGCTTCGGCGGCGTCCTGGCCCAGCAGCCGTTGCTCGGCCAGCACGGCGAAGACGTCGGAGACGGACTCGTTGAGCGCGCCGGACTGCCTGTCGTAGGCCAGCCCGGCGGCGTACTGCGTCACGCCGTGCGTCAGCTCGTGGGCGATGACCGTCACGGATCGCGAGAACCGCCCCAGCACGACGCCGTCACCGTTGACCAGGACCATCTGCGCGCCCTCCCAGAACGCGTTGTCGTAGCGCTGCCCGTAGTGCACGGAGGCAACCACGGTGCCCGCACGCGCGTCGAGGGAGTCGCGTCCGTAGACACCGCGGAACAGCTCGTCGGTGACGCCGATCCCGTCGTAGGTCTCGTCGGCTGCGGCGTCGCCGCTCGGTGGGTCGCCTCGGCGCGGACCAGCCGGCCCGGCAGGACCGTGCCGCCCTGCGCGTCGTGGACCGCGCGGGTCAGCGCGCGTCCAGTGGCTCGGAGGACCCTCGCCCCCGCCGCACGTCGGCCACGGGTCGCGGTGTCGACCGGCAGCGACGCGTGCGCCGACTGGGCGACCAGCGGCTCGTCGTCGGCGGCGAGCCGTTCGAGCAGGTAGGGCGGCAGGATCCCCGTGCGCATGAGAGTCAGCCTGCCACCGTGGTCCGACAGTTCCGGGTGAGGAATCTCCGGCACGTCATCGAGCAGCCGCGTGCTGGTGTGTCGATGCACCGTTCCGTCGGTGGCTGCCGGTAGCGTGACGACCGAACGGACGTTCGTATGGGAAGGAACTCGCGTGCTCGTGCTCGGCGTCGACCCGGGGCTGACCCGGTGCGGCATCGGCGTGGTCGAAGGCCGCCCCGGGGCCCCGCCGCGTCTGGTGGCCGTCGGCGTCGTCCGCACACCGGCCGGTGCCGACATCGGCGCGCGCCTGTGCGCCGTGGAGCGCGGGATCGAGCAATGGCTTGACGAGCACGCTCCCGACGCGGTCGCGGTCGAGCGGGTGTTCAGCCAGCACAACGTGCGCACCGTGATGGGCACCGCTCAGGCCAGCGCGGTGGCGATCACCGCTGCCGCCCGGCGCGGGCTGCCGGTCGCCTTACACACGCCGAGCGAGGTCAAGGCTGCGGTGACCGGGAACGGCCGCGCGGACAAGGCCCAGGTCGCGACGATGGTCGCGCGCGTGCTGCGGCTGGCGGAGCCGCCGCGTCCCGCCGACGCGGCGGACGCCCTCGCCCTCGCGGTGTGCCACGTGTGGCGCGGGGCCGCCCAGCTGCGACTGTCGGCCGCCGTGGCGGCGACGGGAAGGGGGGCTCGATGATCGCCTCGGTGGCGGGTCGCGTGTCGGCCCTGGCTCCGGACGGCGCCGTGGTCGAGGTCGGGGGGGTCGGGCTAGCGGTCCAGTGCACGCCCGCGACGCTCGCCGCGCTGCGCGTCGGCGAGCCCGCACGCCTCGTGACCTCACTTGTGGTGCGCGAGGAGTCCCTGACCCTCTACGGGTTCGCCGACGACGACGAGCGACGGGTGTTCGAGGTGCTCCAGACGGCCTCCGGAGTGGGGCCGCGGCTGGCCCAGGCGATGCTCGCCGTCCACACGCCCGACGCGCTGCGCCGCGCTGTCGCCGCGGAGGACCTGACGGCGCTGACCCAGGTGCCCGGGATCGGCCGCAAGGGGGCGGCGCGCATCGTCCTCGAGCTGCGTGACCGGATCGGCCCGCCGATGGCCGCCGCCCCAGCCGCGCCCGTTCCCGCCGCCGCCTCGGGCTGGCGCGATCAGCTCCACGGCGCGCTGCTGGGCCTGGGTTGGTCCGTGCGCGAGGCCGACGACGCTGTCGAGGCGGTCGCGCCCGAAGCGGACGCCGTCGTCGCCGGCGGTGGGCAGCCGGACGTGGCGGGGCTGCTGCGAGCTGCCCTACGCAGCCTCAGCCGCGCATGAGCGTCGACCGGCCCGGTGACCCGGCAGACGCCGCACTGCCCGACGTACGCATGGTCGACGCGTCCGCCGGCATCGACGACACCGCCGTCGAGAGCGCGCTGAGGCCCCGACGGCTGGCCGAGTTCGTCGGCCAGCACCGGGTCCGCGAGCAGCTCTCCCTGGTCCTCGACGCCGCGAAGGGCAGGGGCCGACCGCCGGACCACGTCCTGCTCTCGGGTCCACCCGGTCTCGGCAAGACCACTCTCGCCATGATCATCGCCAGTGAGCTCGCGGCACCGCTTCGGCTGACCTCGGGCCCCGCCATCCAGCATGCCGGCGACCTCGCAGCGATCCTGAGCTCACTCAGCGAGGGAGAGGTCCTCTTTCTCGACGAGATCCACCGCATGGCACGTCCGGCGGAGGAGATGCTCTACGTCGCCATGGAGGACTTCCGGGTCGACGTGATCGTCGGCAAGGGTCCCGGCGCGACAGCGATCCCGCTCGACGTGGCACCGTTCACCCTCGTCGGCGCCACCACCCGGGCGGGACTGCTGCCCGGCCCACTGCGCGACCGGTTCGGCTTCACCGGCCACATGGACTTCTACACGCCTGCGGAGCTCGAGCAGGTCCTGACGCGATCCGCGAGGCTGCTGGAGGTCGAGCTCCATCCCGACGGCGCCGCCGAGATCGCCGGACGCAGCCGCGGGACTCCGCGGATCGCGAACCGGCTGCTGCGCCGCGTCCGGGACTACGCCCAGGTCCGGGGGGATGGTCGCGTCTCGCGCAACGCTGCCTCCGCCGCACTTGCGCTCTACGACGTGGACGAGTCCGGTCTCGACCGCCTGGACCGGGCGGTGCTCGACGCGTTGCTGCGCCGGTTCGGTGGCGGACCGGTCGGGCTGTCCACCTTGGCGGTAGCCGTGGGCGAGGAGACCGAGACGGTCGAGGAGGTCGCCGAGCCCTTCCTGGTCCGGGCCGGGATGCTGGCGCGCACGCCCCGCGGACGCGTCGCGACGCCGTCGGCATGGAGCCACATGGGACTCGTCCCGCCACGAGGCCTGACCCCCGTGCTGTTCGAGGGCGTCACCGAGCTGGGGGACGGCACGGGCGACGAGTTCCGGCAGGGAGGCGGGAGCGCGGCCCGCGGCGCCTGAAAGATCTCCATTGGGGTCCGTGGCGCGACATGCAGCCGTACGACGGGGGCGTCGCCGGAGGCGGGTCGGATGTCGTCGCACCGAGCTTTCCGGGCGACGCGCCGACCGACGTCGTTGTCGGTCGCGCGCCCCCTCCCTAGACTCCCGCGAGGCCGCGCAGGCGGCCGTTGCGTCGGGAGGACTTGCGGGTCTGCAGGTCCGCGCGAGGAAGGGCCGGCACGCGGTGGAGAACCTCTCGGGCTTGTTGCCCCTCCTGTTCATTCCCGTCGTGCTGTATTTCTTCATGATCCGACCCGTGCGGCAGCGTCAGCGTGAGGCGCTGGAGCTGCAGAGCAGGCTTGCGCCCGGGCAGCGGGTGATGACGACGTCGGGGTTGTTCGCGACCGTGACGGCGGTGGAGGACGACGCGGTAGTCCTCGAGACGGCCCCCGGCGCGGCGCCGATGCGTTGGGCCAAGGCCGCCGTCGCGCGCATCGAGGGCGAGGCTGACGCTTCCGGCGACCCGTCGGCGCGGACGGACGGGGAGGGCGGGACCGCGCCGGGTTGAGCCCCGTGACACTCCGGGCCGCAACGCCGACGCCAGTCTTGATTGACCTGTCCGCTGAGACGCCCGTCGGAACGACGAGGGTCCAGGCACGAGTCCGCGCCGTCAGGGATACTGCTCGCAGGTCGCCGGAACCCACCGGGCATCGCGTCCGTGGCGGAGGGGCCGTAGGACGGAAATTGTCGGACCGCCACGATGTAGTTCTCGTCGGGCGGCATGCCGTCGGTGCGCGTAGCGCCGAGGCGTACAGGAGGAAGACGACGACGTGGCTCCACCTGCGAAAGGCTCCAGGCCTGGTCGCGCCCTTGCGGCGTTCCTCGCGCTGATCGCCCTGACGTTCGTGCTCATCCCGGTAATCGCCCCGGACCGGCTGGGCGGCGAGAACGTGTCGCTGCGCGAGAAGTTCACTCCGCGGCTGGGCCTCGACCTTGAGGGCGGCACGAGCATCATCCTGCAGCCACGTCCCACGGCCGCCGGCAAGGTCACCGACGCCACCATCGCTCAAGCAGTGGAGATCATCCGCCAGCGGGTGGACAGCTTCGGCGTCGCCGAGTCCGAGGTTGCGGCTCAGGGCAGCGGGGCCAACCAGACGATCACCGTCTCGGTCCCTGGCAAGGGCAACAAGGAGATCCTCGACCGGGTCCGTCAGACCGCCGAGCTGCAGTTCCGCCAGGTCCTCGAGATCGGTCCGGGCACACCACTGCCGCCGCCGACGGCGAGCCCGACCCCAGGCGCGACCACGAGCCCCAAGCCCAGGCCGAAGGGCACCGTGAAGGCGGGCACGCCGGGCGCCACCCCGGAGCCTGCGCAGACCACGGACAGCCGGGCCGTCCCGCCGGCTCTCGTGGCCGCCCCGACGACGACGCCCAAGTCCAAGCCGCAGTCCACGCCCGAGCCGACGCCTGCGAAGGCACCTGGACCCACCGCGGAGGCGCAGGCGACCTCTCCGCCGTCGCAGGCCGGTGACATCCCGGCGCAGGTGCGCGCAGCCTTCGACAGGCTCGACTGCTCCGAGGACGAGGCACGCCGGGGCGGCCAGGACGACGACCCGGGCAAGGTGATCGTCTCCTGCGACCGGGACGGCGCCGCGAAGTACATCCTCGCCAAGGCCGAGCTCGTCGGCACGGACGTGAAGAGCGCGACGGCCGGCATCGGGCAGACCCAGCAGGGCGTGTCGACCGGCGAGTGGCAGGTCAACCTGACCTTCACCGGCGAGGGCAAGCGCAAGTTCGCCGACATCACCGGGCGGGTGACGAGCCTGCCGCCACCGCAGAACGCCGTGGCGATCGTCCTCGACGGCGGAGTCGTCTCCGCTCCGACGATCAACGAGGCCATCCCCGGCGGTGAGGCGCAGATCACCGGCAACTTCTCCCAGGCCCAGGCGCAGGACCTCCAGCGGGTGCTGCAGTTCGGCGCGCTGCCGCTGTCCTTCACGCCGGGTTCGGTCGAGGAGGTGTCGGCCGCCATCGGCGGTGACCAGCTCTCGGCAGGACTGGTCGCCGGTGCCCTCGGTCTCGGCCTCGTGGTCGTCTACACGCTCGTCTACTACCGCGGCCTCGGTCTCGTCAGCATCTTCAGCCTGCTCGTCGCCGCCGTGTTGACCTATGCCACGGTGACCCTGCTGGGATGGTGGATCGGCTTCCGGCTCAGCCTCGCCGGCGTGGCGGGCCTGATCGTCGCCATCGGGATCACGGCGGACTCGTTCATCGTCTACTTCGAGCGGCTGCGCGACGAGGTGCGCGACGGTCGCACGCTGCGGACGGCGGTCGAGGTGGGGTGGACCCGGGCGCGGCGGACCATCCTCGCGGCGGACTTCGTGTCGCTGCTCGCGGCGGTCGTCCTCTACATCCTCTCGGTCGGCAACGTCCGCGGCTTCGCCTTCACGCTCGGCCTGACGACTCTGATCGACATCGTGGTGGTGTTCCTGTTCACCAAGCCGCTGGTGACCCTTCTGTCCCGCACGCGCTTCTTCTCCTCCGGACACCCGATGTCCGGACTCGACCCGAGACGGCTCGGGGGGCAAGCACCTGCACCCGTTGCGCGGCCGGCGATGGCCACGCGCGGCCTGACCACACCTGGGGAGGCCTGATGTCGCGCCTGGGAGACCTCGGCTCGAGGCTCTACCGCGGCGATGTCTCCATCGACTTCGTCGGTCGACGCCGGACGTGGTACGCCGTGTCCGCGGCGCTGTTCCTGATCTGCCTGCTCGCACTCGTGTTCCGCACGCCGGAGCGCGGCATCGAGTTCACCGGTGGCGCGGAGTTCCGCGTGCCCAATGCCCAGTGCTCGGTCTCCGAGGCGCGTGGTGTCGAGGGCATCGCCTCGGATGCGAAGGTCCAGCTCATCGGCGGCGGCACGCTGCGGGTCCAGACCGCGGACCTGCCCGAGCAACGCACCCAGGCGGTGCGTGAGTCGCTCGCTCGCGCCTGCGGTGTCGACGCCGCGTCCATCTCCACGTCCGTGATCGGACCCAGCTGGGGTCAGAACATCACGGGCAAGGCCCTGCGGGCGCTCGTCGTCTTCCTGATCGGCGTCGTGATCTTCATCTGGGCGTACTTCCGTGAATGGCGCATGGCCGCCGCCGCAATCGTCGCGCTGTTCCACGACGTTTTCATCACGGTTGGCATCTACGCCCTCGCGGGCTTCGAGGTTACTCCTGCGACGATCATCGGCCTTCTCACGATCCTGGGCTACTCGCTGTACGACACGGTCGTCGTGTTCGACAAGGTCCGTGAGAACACCGACGGCCTCGCCGGCGGCGCCCGGATGACCTACAGCGAGGCGGCCAACCTCGCCGTCAACCAGACCCTGGTCAGGTCGATCAACACCTCTGTGGTCGCCCTGCTCCCGGTCGCGGCGCTGCTCTT
Source organism: Actinomycetota bacterium (assembly GCA_030773595.1). Classification (GTDB taxonomy): domain Bacteria; phylum Actinomycetota; class Actinomycetes; order JALYMU01; family JALYMU01; genus JALYMU01. Next base: position 4,000 of record JALYMU010000236.1, on the reverse strand, counting down.
CGTCGGTGCGGGACTGCTCGGTGCCGGCACGTTGGAGGACCTCGCACTGGCGCTGTTCGTCGGTATCGCTGCCGGCACCTACTCCTCCATCTTCATCGCCACGCCGCTCCTGGCGGACCTGAAGGAGCGTCAGCCGGAGATGCGCGCGCTGGCCAAGCGCGTGCAGTCACGGCGCCGCGGTGAGCGCGGGTCCGGTCCGGGCGGCCAGGGCACGTCCGCGCGGCGCCGCCCGATGGCCACCGGGTCGGGTGCCGCAGCCGCGCCGAGCGGCGGAGCGACGGCCGTGCTGACCCTCGACGGTGAGCAGGCAGCGGACAGCGAGGAATCCGAGCCGTCGGCGGCGGCGACCGTCCCCACCAGCAACGGCTCCGGCGCGCCACGCCGGGGCCCGCGCCAGCAACCACAGCGACGGTCGGCGGGCCGACCCAGCGGAAAGCGAAAGCGCTGACTGCCCCGGGGCCCGGGTCGACGCGGCGTGGAGCCGACGCGCACGGGCCAGACTCGCACGGGCGGGACTCGCACGGACCAGACCCGCACGGACGAGACCCGCACGGGCGCCTCGACCTGCGCCAGGTGCTGTCGTCACGCATTCGGGACGTCCCCGACTATCCCAAGCCCGGCATCACGTTCAAGGACATCACCCCGCTGCTGGCCGACCATGTCGCCTTCGCGACCGCGGTGGACGCCGTGGTCGCGCAGTGGGGGCGGGGGACCGTCGACAAGGTGGTGGGCATCGAGGCGCGGGGCTTCATCCTCGCTGCCCCGGTGGCCTACCACTTCGGTGCCGGCTTCGTCCCGATCCGGAAGAAGGGGAAGCTCCCGGGACGGACGCTCGCGATCGCCTACTCGTTGGAGTACGGCGAGGCCGAGCTCGAGATTCACGCCGACGCCTTCGCGCGGGGGGACCGGGTCCTCATCGTGGACGACGTGCTCGCGACCGGCGGCACCATCGCCGCCACGCTGGACCTGATCGGACGAGCGGGCGGTTCCGTGGTGGGAGTGTCCGTGCTGATGGAGCTTGGCTTCCTGCCGGGGCGCTCAGCCCTGCCGGGTGTCGAGGTGCACTCCCTGCTGACCGTCTGACGCAGCCCGGTCCCGTCGTCGGCCCAGGCCCGTGCCGAAGTGTTCCCAGGACGGGAGCACGAGGACCCGCGCACGCAACCGCCTTGCACCATGCGTCGGAGTCGCGTGCCGCTCCGGCGCTGGACTCGTTCCCTCGACGCAGTCCGTAGACTCCAAGGACGGCGTCGGCAGCGGGAGGACCACGCATGGCCGAAGAGGCACGCACGGCGGTCGACCTCGACCGCGAGCCGGAGGCTGCGCCTGGTTCGACCAGACCAACGCCCGCCCGCGCGGCGACGACCGCCGGGACAGCGGCGACTGGTGCCGGGACAGCGGCGGCTCCCACACCGGCCCCGCGCTCCTCCGCGACCTCGGACGGCACGGCAACGGCGCGGCGAGTCCGGGCCCGCATCGCGCGCATGGGCGCCAGGGCCCCGCAGAGCAACCCCGTCCTCGAGCCGCTGTTCGCGACAGTCCGCGCAACCCACCCGAAGGCGGACGTCAGCGTCCTCGCCCGCGCGTACGACGTCGCCGAGCGCTGCCATCGCGGTCAGCTGCGCAAGAGCGGCGACCCCTACATCACCCACCCGCTTGCCGTCGCGACGATCCTCGCCGAGCTCGGCATGACGACGCCAACCCTGTGCGCGGCGCTGCTGCACGACACCGTCGAAGACACCGACTACACCCTCGACATGCTCCGCGCCGACTTCGGCGACGAGATCGCGGCGCTGGTCGACGGGGTCACCAAGCTCGACAAGGTGAAGTACGGCCAGGCTGCCCAGGCCGAGACCGTGCGCAAGATGGTCGTGGCGATGGCACGGGACATCCGCGTGCTCGTCATCAAGCTCGCCGACCGTCTGCACAACGCCCGGACGTGGAAATACGTGTCGCAGGCCTCGGCCGAGCGCAAGGCGCGCGAGACGCTGGAGATCTACGCGCCGCTCGCCCACCGCCTCGGGATGAACACGATCAAGTGGGAGCTCGAGGACCTCTCCTTCGCGACCCTCTATCCCAAGATGTACGACGAGATCGTGCGGCTCGTGGCCGACCGCGCTCCGTCCCGGGACGAGTACCTCGCCGGCGTCATCGACCAGGTCACGACCGACCTGCGTGACGCGAAGATCAAGGCCACGGTGACCGGACGGCCCAAGCACTACTATTCGATCTACCAGAAGATGATCGTGCGGGGCCGCGACTTCACCGACATCTATGACCTGGTCGGCATCCGGGTCCTGGTCGACACGGTCCGCGACTGCTACGCGGCGCTCGGGAGCATCCACGCGCGGTGGAACCCGGTGCCGGGGCGGTTCAAGGACTACATCGCGATGCCGAAGTTCAACATGTACCAGTCCCTGCACACGACCGTGATCGGGCCGGACGGCAAGCCGGTCGAGCTCCAGATCCGGACGTTCGCGATGCACCGGCGCGCGGAGTACGGCATCGCCGCCCACTGGAAGTACAAGGACGAAGGCTCGCGCGGGCCCGCAGCGAGCGCGTCCCCCGCGCTGGACCGCTCCGACGGCAACGACATGGCGTGGCTGCGCCAGCTGCTGGACTGGCAGAAGGAGACGGAGGACCCGGGGGAGTTCCTCGAATCCCTGCGCTTCGACCTCTCCGCGTCCGAGGTCTTCGTCTTCACCCCGCGCGGCGACGTCATCGCGCTGCCTTCGGGCGCGACACCGGTCGACTTCGCCTACGCGGTGCACACCGAGGTCGGCCATCGCTGCATCGGTGCGCGGGTCAACGGCCGGCTCGTGCCGCTGGAGAGCAAGCTCGGGAACGGCGACCTCGTCGAGGTCTTCACCTCCAAGGCCCAAGGCGCGGGACCGTCTCGGGACTGGCTCACCTTCGTCGCCTCGCCGCGTGCGCGCAACAAAATCCGCCAGTGGTTCTCCAAGGAGCGCCGCGAGGAGGCGATCGAGCAAGGCAAGGACGCCATCGCCCGCGCCATGCGCAAGCAGGGACTGCCCCTGCAGCGCCTCCTCTCCAGCGAGTCCCTGACGGCTCTCGCCTCGGAGATGCGCTACCCCGACATCTCCGCGCTCTACGCCGCCGTCGGCGAGGGTCACGTGAGCGCGCAAACGGTCGTCGAGCGGCTGGTCAAGTCCCTCGGCGGGGCCGAAGGTGCGGTGGAGGACCTCGCCGAGGCCACGGTCCCGCGGCGCCGGGAAAGCCGCGGCCGGGCCCGCCCGGCCGGAGATCCCGGAGTCGTCGTCGTCGGAGCCTCGGACGTGTGGGTCAAGCTGGCCCGCTGCTGTACGCCGGTCCCCGGGGACCCGATCGTCGGCTTCGTCACCCGCGGCAACGGGGTCTCGATCCATCGCAGCGACTGCGTCAACATCGACGCGCTCACCTCGGACCAGGACCGGATGCTCGCCGTCGAGTGGTCCCCGACCGCCTCGTCGGTCTTCCTCGTCGCCATCCAGGTCGAGGCGCTCGACCGATCCCGGTTGCTCTCGGACATCACGCGGGTCCTAAGCGACCAGCACGTCAACATCCTGTCCGCCTCTGTGACGACGACGCGTGACCGCGTGGCGGTGTCCCGGTTCACCTTCGAGATGGGCGATCCGAAGCACCTCGGGCACGTGCTCAAGGCCGTGCGTGCGGTGGAGGGCGTCTTCGACGCGCATCGCGTCACTCCGTCCAAGACGCCCGCCTGAGCCCGCCTTCGGTCGTCGGAGCGTCGCCCGTCCGAGCCCGCGCGATCTCGCGCCCACCGGCGGCCGCGCCACCCCGCCCCCGACTCCGACTCCGATGATCATGAGGGATTTGCGCTCGCTGTGGGTGGAGCTGCACACGATCATGGTGTGGTGGGTCCGGGCGCCGCGACGCGTGCGGCCCCGGCCACGGCAAGCGCCGAGCCGCAACCCCGCGCGAACCGCGGCCGAGCCCCGGCCGAGCCGCAACCCCCCAGCCGAGCCCCGCCCCAACCCCGCTC
>JALYMU010000235.1 GCA_030773595.1 Actinomycetota bacterium | reverse complement strand
CCGCAATTCTGCAAAGGAAAGCTGGGTCGACCGCGGCTGTCGCCTTGGTGTCGGGTGTTCGCGGGAGCTTTAAGTACCAATTACGTTACCCTCGGTGATTCTCGGGCTCTTCTGGGCGATGCTGGCGTCTGCCCTCAGTGTGGCCGCACAAGCCCGTGTCGCAGGAGTGCTTGACGTCAGCGACTTGGACGGCGGCGATCTCGCCCAACCGGAGCCCTGCGAAGGCGGCGAGGTGAACAGCGCGAGGTAGGTGTCGTCAGCCGCGACGATGATGGCGCCGACCCGCTCCCGCGGTCGGGATGACCGATTCCAGGGCCATCGTGTGAGTCCTCCTTCCGCGATTGGATCTCGCCGAAGCCTCACGCGGTGGCCCCTCACCGTCCGGGACCAACACGACCTCGCCGCTCAGGCCCCCGAGCTACACCACTCCAGGGGCTCGCGCCGCCGTGTGGGTGGCGAGGTGCCCCAGCACGTGTCTGTGCCTTCCTCGCGGCAACAGACATCGTGGCCTTCCGGCGCGGCACAAGCCGGGACAACTGCGCCCTCCTGTGCCCCTGCCTACGCCCGCTGGGGTCTCGTGCCTATCACCCACTATGGCCAGCCCTTGTGGGACGAGCGAGCCAGCCGAGACTGGTCCGTTCGGCTCATCTTCGCCGGTCTGCCGGACAGCGACCGCTTCGTTCCGCACCGTGTCCGTACAGAGCCGAACGGGGGACACATGCGACTTAGGACGATCACCATCGCGCTGGCGACGCTGGCGCTGCCGCTGACTGCTGCTGTGCCGGCGTCGTCTGGTGCAGCCACGGCTGCCGAGACGATCACAGCTCGCGACCTGCTCGCCCGGGTCACCGTCGCCGCCGAGGCCCGTTCCTCCACGTATGACCGAGCGAAGTTCAAACACTGGACCGACGCCGACGGTGACTCCTGCAACGCACGCGAGGAGGTCTTGATCGCGGAGTCCAAGGTGACCCCGACGGTCGGCTCTGGGTGCACCGTGTCGAACGGTCAATGGGTGTCCTGGTACGACGGCGCCACGTGGACCAACCCCTCCGACGTCGACATCGACCACGTCGTCGCTCTCAAGGAGGCGTGGCAGTCGGGCGCCCGGAACTGGACCTCCACCAACCGGGAGAAGTTCGCTAACGACCTTGGTTACGCCTGGTCCCTCGACGCCGTCACCGACAACGTCAACTCATCCAAGAGCGACCGGGATCCCGCTGAGTGGTTACCGCCGAAGACCTCGGTCCACTGCACGTACGCGATCCACTGGGTCGCCGTGAAGTACCGGTGGCGGCTGACGATCAACTCGGCGGAGAAGTCGAAGCTCACGTCCCTGCTCTCCGGCACCTGCGGCGAGAAGACACTGAACGTTCCGCCGCGCGCGCTCTGACCATCCCGCAGGACTCACCGCTCACAACCCTGGAGTCACCATGCTCGCTCGAACCCTGGCCCTCACCGCCACCGTCGCAATCCCGCTCGGCATGGTCTCCCCCGCGGAAGCCGCACCGGCCATGCAGATCACGAAGGTCCAGTACAACTCGCCGGGCACCGACACCAAGGACAACTCGAGCCTCAACGGCGAGTGGGTCCGCGTCAAGAACACCGCCTCGACGGCACGGACCATCACCGGGTGGACGTTGCGGGACACCGCCAACCACGTCTACACATTCCCCAAGACCACGGTCGAGCCCGGCGCATCGATCTACGTGTACACCGGCACGGGGTCGAACACCTCAACGAAGCGGTACTGGGGCATGGGCTGGCACGTCTGGAATAACTCCGGCGACGAGAAGGTGCGCCTGCGCAACGCCAACGGCACGGCCATCGATTCGTGCGACTACACTGGCAGCAGTGCGGGCTACACGACCTGCTGACCTTGACCGCAGCGCGGCTTGGGATCTTGTTTGGCGCGGGCGCGTGGTCAGCGGCTAGTCCAGGAGCGCCCGGGGAGGCTCCTCCCTGTCTAGCGGTGACTAGTCAGCTGGAGCTGCGCTTCCTGACAGCTTCTTGTCATGGTGCACGCGTAGCCACGGGACTAGGACGGGAGGACACGGGGGCGCGGTAGCCGTTGCCTTCAAAGTCCTGCACCCGCGGAGGACGAGCTGCGGAGAATCTACGTGGTGTCTGTCGCTGCTGCGCTGAGCTTGCTTGCGGGTGGTGCTTCAAGTGCGCGGGCGTCAGACGCGCCGATACTGAATCGCGGGTCGGGATGAAGATGTCAGCGGAGGCGTCGGCCCGCGGCGCCGACAGAGAGGTCGGCGGAGGTCCGGGCTGACTTCAACGACGCGGAGGTCCGGGCTGACTTCAACGACGACGGCTACGCCCACCTCGCCGTCGGAGCGCACGCGACGACGTCCGTCAGCCGCACCGAACGCCGTGAGCTTGGCATCTTGGGCGGTCTCCGCGTCGCGCCCTCGGTGAGATCTGCCACTCAACCCGGACGGTCCGACACAGGCAGTCGACGTCCTCCGCGCGAGTCCCACCAGTTCGCCGATGCGGAGTCCGAGCCCGGCCTGGGCGATGACCATCGCCCAGTTCCGCTCCGGCATGGCGTCGAGGAGCGCGCGCACTCCTCGGCTGTGAGCGGCACTACCCGCTCACGGGTTGCCGCGGGGGAGCTGCAACCGGACGACGGGCGAGGCGGCAACGAGGCGGTCGAGCACCGCAGCCGCGTGCACGCTCAGCAGGTGTGGGCGGGTGCTCGTCCTGCGGCACCAGACGAGGATTGCTCCGACCCTGAGGCCCCTACCACCTATGTCGTGTCACGTCTGCGACACCTGACCACCCTCGCACCACAGCCACGCGCTTACGGTGAGATCGATATCGTTGTAGTTCTGCAGGCGCAGAAGTGAGGACGGCGGAACAACGGTGTACCGCCCGCCCGAAATTCGCTCGGGAGACGGTTCATAAGCGCCGACGTGCGAGTCTTCAAGATTGCTTCCTGGTAGCATGGCCAGCAGCGTGACGTCAATACCCATAGGTACGCCCTGCGCAGGCGTCAGACCGACGACAGTGTAGTACTCGGTCAGTCTGCTGCAATCAGACGTATCCGCTATGATCGACGATCGCTTGTATGACCCCGGCTGCCCGTAGGCGGTCAAGGTCATGTTGTCGACCATTTTGATGACCCGTCCCGGCGCTTTACCTCCTGCGGGGCCTGGCTCGCCCTGCGGACCCTGTGGCCCAGGCTGCCCTTTTTGGTTCCATGTCAATCTGGTCTCGCCGGTAGCACAGTTTGAGGCGTCGTCGATCACACGCAACGTTCCCTTGGCGTTCGAGTAGCAGCCATGAATCACTCCGTCAGTTCCGGGGATTGCCGCTACGGCCACCGTCGCACCTACGCCCAAGGCGCATGCCGCGCCGGCCGCCACCACCGCTGTCCGTCGTCCTCGCATCGTGGGCCCACCTAACCAGTGAGGGATCGGATCGACCGAGCGTAGACGTCGGAACCCAGCGCGGGGGGAGAAACGTGGGGGCCGATGGACGTCCTGCCGACTTTGCGTCTGCTGCTTATTCAGTGTCCCTGCACGGGGGGAAGGGCGACATGGCCTGATCGAATCACTCGTCCTAGTCCTGCCGGACCACACCTCACCGCCCCCTCGAGGCTCCCGGCGCCGTGGTGATGACGGGTTGAGAGGGACGTGGTGGAGGCGTGGACCCAACGGCGTTACGCCGAGACGACGGCGTACCTGGCGGCGAACCACTGGGACCCGGCAGAGACACGGAAGGCCCCCGCTCGAGTAGCGGCGTGTTGCCCTGCCGGGCTTGCGGGAGCCAACCGAGCCCGTACGTCTCGTCGTCACCGTGCTCGGGCCGTCAGCTGCTTGGACGCCAACACCGTGTGTCGTGAGAACGCGTCCTGGTCAGCGGGCACTCGTCGACGGTTCACCGCGTTGGCGGGGGGCCTTGTTCGATGGCGGAGCGAACCGGCCACCGCGGAGCGGAGCGTCCAGGCCGTCTACAGGCCGTCGGAGGACGACCAAGAAAGCCGGCTCAGAGTTCCGCTTGAACGTGGGACTCCCACCTGGCCGTGGCACGCCGTGTCAAGAACGCTGACGAGCCGAGGTCGTTCGCGGTCGCGAGCGCTCGATCGTCCAGTCGTCCGCCTGCGTCGATTCGCGCGGACAGGCCCGCGCCGTCTCGCCGATCCGTCGTCACGGTGCAACGAGAGACGGCGTTCACGGACAAGTCAGCCCACCTTGTCCGGCAACGCGGAAGTGCTCCGGCGTCACCAGAGGCCGGGGCACTTCCGCGTTCAGTTAAGACGGTCAGCGAAGCCGCCCGCACACGACCGGGTGGGTCGCCTCGGCCGGGAGCGTGGGCTCGAGCTCGCTCCTGCCGGCGCCCTCGAAGTCGTACTTGCCGTTGCGATTGTAGTCCTTGCCGTGGACGACGACGACACCCTCGCCACGGGCGATCGCCGCAGCCAGCGTGTCACCGACCGTGACGTCGCGGTGGTAGGCCAGCTTGCCCATCGGCGTCGTGGCGAAGCGGGTGACCGCGAGGCCGCTGGCCGGGCTGGTGTCACCGGAGGTGGTCAGCGACACCTTGATGGGGCCGTAGTCCGGCACGGCCTCCGCGGTGTTGAGGCGGAAGTCGCGGTTGGTGTCCCGGCGGACGGTCGGGCACTCGTGGCGTGCCTCGGCGCCCTGGTGGATGTGCAGCAGCCCGTGACCCCTCTTCGCGCCCGCGGCTCTGGCGGATTGGTTGGCGGAAGGGAGAAAAGTCTAAGAAATCGTTCGGTATGACACACAGCGACGGCCCCTCGTCGGTATGTGACGAGGGGCCGTCGCGGGGCAGACCGGGTGCTACGGATTACCAGCCGAGATCGAGCAGGATCGCGCGCGAGATCGCCCCGGGCTCGCGGATGGTCTCCGCGGCGCCGAGCCGCGGGGTCATCAGCGAATGCGCCGTACCCGGCGGGTAGGTCGTCTCGTCCAGGTGGGAGTAGCTGCTCCCCGGCTGCCATGTCCCAGGCGCGTATAGCTTCGCCCGCTTCGACCCGTTGGCGTTGCGGACGCGTGTGCTGTCGAACCACACGTTGCCGCTCTTGAGGGCCGTGGCCAGCGCGCTGGAGTTGTCCGCGAAGCTCAGCAGCTTTTTGTCGACGCCGGTCTCGGTGTACCGGTCGTACGAGACGGGCATCCCGGCGACACGCACCGTCCCCGTGCCGTTGGCGACGTTGCCCGCCCCGAGGAACCCGATGCCGTGCCCGAGCTCGTGCATGACGACCGACGTGAAGTCGTACTTGCCGGCCGGTGCGGCCGCCGTACCGAAGTGCCAGTTGGTGAAGTTGCTGCTGAAGCGCGCCACGATGTCAGGCGAGGGGTCCAGCTGGCGACCCGCGCGCTTGTTGGCGATCGCGTCGACGTACCACGTCCCTGCGCGCGGCGCACCGGCGAAGTCGCGCCAGATGTTCGTCGGGCCCGCCGAACCGAGGACGCCCTCGCCGAGCGGCTCGAAGCTCGCCTTGACGGTGATGGGCACCGGCGAGTTGAGCTTCGACGCCCAGAGGTTGACGGCGCGCTGGAAGGCGGCCTTGGCCTCCGGCGTGAAGCCGGTGTAGGTCACCTGGAAGGTCGCCGCGGCGGCGCCGACGTCACCCGTGGTCGAGCCCACGAGGGTGGGCGCGCCGGCGGGCCCTGCCCGCAGCGGCACGGGTACGGCCGGGCGGGAGACGCCGGTCGCGGCGGTGGCTGCGGTGGCGCGGTCCGCTCGCGTGGACACACCGGCCTCCGCCGCGGCAGGGGTGAGCAGTGCCGCCGCCAGGGCAGCGACGCAGGCAAGAGTGGTTCGGCTCGACACGAGTCCTCCGTAGCTGTGGTCGCCGAGGTCGTGCCAGAACCTAGGGCCACGCGCAGCGCGGCGAGCCGTTGTGGCCGGATCCTGCCGTTACGGACGAGCGCGGGTCATCCGTTCGGTCCACCCGGCCCGGATGGGGCCGATCGGCCGGAGGGACTAGACCGGCCCGGAAATGATCCCCCGCAGCCACGCACCCAGGACGGCGAACTGGGACAAACGCGGACGAATTCGAGTTGCGAGCACAAGAACTAGCCTGGAATGACTAGTCAGCAACGGGTCCGAGACCGCACACTCCCGTCATCCCCGGTGGCGGAGAGCCCGCCACTGCCCGTCCGGAGGTGCCTGTGATCCAGGACGCCCTGGCGCGCCCGCGTGCGACGTCCCGCTCGTCGCTGCCCCGCCGTACCGCCGCGGTCGCGAGCGTCGCGCTCGCCATGGCCGCGCTCAGCGTGACGCCGAGCGCCGCCGAGGACACCGCTCCCGCTGCGCAGCTCGTCCGTGTCTCGACCCCGTCGTGGGCCGACCGAGACCTGCTCACCTCGCTGGGGCTCGACCTCACCGAGCACGGTGGCCCCCGCTTCGTCGAGGTCGTCCTGCACGGAGCCGGAGACGCGAACGTCCTGCGCGACGCCGGACTCGACTACTCCGTCGAGATCGAGGACCTCGGTGTCGCGTGGGCCCGCAGCAACCAGGCGAGCGCGGCCTACGCCGCGAGCGTCGAGACCTCCCCGCTGCCCAGCGGACGGGACAGCTACCGCTCCCTCGCGGACTACAACGCCGACCTCGACCGGCTGGCCGCCGCCTACCCGAACCTGGTCAAGCCGATCGCGCTGCCCCACAAGACACTCGAGGGCCGCACCGTCCGTGGCGTCGAGATCACCGAGAACGCCGCAGCCAAGGACGGCAAGCCGGTCTTCCTCATCATGGGCCTGCACCACGTCCGTGAGTGGCCGGGCGGTGAGCACGCCATCGAGTTCGCCTTCGACCTCACGAAGAACTTCGGCACCGACGAGCGCATCACGAACCTGCTGCGTTCCGCCCGTGTCATCGTCGTGCCCGTCGTGAACCCGGACGGCTACGTCACGTCGTTCGCCGACGGCGCCCTGCTCGACCTCCGCGAGGCCGACGACGGCGGCACCGTGTCGATCCTCGGTACGCCGGGCAACGCCTACAAGCGCAAGAACTGCCGGCCCGCCGACGGCGTGACCTCCAGCCCCGAGGGCGCGTGCGCCGCGGCGAAGAGCCAGGGGGGATTCGGCCTCGGCGTCGACCTGAACCGCAACTACGGCGGATTCTGGGGCGGGCCGGGCGCCAGCTACACCCCCGAGGACCCGACGTACCGCGGTGAGGCTCCCTTCAGCGAGCCCGAGACGCGCAACGTCCGCGACCTCGTCTCCTCCCGCCAGGTGACGACGCTCATCTCGAACCACACGTTCAGCAACCTCGTGCTGCGCCCGCCGGGCATCCGCTCCGCCGGTGACACCCCCGACGAGCCGGCCTACGCGGACCTGGGTGCCCGGATGTCGGCGAACAACGGCTACACCAACCAGAAGTCATTCCAGCTCTACGACACCACGGGTACGACGGAGGACTGGTCCTACTACGCGACCGGCGGCCTCGGCTTCACCTTCGAGATCGGCGAGGAGTTCCACCCGCCGTACAACCGGGTCGTGGACCACTACCTCGGCGACGGCGACTACGCCGGGAAGGGCAACCGCGAGGCCTACCTCGTGGCGCTGGAGAACGCCGCCGCCACGGCGATGCACTCGGTCATCGCGGGCAAGGCTCCGGCAGGGGCGACGCTCAACCTCGAGAAGCGCTTCGCCACGCTGACCTCGCCCGTGGAGTCGGCGACCGGCACGGGCGAGGCCATCGCCTTCGAGGACCGGCTCGCCACGACGATGACCGTCCCGTCGACCGGCCGCTACGAGTGGCACGTCAACCCGTCGACGCGGCCGATCGTCATGGAGCGGCGGCTGAAGACGACGGCCACCGAGCCGACGCAGTCCCAGACCTTCAGCGGCGTGGCGCCGACGCCGGTCGTGGGCCACGTCGACCACGAGTTCACCCTCACCGCGCCGGACCAGGCCCTGCTCCAGGTCGACCTGGACTGGCCGACGCCGGACGACCTCGACCTCGAGGTCTACCGCAAGGCCGCCGACGGCACGCTGACGCGCGTCGCGTCCTCGGGCAACTTCCTGCTCGAGAAGGAGACGGCGGTGCTGGAGGCGCCGGAGCCCGGCACGTACGTGCTGCGGGTCATCAACTTCGCCTCGGTCACCCCGACGTACGACGTCACCGCGGCGGCGTACGGCGCGGGTCCGGACCAGGTCGTGGGCGGCCTGGTCGAGAGCTGGACGCTCACGTGCGCCGGTCCGGACGGGACCGTGCACGAGCGCACGGCGGTTGTCGTCGACCGCGGCCAGCAGGCCAAGGTGGACCTGAAGAAGTGCGCGTCGGCGCTGGCCCGCCGCTGACGCTGCTGGCACGAACGATGGAGGGCCGCTCCGGGAATC
>JALYMU010000234.1 GCA_030773595.1 Actinomycetota bacterium | reverse complement strand
CAGCTGCGTGGCGGGCCGGTGTGGCGGTGCAGGAGGGTCAGCGCAGGTGCGCTGCGCCCGCGCGGGTGAGGTACGGCGAGGCGGCGAACTCCCGGAATGCCGCCAGAGACCCGGCGGACGAGTCGATCCGAGTCGTGCCGACGACGCCGGCGTCCGGGGCGTTCCAGTACACGAGCGCCTTGATCGCCGGGAAGTCGTCGAGCTGGCTCGGTGCCTCGCGGAAGAAGTTGGCCTTGAACCCGGGGTACTGACTGGACTCGTCGACGCCCCACTCGGCCAGCATGACGGGCTTGCCGGGGTGCTCGTTGCGCGCCCACGAGTAGAACCCTGGCCAGGTCGACCAGGCGGGGTTCTGCTTGCGGTTGACCATGCCGGCGTAGTCCGACAGCCAGATCGGAGGCTTGCCGAAGGCGTACGGGTCCTCACCGATCCAGTCGACGACGTCGTCGCCGGGATAGAGCGTCTCGAACCACGGCTTGTCGCCCCAGTGCGGAGCACCCACGTACACCACCGAGGTCACGACGTTGTCCGCGCCGTTGGCCCGCAGCATCGACACCACGTGACGGAAGAACGCGCGGAAGTCCGATGCGGTCTTGCCGGAGTCGGGGTTCGTGCGAACCTCGTCCTCCATCTCCGCGTTGATGGAGAGGAAGAACGGCTCCGGGAACGTCGTGCGGATGTGGGTCGCGAGGTCGCGCAGGTAGTCGTCGGCGGCGCCGTTGGCCACCTGGCGCCAGGTCAGCCCGATCGGGCGCCAGTTGACGAACAGCAGACGGTTCCGGCCGGGCTCGTTCGCCCGGGCCCTCATCTCGCGGGTGGGAAACATCGTGCGCTGGCCCGTGGCGTAGTAGTGCACGATGTCCATCGGGCGCTGGGCCTGCCGCTCGAAGTCGTCGAAGGCATCCTCGTAGGTCTCGTTACCGAGGGGGACCGCGCTGACGCCGAACCAGGCGCCGCAGCTCGGAACCAGCTTGCGGGAGACCTTGCACTCCGGGCTCGGGGTTGAGGCGGAGTCGGCCACCCGCAGCAGCGGATCGCCGCCGGCGTCGTCCTCCTCCGAGGAGAAGCGGACGATGCCGGTCGTCGTCGCGTTGCGGACGAGCGCGAAGCTCCAGACGCCGCCCGTGCGGTTGTGCGTCCCTAGCTTGACCACCACACGCCCGTCGCCGACGGGTGCCCTGGCGGAGCCCAGCACCACCCCGAGGGACGGGGCGTTCCCGGCGGTGAGCGTCTCCTCCTGCCAGTCGGTCGCCGTCTGACGGACCTCGATGAGGCCGCCGTCGCCGCCGATGACGTCGAGGACGAGCTCGACCGTGCTGCCCTCGGGTGCGGGCCCGGCCAGGAAGCGCAGGTAGCCGCGCTTGCGGTCGCCATTCGCCGTACCGACGGCGATCTTCAGGAAGTCACCGGTCTCACGGCCGGGCAGCGAGTCGACGGTGTAGGCGTCGTCGGCCGCAGTGACGCCGGTGCGGTTCAGGTCGCCCGCCACGGTCGCCGTCGAGTCACCGACGGCCACGGTCGCAGACGTGGCGCCGATCATGCAGAGAACCGCGAGCAGGAGGGTAGTGGGGGTACGGAGCGGAGAGGTACGCCGTGTGCGGGCACGGGCGGTCTTGTGCAGGAGGGGGTGCACGAGGCCGGTCCCTTCGGGGATGTGGGCCCCGGTCGTGCCTCACCTCACAACCCTGCGAGAGGCGAGGCCTCCCGTGGGCCTTCCGAACATGTCGCCGGAATGTATAGCCGTATTCGCATACAAGGGGCAATGCGTTCAGGTACACGACGGCACGGACCCGTCCCCTTACCGAGGCGACCGAGCCGGTTCCTGCGGTGTAAGCCACCCACCACGGCGGAGGACGTCGAGCACGCGCGCCGCGCCGTCGGCGACGCTGATGGACGTGGTGTCGACCGCCAGGGCGGCGTCCTCCGGTGGCTCGTAGGGACTGGAGATGCCGGTGAAGTCCGGGATCTCGCCGGCGCGGGCCCGCGCGTACAGGCCCTTCCGGTCGCGCCGCTCGCACTCCTCCAGCGGCGTCGAGATGTGTACGACGACCAGGTCGCCGTGCTCCTCGACCATGCGCCGGACCTCGTCCCGAGTATCCCGGAACGGTGCGATCGGCGCCGCGACGGCGAGGCCTCCGTGACGCGCGATCTGCGCAGCGACGAACCCGATGCGCAGCACGTTGAGATCGCGGTCGGCGCGGGAGAAGCCTAGCCCGGCCGAGAGCATCCGGCGTACGACGTCGCCGTCGAGCAACGTGACCGTGCGCGCGCCCTCCTCCTCGATCGCCGACACGAACGCCCGGGCGAGCGTGGACTTGCCCGATCCCGACAGCCCGGTGAACAGCACGACGAGCCCGCGGCGGTGCCGTGGCGGGCGCCATGCGGTCAGCGCGTCGACCGACTCCGGGGGCCACAGCCACGCCGGCGCGTCACCCTCGGCGAGCATGCCTGCCCGAGCCGGCCCGGCCGGCGCCCGGCGCACCTGCTCCCCCGCAGCGGCGAGGACCCACTGCCCACTGCCGGTGTCGTAGGCGAAGTCCGACGCGGCGAGCACCTCCGGGCCCGCCGCCGCGCTCGAGGGCCGGTCGGGCAGCACGACGGCGCGGGCACCGCACGCCGTCGCGATCCGCAGGCCCCACTCGGAGTCGCGGTAGTCGCCGTAGCGGGGGCTCGGGACCGCGACCACGTCCACGTCCCGGTGCAGCTCGCCGGCCAGCCGACGGGCGCTCGCCCGCAGGCCGCGCCGCGTCACGGCCGGTGGGGGGCCGCCGTCAGCGCGCGGGCCCTCGAGAGCCAGCAACGTGATCGGGCCGTGCACGGACAGGGCAGCGGCGATCTGGGCGCGGTCAAGCGGGTCCGCGGTGGGGACCACGACCCGTCCGGTGAGGTCGGGACGCTCCTGCGGGGCCGTCGCGACGAGGTGGCCTTCCAGGCAGAAGGTGCCGTCCTCGCCGGCGTTCGCGCCGGTGACGCGGGCGGCGGCCACCGGCGCGCCTTCCGGATCCGCGACGGCGAGCCATCCGGCCGTCATCGCGCTGTGCGCGACATCGGGCGGGACGGGGAACACGACGGCGTCCCCGGGTTCGCCACGCCGGGTCGCCAGGGCCGTCGGGGCGAGCCCTCGAACGGCGCGGCAAACCTCCGCCAGCAGGACGGGCCCCGGAGCGTAGGAGGGTACGGTCGCGAGCAGCCCGTGGTCCCACGCTGCGGTGCCGGCCCCGGTCGAGGGCGCCGGTGGACCCCCCGACGGAGCGGGGGTCACGGTCGGGTCGTGGGCTGAGGTCATGAGCGACTTCCTGCGGGGACGGAGGAGCCCGGGCGGCGTCGTACGAGCGTGGCAAACGCGTCCAGACCGATGGCGGTGCGCAGCCGCCACAGGACCGCGCCGAAGGCGGACGTGGCGACGAGCAAGCCCACCACAAGGCCCGTGAGGCCGGGGAGGATCAGCGAGACGAGCCACGGCAGCAGGCCTGCGGTCACCAGCGCAGCCCCGACGACCTTGGCGAGGGCGGGACTGCGGGCGTCCATGCCGAGGTTCGAGCGCACCTGCACGACGCTGAGCGCGTTACGCATGAGGATCGCCGCGGTCCACGCGAGCGCCGCGCCGAGGGCGCCGTAACGGGGGACGAGGATGAGGCACAAGACGATGTCGAGCGCGAGGGCGGCTGCGGTGTTGACCAGCTGCGCGGCGCTCTTGCCCGCCATGACCAGCACGACGTCGACCGGCCCCGCAGCCGTGGCCACGAGCATGGCCAGGCACAGCACGACCAGGGCCGACGACGCCTCCTGGTAGCTGGAGCCGAAGGCCGAGAGCAGCACCGGTGCGAAGACGGCGCTGATGAGGTAGACCGGCCAGGACATCGCGACGAACCACGCCGTGCTGGTGCGGAACACCGCGGACGTCGCGGCGGTGTCGTGGACGGCGAGGAGCGCGGCCAGCCGAGGCTGGAGCACCTGCTGGGCGCTCTGCATCGCCGTCTGGCCGACGGCGAGGAAGCGCGTCGCGGCGGTGTAGATGGCGGCATCCTTGGGCCCTCGCAGCGCCGCGACGAGCACGATGTCGAGGCGCTGCAACCCGACCTGGAAGACCCGCGCCAGGCCACGCGCCGCGGTGAACCGCCAGAAGTCGGCGGCGACCGCGCGCAGCGGCGCGCTGGAACGGCGGCGGTGGCGAGGGCGGGCCGGCGGCCGTCCGATCGCGTCGGCGTCGACGACGGGCAGGTCGGCCTCACCCGGGGTGTCGTCCGCACGGGTCAGGTCGCTGACGGCATCCGCGGGCCGGTCGGGCCCGGCAGCCGCCCCGCGGGCATGGCGGTGGTGGACCTGGCGGAACGCGAACACCGCACCGGCCAGCGCCGCCGCATACGGCGCCACCCACGCGACGGTCAGGCCGATCGGTCCGACGCCCGCCGCCGCGGCGGCGCAGACACTCGCGAGCTGTACGACGGGGCGCAGCAACCGCTCGTACACCACGGTGGAGCGCATGGTGCCGTAGCCGCGGGTCGCCGCGAGCAGGAGGTCGTAGAAGACCGCGACCGGGACGCCCAGCGCGAGCACGCGGAGCATGTCGGCCACCATGTCGGGGTCGTGGCTGCCGACGAGGCGCGCCGCCGGACCGGCGAGTGCAATCGCGACGGCCGCTGCGACGAGGCTCGCGAGCCCCACCGGCACGAACCCCGCGAGGAGAACGGCCGGCACCCGGGCGTGCTCGCGGCGGGCCCGGAACCACGCGATGTAGCGGACGAAGCCCTGGTCGACGCCGAGCTCCACCAGGGCGACCGCAAGCAGGAACAGCGACGTGGTGGCGAACAGCGCGCCCGCGTCCTCGGTCGCCCAGAACCGGGTGATGACGATGACCAGCGCGAAGTTCACCACCGCGCTGACCGCGGCACCGGCGATGCCCGCCGTTCCACCACGGGCAATGCCCGCCATGGTCCTGCCTACGGTCGCGTCGTGGCCCACTCCGGGATCCGTCCCGCGTATCGGGATCGAGGTTCCCGAGTCGTTCGGGTGGACCACGTCAGGCGCGCCGTGCCCCGCCGGCGGCCTGCACGGTGCCCGCCTCGCCGACCGCTGCGGCGTGGTCCACGTCGGATGCCTGACCGGGAGCCGGGACGGCCCCACCAGTCGTGGTGGAGGCTGCCGTGGCGGAGCCCGGCCCCCGGGGCCGGACTGCGGAGCCGCTGCCCGCGCTGGGCGCCGGCACGCCGGTCGTCGTGCTCATGGCCTCCGGCCGCGCGCGTCCGGCCGTACGCGCCGGGGCGGGCTCGAGCAACGCGACACCCAGCACGCGGACGTGACGCATGTCCAGGCCCCCCTCGGCGTCGAGCAGGTCATCGTGTCGTGTCCGCTGCAGCCCGGCCACGAGGACCGTGGCGTCCGAGGCCATGGCGAGAGCCTGTCCGACCGAGGTGCTGACGGCCGGGGCGGCGACGACCACGAGATCGCAGATGGAGCGCAGTCGGTCGAGCTCCGCGCGCAGCACCTCGCCCTGGTAGAGGTCGCGGGCCTCCGCCGCGGCGGTGCCGGGCGCGAGGACGAGCAGGCCGGGGCGGTGCTCCACGAGCGCCTCGGTGGGGGCGGGGATGCTGCGCCGGGCCCGGGCGCTCATCAGCACGTCGGACAGGCCCTTGCCCTCGTGAGCCCAGCCGGCCCCGCGCGCCGCATCCGGGTCCGCGACGACGAGGACCACCCGTCGTCCGGTGCGCTCGACCGAGCCGGCCAGTCCCGCGGCGAGACCGACGCAGGCGGCGTCGAGGCTGGGCTCGACGGCGCCGAGAGCGACGACGCATCCCGCCGCCCCGTCAGCGGGCACCTCCGCGAGGACCGCGGTGCGCAGGACGCGCAGCGGCTCGCCCGCGGGCTCGTCCAGCGACGCACCCGACCGCGTCGGGACGACGGTGAGGACCGGCCCCACACCGAGGTCGGTGACGTCGACGGGCGAGTGCAGCCGGTCGTCATTGCGCTCGCGCCACAGCGCGACGCCGAGGCCGACGACGAGCCCGGCAAGCAGGCCGGCGCCGAGCTTCAGCGCGGGGTGCAGCCCGGCCGAGCTCGCGGTTTCCGCCGGCGTGATGACGTCGCCCGCCACCACCGAGCCGGTGCGCGCCTCGGAGATCTGGAACTGCAGCGAGGCGATCTCGTTGGCGTAGACGGTCACCTGCTGCTGGAGAAGCAGCCGGCTCGCGTCGCCCTCGTCGGTGGCCTTGAGCGCCTCGCTCGCCTCGTTCAGGGACTTCGCCGTCGCGTCGACCTGCCTCTGCAGCCTCGCTGCCTCGCGCTCGGCGGTCTGCTCCGCCTTGTTCTCGCGCTCCTGGAGGTAGGCCTCGGCGAAGGCCTGCGCCCCACGCTGGGCCACCTGCGGGTCCGGGGCGGTGTAGGCGATCCGGAGCACCTGGCTGTTGGAGGGCACGGTGACGTCGACGTCGCGGTAGGCGTCGGGCGCAATGGCGCCGCCGGTGGCCTCCGCCGCAGCACTGCCGACCACCTCGGTCCGGACGAGCGCGGCCTCGGTCTCGAAGGCGGTGAGCCGGTCCTGGCGCCCGGGCGCGGTCTCGGGGGAGTAGGGGTTGCCGACGAGCGGGTTGAGGAAGATGGTCGCGGTCGACCGGTGGCCGGCAGTCGAGCCGAGCGCGAGTGCCGTGCCGAGAAGCAGGCCGAGTGCCGCAGCGGCGGCCACGATGCGCCATCGCCGCCGCAGTGCCGTGCCCAGAATCCCGGCGCGGTGGTCTCCAGCCATCTGCACGTGTTCGAGCCCTTCCGTGACGAGGACGGGGCGCGCTCACTTCCCCCGAGGCGGCCCACACCGCCGTGACGAGGATACGGTCTGGCTCCGCGTGCCCGGGACCGAAGCGTGCAGTATGCCTCCGATCGGGCTGCACGGACCGCGGCGCGCCGGGTGCCCCTCGCCGGACGTCTACGCTGGAGACCGTACGGCGTCGGCTGGTCACATGGCGTCCGCGGCCGCCACGGCGACTCCGCTGACCGCCTCGCGACGCCGGATCCGTGAACTGTCCGTGGTCGTGCTGGTCGAGGAGTGGTCCGTGCTCACGCGCAGAAGGCTCACGCGCAGAAGCGCATCCCCCGCCACCGGGGCGGCCGACGCCCCCGGCGCCGCCGCGGGTCCGCAGCGGCTGATGCTCGTGGCCTCGACCGGTGGTCACCTGGCCCAGCTGGTCGCGCTGCGGAACTGGTGGGGGACCCACGACCGGACGTGGGTCACGTTCGACAAGGCGGACTCACGGTCGCACCTGGCCGGGGAGAAGGTGATCCACGCCTTCCACCCCACGACGCGCAACGTCCCGAACCTCCTGCGCAACGCCTGGCTTGCCGTACGCGTGGTGCCGCGCGAGCGCCCGAGCCTCGTCGTCACCACCGGTGCGGGCGTCGCCCTGCCGTTCTTCCTGGTCGCCCGCGCGCTCGGCATCCCGACGCTCTACCTCGAGGTCTACGACCGCATCGAGGACACCACCATGACGGGGCGACTGTGCCGGCACATCGCCACGGCGTTCTGCGTGCAGTGGCCCGAGCAGCGCGCGGGCTACGCCGGCGCCGAGGTGACGGGGACGCTGCTGTGAGTGGGACGGACACGACGTCGGCGGTCCCCGCGGCCACGGTGGATGGGCTGCCCACCGCGCACCTGCCTGGCGAGCGTCCGCTCGTCGTCGTCACCGTGGGTTCCGACCACCACCGCTTCGACCGCCTCATCGGCTGGGTTGAGGAGTGGCTCGCCTCGGGCGCCGCCGACCGCGTCGACTGCGTCGTGCAGTACGGCACCGCGACGCCGCCCCGGCATGGGCTGGCCGTCGCCTTCCTCGCCCACGCGGAGCTGCAGCGGCTCATAGGCGCGGCCACCGTCGTGATCTCCCAGGGCGGCCCGATGTCCATCGTGGAGTCGCGTCGCCTCGGTCGCGTCCCCGTGGTGATCCCCCGCACGGCGGCCCTCGACGAGGTCGTCGACGACCACCAGCACGCGTTCTGCCGCCGCCTGGCCGAGCAGGGCCTGATCCGCCTCGTCGACTCGCCGGCGACCCTCGCCGAGGCAGTGGAGGAAGGGCTCGCCGAGCCGGTGTCGCTTACGGTCACCCCGGATCCGGGCTACGACGCCGCCATCGCCGCCGCCGTCGAGCGCTTCGGCCGTACGGCGGACGCGGTCGCCCGCCGTACGCCGGGACGCGGGCCGACCGTGCTGATGCTCGGCGGCTTCGGGCGCAGCGGCTCGACGCTACTCGAGCGCATGCTCGGCCAGGTGCCCGGCGTGACCGCGCTGGGAGAGACCGTGCACCTGTGGGAGCGCGGGCTGCGCGACCACGAGCGCTGCGGCTGCGGGGCCCAGTTCGACGAGTGCGCGTTCTGGTCCGAAGTCGGCCGGCACGCCTTCGGCGGGTGGTCCGAGGTCGAGCCGGCCGACGCCGTGACCGACCGCAAGGACGTCGTCCGCAACCGCAACCTCCCCGCGCTCGTCTCCTTCTTCCCGGACACGACCCGCCGCCTGCGCCGCAACCGGCTCCTGCGCCGCATGGACGCGCTCTACCGCACGGCGGTCGAGATCGACGGGGCGCGGCTGCTGGTCGACTCGAGCAAGCACCCGGCGTACGCGTTCCTCGCCCGGCGGGCCTCGGTCCGGCTGCGCTGTGTTATCTCCGTGCGCGACCCGCGTGGGGTCGCCTACTCCTGGGCGAAGACGGTCGTGCGCCCGGAGGTGACGTCGGGCACCAAGGAGATGCCGCGCTACGGCGTGCTGGCCTCGGCGCTGCGGTGGTCGCTGTACAACCTCCTCTTCCACGCCCTGCAGGCCTTGCGCGTGCCCGTGCACGTCGTGCGCTACGAGGACCTCGTGGCACGCCCGCGTGAGGTCCTCACCCAGGTGCTGGAGTTCGCCGGCATCCAGCCCTCCGAGGCCGACCTCGCCCACGTCAAGGACGGTGTCGTGACCCTCGACCCGCACCACACGGTCGCGGGCAACCCGATGCGGTTCCAGGTCGGCGAGGTGTCCCTGCGTCTGGACGAGGAGTGGCGCCGGTCGATGCCTGCGCGCCAGCGTCGGGTGGTCGAGCTTGTGACGGCGCCGCTGCGGCGGGCGTACGGCTACCGGGACTGACCCGCTCACCGGTGACAGTGGCCGGGACGGGCCTCAGATACCCCGGCCGCGGGCGTTGAGGACGTTCATCACGGTGTGCGCGGGCAGCACCCGCGCGGCGACGAGCAGGGCCAGCACCCCACGCGGCTCGCGCGGGTTGGCCTTCAACGCGCGCCGGGCGCCACGCACGGCCTCGCGCCGCTGACCGAGTGCCGCGAGGGCGAACGCCCGCTGGCCCTCGATCCAGGCGCGCCCCCTGGGGTCCGCGCCGAGCTCGGGGTGCTTCTCCAGCAGGTAGCCCACCCCCTCGGCCATGGCCTCCCAGCGGCGGGAGAAGTAGGACCCCTTGTGCCACAGGACGACGACGAGTGGCAGCTGGACCATCGCGATCGTGCCGGCGCGCGCCATGCGCATCAGCACGTCATAGTCCTCGCCGTAGCCGTGCGGCAGCTGCTCGTCGACGAGCCCGACGTTCCCGAGGAACAGGTTCCGCCGGAAGACGTACGTCGACGGGTGGGCGCCGGTCACGCGGCTGCGCGAGAGCGCCTCGACGGTGATGCGGTCGGTCTCCGGGACGCGGTAGCGCACCTTGTCGCCGTAGTGGATCTCAATGCCGGCGACGGCTCCGACCCCGTTGAGGCGGCGCATGGCCTCGACCTGTACGCGCAGCTTGTGGGGGAGCCAGAAGTCGTCGTCGTCGCAGAACGCGACGAGGTCACCGGCGGCAGCGAGGATCCCGCTGTTGCGCGCTCCGGCAAGCCCCGGGCTGCGGTCGTTGACGATCACCCGCACCCGGCGCTTGGCGTCCGAGCGGTGCAGCTCCTGGACCGGCTCGCTGCGGTCGAACACCACGACGACCTCGATCGCGCCGGGGTAGTCCTGGGCGAGCGCGGCGTCGACGGCCTTGCGCAGCAGCTCGATGCGGTCCCGGGTCGCGATCACCACGCTGACGTCGGGCCAGTCCTGCGCGTCGGCGGGCGCGGCGGTGTCCGGGGAGGGCACGGGGATGCCGCCGGAACCCGGGTCCGTCGTCGTCGAAGTCGGGGCGCCGTCGGGTGCGGACTCGCTGGCCATCGGGCTCCGTTCCGGCCGAGCGGGCCGTTGCTGCGGGGTCGACGGTTCGACGGTACCGGAGCGCGCCGAGCACTCTCCGCGCCGCAGCCGGACCGCGGCCGTCTCGCCGAGGTGCGAACGCCGCCCGCGGCGGGTGACACCCAGCGTCACTATCCTGGGACGCGGTGACGTCGGCAGGACGCGCCGGGACACCTGCGGAGGATCATGGTCGTGACGGGCAGCCGCGCCCCCGTGCTCGTGACGGGCCTGCCGCGCAGCGGCACGAGCTGGGTCGGCAAGATGCTCGAGGCCAGCGGTGACGTCGTCTACGTCAACGAGCCGCTCAACCCCTCGCACCCGCCCGGCCGCTCGCCCGGCGTCCTCGACGCCCAGGTCGAGCACTACTTCCAGTACATCTGCCCGGACAACGAGTGGCCATGGGTCCGGGCGTACGCCGATACCGTCGCGCTGCGCTACCACCCGGTCCGGGAGCTGCGCGCCAACCGGGATCCCTACGACGTCGCCCGCGCCGCGAAGTACACCGCCGCCTTCACCGCCGGGCGCCTGCGCCGTCGTGCCGCGCTGCTCGACGACCCCTACGCGACGATGTCCGTGGCGTGGTTCGCCGACCGGCTCGGCACGCGCGCGGTCGTCCTGGTGCGCGACCCCGTCGCCTTCGTCGGCAGCTGGCGGGCGCTGGGCTGGACCGTCGATCCCGCGGAGCTGCTGGCCCAGCCGCTGCTCATGCGCGACCACCTCGAGCCGCTGCGGGAGGACCTCGAGCGCCTCGCCGGCAGCCCGGACTGGCTCGCCACCAGCTGTGTGCTCTGGCGCGCCGCCTACACCGTCGTCTCCGCGGTCACGGCGACCCGCCGGCACGTGCTGGTCCGCCGCCACGAGGACCTGGCGGCCGACCCGGTGGAGGCTTTTCGCTCGCTCTACGCCGACCTCGGGCTGCGCTGGCACGACGCTGCGCGGGCCCACGTGCAGAAGGCGACGAGCGCCGGCTCCGCCACACCGACCGGATTCCGGTGGAGCCTCAAGGGCGGGCTGTCCCGGACAGCCTTCCAGCCCATGGACAGCAGGGCGGCCCTCGGGAGCTACCGCACGCGCCTCCGCGAGGACGAGATCGGCCGCGTCCTCGACCTGACCGAGGACGTGCGCTCGCGGTACTACGCGGAATCCCCCGTCTGAGCCGGACCGTGCTGCGGGCACCGGTCCACGCGTGACCCGCGGTGCGACCCCCGGCGTCCGAAGCGCTACGGCGGCGGTGCGAGCCTTCCCGCGACGCCGCCCTCAGCGGGTCCTTCCCCGAACGCGCCGGCGGGGCCGACGGATCGCGTCGGTGACCGCGCGTTCGTGCGCGGACGCGTCACGCAACTGCCCCACGACCACAGCGGCAAGCAGACCGAGCAGCGCCCCGGACACGGTCGCCACGATGGCCTTCTCCCGCACCGGCCGGCGCGGCACCCGGGCCGGCTCGGCGACGTACCCGCCGCCCACCTCGCCGCCGAAGCGCAGCAGGCGCCTGCGCAGCTCGCGCAGTTCCGGCTGGAGCGCGGCGTCCTGACCGATCCGTTGCCGCGTCACGGCCCGGCGCGCCGCGGTCTGGCGCAGCAGCTCCTGGATCTGGTCGTTGACGACCTTGCGGCCGACCTCGAGCCGCTGCGTCGCGGCCTCGCCGCGCAGCCGCAGGAACTCCTCGGCCAACGCCTGCGCCGCCGTCGACGCGCGGCGGGGGTCGGAGCCGGTCACGAGAATCCGCATCACGCGAGAGTTGGGCACGGCGGTGACCCGCACCGAGCGCGCGAGGTCCTGCGCCCCGCCGGGCCAGCCGCTGAGCTCTGCCGCTTCGGCCACGACGGCGCCCGAGGTCGCGAGCTCGGCGTCGGTGTCGATGGTGAGGACGCGTTCGACGCCCGCCTGCGTCGTCCCGACCACGGTGGGGATCGGCTCGGAGACGACCGACACGCTCGAGACGTAGGCCGGCGGCAGCGACGCGGCGTAACCTCCGCCGAGGCCCGCCCCGAGCAGCACGACCAGCACGGCCCGGCGACGCAGGAACGCGGCGTAGGAGCCGAGCGTGCGGTCGGTGTAGTCGCCCGCGACGACGTGGCCACGCCCGCGCCGCGCCCGCGGCCCGCCATCCCCGCCCGCAGGCGGCGCAGCGGCGCGCGAGGAAGCCGGGTTCGCCACCGGGCAGCCCTGCGTCGTCCTGCGCAGCCCGGCGGTCTCGCGCGGGAGGCCTCGCTCCGCCCGGCGTACGGCCGTCGCTGCGCGACCGGGACGCGCCCCGCCTCCCATCATCGACGCCACGCCGGCACCTCACCCAACAGGGTCGTCAGCGCCTCGTCCGAGGCGGTGAAGGATGCCTCCAGCTGCGCCCGGACCGAAGCCGCCATGGGAGCGCTCGGCCGGGCGTTGGCCCGCTGCATGCGCTCGGGCCGCCACGGGGCGATGCCGAGGAAGCGCACGAGAGCGTCCCAGCGCTCGCCGTCGGCGGCGAAGAGCTCGTCGGTCATGGCGACGTGGACCCGGTCGCGGCCGAAGAGCTCGTAGAGGCGGGCGACCTGGTCGGCGTACTGACCGCGGCGGCGGTAGGCGTGGTGCTGGTGGGCGAAGCTCTGGTATCCGGGGTCGGCGAGCATCCGTTCCTCCTCGCCGGCGAGGCGGGAGTCCTCCAGCTCGAGGGCCCGCTCGAACGGCTCGGTCTCGAAGCCGCGATGGGTCTCCTGCTTGTGCGCGGAGAAGGCGCGCTCCACGGGGTCGCGCAGCAGCAGGACGAGGCGTACGCCGGGCAGCGCCTGTGCGATCCGTGCCGGCGCGAGGGGGTGGAACACGTAGTACGGGCTGGCCTCGCCCGTGACCGCCGGTCCACCGAGGGCTCGGCGGTCGGCCAGCGCGCGTACCGGGAAGTGCCCCTGGTACCAGGACAGCCCGCGGCGGTAGCGCTCGGCGGTGTCGAAGTAGTGGACGCCCTTGTGGAACGCGGGCGCGACGACCTGCGGGTGCCGCGCGAGGATGCGGTACAGGCTCGTGGTGCCGCAGCGCTGTGCGCCGACGATGAGGAAGCGGGGCAGCATGCGCATCGGCGCCGACGCCCGGCCGAGCGCCTCCGCCGCTGCGCGGCCGGCGTCCTTGACCCGGCCGGGTGCGCGCTCCCGCAGTCTCACGTCGCCTCCTGCGCGGTCGGGTCGGCGCTGCGCCGGCCAGCCGCGCGTGCGCCGAGCCGGTCGGCGATGACGTCGAGGTGCCAGCGCGCGACGGGGTTCAACGTCTCTCCGTGGTCGGACTCGGACCCGCTCGCGTCACGGACGAAGCGCGCGGCGATCTCGAGCAGGTAGCAGTCGACGACGGCGGGCGCCGCGTCCTCGGGTACGTCGAGGGCCGCGAGCGCCTGCGTCGCCGCTCGCCGGAGTGCTGCCCGCCCGGCCTCGGCGCGGCCGACCTGCCGCAGCGAGGGATGGGCGGTGAAGTGCACGGCGTCCATGCCGATCGGGACGTCGACGTCAAAACGCTCCCAGTCCCAGACCTGCGGCCGGGTGCCCGACCACACCATGTTCCACGAGCCCCAGTCGCCGTGCCAGGCGCCGAAGCGCAGCACCGTCGCGCCGTGCCGTTCAAGGGTCGCGTCGACGAGCGAGAGCAGCCGGGCGCCGTCCGCGGTGGCGATCGACGCCACTCGCCGTCGCAGCCGGTGCAGCCACGAGCTGGCGGGGATCGTCTCGGTCACCTCGCCGTCGACCGCCGCCAGTTGCCGCATCGCCGCCGCGGGCAGGGCACCGCGACTGTGGTGGGGACCGGGCGTCAGCGCACCGAGGACGACGACCTCGTGGGCCTCCCACGTGCCCGCGTGAAGCACGCGCGGCACGACGAGCTCGGTCAGCGGGCGGGCGGCGAGGTGCTCGAGCGTGGCGACCTCCGCGCGCACGAGACGGCGGGCCAACTCACTGTGGGCGACCTTGGCGAACCCGAGGTGGCGGCCGTCGCGCCCGTGGACGCCGAGCACGGCCTTGCGGTTGGCCCGCCGGGCGCCGATGGCGAGGGAGACTCGGACCTCCTCGTGCAGCACCTCGCTGAGGTAGGCCTCGATGGAGCGGCCGGCGGCGGGGGACACGACGATGCCGTCACGGAAGACCGCCGAGGCCAAGCGGGTGCCGGCGAAGGCTCCGAGACCACGCCGGAACATCGACTCGAGGTAGGTGTCCTTCGCGCTGGGTCGCAGGACCGCGGCGGATGCGGCGGCGGGTGTGTCGGCCGGGACGAGGACCTTGGGGTTGTGGCGGGAGAGCAGCATGCGGAAGGCGCGCTCGTCCCGTCCCGCGCTCGCCGGACCCGCGATGCGGACCTCGGCGTCCGGCCAGAGCTGGCGCACGGTGGCGGCCAGGTCCGAGACGTCACGGCGGCCCTTCATCCGCTGCCGTCCCCGCGGGGGGCGGGCACCGGCGCGGCGGTGAGTGCGAGGGCTCGCTCCCGCCGCCAGAGCAGGGCCAGGGTGACGGCGAGTACGGCGATCGGTGCGGCGAGCAGGTCATAGACCCAGATCACGACGGCCAGGTAGACGCCGGTCGAGGTCAGCAGAATGGCCTCCAGCGAGCCGTCCCGCAGTGCCCTGGCGTAGCGGAGGCCGAAGAAGCCGATGAACAGCGCCGCGCCGACGAACCCGTGCGCGAGCAGCAGGAACCACAGGTGTCCCTGGGTGCCCATCTGCGGTGGTGAGCACCGGGGGCATTCCGCGGTCGCGCCGCCGGCGATCGAGAAGAAGTTGCCTCGGACCTGGCGCGAGGTGCCGTAGCCCACGATGGGGGAGGCCACGGTGTTCTCGACGGTCATGGTCGCGAGCTGGCCGCGTCCCTGGTTGCTGTGCGGGGTGGCCAGACGCTCCTGCAGCAGCGTCCCCAGCGGGCTCAGGACGAGCACGCCCGCCACGAGCGCCGCGGTCGCGAGCACGCCCGCGATGGCCACGAGCCGGCCCTGCAGCGCGAGGCGGACCGCGACGTAGGCCGCGGCGGCGATGACGCCGAGCCACAGACCCCGGTTGAGCGAGAGGATCGCCGGCGGGACGGCGAGGAGGAGGAGGAAGGGCATTGCCCGCCGCCGCCATGGCGCCGCGGCCCGGCCTCCCCAGGAGAGCAGGAAGAACGGCAGCAGCAGCCCGTAGTTCGCGCCCCACTCGTTGGCGTAGAGGTAGGGCGCCTTCGGGCGGGCGGCCTCGAACCCGAGGAAGGCCTGGACCTGGGCGGATGCCGGGTGGATGAGGGAGACGAGGAAGTCGTTGCGGGCGAGCGCGGCGGGCAGGGCGAGCTCGAGCGGGGAGGCCATGTCGAAGCCCGGGACCAGGGCGCCGAGGTAGCCGCCGGCGACCGTGACGAGGAACATCCACCCCAGCACGTCGTAGACCCGCCTCGTGGGCAGCTCGCGCTCGTCGGTGTTGCCGACGTAGAGCAGGAACACCGTCGCCGTGAGGTACCACAGGACCCGGTAGCCGTAGGGCAGTAGGCGGCTCGCGCCGGACACGGGCATCGCGTCCGGCGGCGTGGCCCACAACGTCGCGACGCCGGCGAGGACCCACACCAGGAACAGCAGCCACACCCCGAACCCGCGGGGCACGAGAACCGTGCGGCGGCGCAGGAGGTACAGCGCCATGGGCACGCACGCGAGGAAGAAGCCGAGCACGGAGAACCCGGCCAGCCACCACAGTGGGAAGCCGGCGTAGAGCGCGACGAGAGGCCACCCGCCCGGCAGCGGTCGACGCCACCAGGGCGTCCCCGATCGTCGAGCCAGCGTACGCCGAACGCCCAGCGACGCCGTACCCGCCACTCGACCACCCTCACACCGCTTCGCACCGCACCGGACACTTCCAGTGTCCCATGCCCGCGACGTTCCTGTGAGCGGAACTGGTCGTGACACACAGTCATCGGGACGGCGGTCGTCCAAACGGACGATTCCAGACAGTGACGACGACCCCGCATACTTCTGGTACGGCGCGCCGCATCCTGTCGCGGCTGCGAGTCCATCGTGGTGGGGGATCCAAGAGTGCATTCTCGTTTGCTGTCGGCCGTCGCGACCGCCGCGGTGGCGCTGTCGGGGCTCGTCCTCGCTAGCCCGCCCGCTGCTGCGGTGCAGGCTCCGCACACCGGTCTGGTCAACGACCACGTGACGTCGACCACGCCGAACGTCCTCGACGGTGAGGTTCTCGCGGTCGCCGAGGTCGGGTCCAAGATCGTGCTGGGGGGCACGTTCACCCGGGCGGCGCAGCCGGGGTCCACCACGGAGGTGGCCCCGGCGCGCAAGTACATCCTCGCGTTCGACCGGGCGACGGGACAGATCGACACGGGTTTCAAGCCCGTGCTCGACGCGCCCGTGCGCGCGCTGCTCCCGAGCCCGGACGGTAAGTCCGTCTACGTCGGCGGGCAGTTCAACACCGCGGACGGGGTGACGGCCTCGAAGGTCGTGCGCCTCGACATCGCGACGGGCGCGAAGGTCACGACCTTCAAGCCGGGGGTCATCAACGCGCTCGTCTACGACATGAAGCTGGTGGGCAACCGGCTGCTCGTCGCCGGGCAGTTCACGAAGGTCGCCGGGGTCGCGCGCAACCGCCTCGCCGAGCTCGACCCTGCGACGGGCGCCCTCCGCTCGACTGTCGCGCTCGATTTCGCCGGCGTGCACAACGGCGGCACCACGCACATCTACAAGATCGACGTCTCGCCGGACGGGCGCACGCTCGTTGCGCTGGGCAACTTCATGACCGTCAACGGCGCGGAGCGCCCGCAGGTCGCCATGGTGGACCTGTCGACCAGCCCGGCCACCGTCGCGAACTGGCACACCGCCGGCTACAAGCAGCTGTGCTACACGTCGTTCCAGTACTACATCCGCGACGTGGACTTCTCCCCGGACGGCTCGTACTTCGTCCTCAACACCACCGGCGGCTGGGGCGGCGGTCCGCCGTCGCTGTGCGACACCGCGACGCGGTGGGAGACCTCCGCGCGTGGCTCCAACCTGGCGCCGACCTGGACCAACTACAGCGGCGGCGACACGTTCTACGCGGTGGCGGTGACCGGCTCCGCGGTCTACGTCGGTGGCCACATGCGCTGGCAGAACAACAACTTCGGCCGCGACTCCCTCGGTCCGGGCGGCCTCGTCCGCACCGGCATCGCCGCCCTGGACCCGGTCAACGGCCTGCCGCTGTCGTGGAACCCCGGGCGCTCGCGCGGCCGTGGTGTGTTCGACCTGCTGGCGACGGCCGACGGGCTCTGGGTGGGCAGTGACACCGACCTCATCGATGGCGGCAAGCTCCGCGGACGCATCGCGTTCTTCCCGCTGGCGGGCGGCCGCCCCGTGCCGCAGCCGGCCGCGGTGGCGCTGCCGGCCGACGTACACCTGCTCGGCCGCCAGGGCCCGGCGGACCCGCGCTACCTCTACCGCGTGAACGCCGGTGGCCCGACCGTCCCGGCCGCGGACAACGGGCCGGACTGGGCGGGTGACACCTCCAGCGCGCCGAGCACGCGGCACAACTCCGGAAGCAGCACGGCGGTCTACAACGCCAGCGCCACGGCAGCCGGCACGATCCCCGCGGTCACCTCCGCGGTTCCCGGCACGACGCCGCTGGCCGTCTTCTCCTCGGAGCGCTGGGACGGCTCGGCCCTGCCTGAGATGTCGTGGGCGTTCCCGGTCTCCACCGGCAAGCGGGTCCAGGTCCGCCTGTACTTCGCCAACCGCTGCTCCTGCACCTCGGCCGCCGGTCAGCGACGCTTCGACGTGCGAGTTGACGGCGTCACGAAGCTCGGCGGCTACGACATCGCGGCCGACGCCGGCCACCTCAAGGGCACGATGAAGGCGTTTGACGTCACCAGTGACGGGTCGGTCAACATCGACTTCATCCACGGCGTGGAGAACCCGCTGATCAACGCGATCGAGATCGTGGACCTGGACGCGCCGGCTCGGAGCGCCGACAACACGGCGACGCGACGGAGCTTCACGGGCTCCTCGGCCGGTGCGGCGTCTCCCGTGCCTGCCTCCGGCAGTGCCTGGGGCTCGATCCGCGGCGCCTTCCACGCCGACGGCCGGCTCTGGACCGTGTGGAACGACGGCACGCTCACCGTGCGCTCCTACGACGGCAACACCTTCGGTGCGGTGAGCCAGGTGAACCTCAACGGCCTCACGCCCTTCTCCTCCGACGCGCAGGCCATGACGGGCCTGTTCTACGACAAGGGCCGCATCTACTACACGCTGGCGGCGGACCCGAAGCTCTACTCCCGCTACTTCACGGCCGAGAGCGGCGCCGTCGGCTCGGCTCGCATGGAGGTTCCGGTATCGCCGGCCGATATCGACGGGCGCAACGTCAACGGCACGTTCCTGGCGGGCGGTTCGCTGTACTGGGCCTCGCGCGCCGACGGGTCGCTGCACCGGCTCGGCTGGGCCGGGACTGCGCCGGTCGCCGGGTCGGACACGGTGGTCAGCGGGCCGGCCGTCGACGGCGTCGACTGGCGTGCCCGGGCGCTCGCCGCGGTGCCGCCGCGTCCCAACGCCGCCCCGGTCGCCCGGATGGGTCTGACCTGCAACCGGCTGGACTGCGTCGCCGACGCCGGCGCCTCGAGCGACTCCGACGGCACCGTGACCTCCTACGCGTGGGACTTCGGCGACGGCTCGAAGGCCGCCACGGCAAAGGCGTCGCACAGTTTCGCGGCGGCCGGAACCTACTCGGTCAGCGTCACGGTCACCGACGACCGTGGGGCGAAGGCCACCGCGACGCAGCAGGTCCGGGTCCACAGCGGTGCGGTCACCCGTGTCGGCTCGGCCGAGGACACGATCGAGACCAGTGCGCGCTCGCACTCCGTCACCATCCCGGCGGGCGTCGTGGCCGGGGACACGCTCGTCCTCGCGCTGTCGGTCAACTCGGCGACCGCGGTACCGAGCGACCCGGCGGGCTGGACTCGCGTGGCGGCGACCCCCGGCACCCAGATCGCGGACACGGTCTGGACGCGTACGGCGACCGCCTCCGACGCCGGGAGCACCGTGACCGTCCCGACGGACGTCTACGTCCGCAGCGCCCTGGTCGTCGCCGCCTACCGCGGTGCGACGGTCGCCAACGTCGCGCTCAAGCCTGAGACGGTGATCCAGGCGGCGCACACCACGCCGAGCGTCCCCGTGGCCGACACGGGAAGCTGGGTCCTGTCCTTCTGGACCGACAAGAGCGCCGCGACGACGACGTGGAAGGTCCCGGCCGGCGAGTTCGCGCTGCAGACCGGCGCCGGCACGGGTACCGCGCACATGTCGTGGCTGCTGACCGACAGTGCCGGCGTGGTCCCCACGGGCACGGCGGGTGGCCTGACCGCCACCGCGGACTCGGCGCAACGCAGTGCCATGGCGGCGACGGTGGTGCTCGCTCCGGCGCGCTGACGTCTCGCACACGCCCCTGACGGCGCCCGGTCTCGACAGAGGCCGGGCGCCGACGCGTGTCCGGTGTCCGCCCGAGGCAAACGTGCCCCAGCCGCAGTCAGCTTCCTGGCGGCCGTCAGTGGCGGCTGTCAATGGCCGGCTCGAGGTCCCCGCTCGTGACCATCGAAGTCGCACGGCGCGCCGGATCCTCGACCGGCTCGTGGACGCACCCCTTCACTAGCATCGAATGTCGCCAAGATCATCCGTCTACGACGATGGAGCACGGCCAGGCTAGCGTGTGCCGCGGCGTGTGCTTGTTCCGCAGCCTGGCTGACCCGGCGAAGTTGGCGATCGTGGGCCACCTCGCGCGCGGCGAGCACCGCCTGGTGGAGCTGACCGCGCACCTGGGGTTGGCTCAGTCACCGTGTCGCAGCATCTGGCGGGCGTGCGGGCTGGTGGCGGTGCACCCGAAGCACGGGCCTCGGTCTACTCCCCGGCCCGCCCGGAGCTCCTGGACCTGCTGTGCTCGGCCGAGCGGCTGCTGGAGGCGACCGGCGAGCAGGTGACGCTCTGCCCCGTCTTTGGGCAGGACACCAGCGAGACCTCGGCGATCGACACGGATGTTCGGGCGGTGCTGCGATGAGCGCCGCGACGCACCGCCACGCCACCGCACCGGCGGCGGAGCACGCCAGGCTCGGGCGGCGGGCCAGGCTGCTCGCCGCGGCCAGCGTCACCTACAACACCCTCGAGGCAATCGTCGCGGTCGCCGCCGGCGTCCTCTGGCAGTTCCGCCACGTCGTTCCCGCCGAGCGCGAACGCCTCGCCCTGCGGCTGATCGCCGTGTCGTTCCTCGCGCTGGCCACCTACGTCACCGTCGACAGCGTCCTCGCCCTCGCCTGGGCCGAACAGCCCGACCCCTCCTGAGTCGGCATCGCGTTGGCCACCGCCTCGCTCTCGTGATGCCGTGGCTGTCTTTCGCGCAGCGGCGCACCGGCCGGGCGCTCGGCTCCACCACGGTGGTCGCCGACTCCACGCAGACGCTCCTGCGCACCTAACTGTCCGCCGTCCTGCTCGCTGGGCTGGTTCTCAACGCTGCCCTCGCCTGGGCCGACCCCATCGCTGGGCTGATCATCGCCGCCGTCGCCGCCCGCGAAGGACTCGAGGCCTGGCGCGGCGAAAACTGCTGCGGCCCCACAACCGCGCCGGCGGCCGACCTCGCCGGCCCGAGCTCCGCCGCGTCCTGCTGCGCGCCGACGAGCACGACGGACGGCTGCTGCTGACATGGCCACGGACACGCGGCGGTGCGTGGCGCTGGTCTCATGATTCGTCCCGCCGGTCCGATGGCACCAGGTGGAGACGGCTCAGATCGTGCCGTTCGACCACGTGCGCGGACCTGCCCCACGCCGAGTGCGGGCGGTCACCGCCCAACGGGGTACCGGGGCGGGATCGGCGTGCATCCGCCCCGAGGACCGTTTCGCGCGCCGGTGGGCAACCTCGATGCGGCCCGCCAGCTGGTGAGACGGGTCCGGGCCCGGGTTGGCGACCTGTTCGTCGAACCGGGGCGCCGGTGCGCCCGCCGCGCCGGGATCAGCGCGGAAAGCTCAGGGCGTACGTGTCGCGCCCGTCCTCGGCTGGTGCGCCGGCCCGTCAGCGTCCGGCCCGTCAGCGCCCGGCCCACGAGCGTCCGGCCCGCCCTGTCCGGGCGCCTGCGCCGACACCTGCCCCGACCCGTCCGTGGTGGTCGTCGACGGCGCTGGCGAGCTCGTCGTACGGCGGTCCGGGCGGCCGAGGACCGCATCGAGTACCTGGCGTGCCGCGCCGGCGCCCTCGACTCGGTGGGGAGGCTCCATGAACCCCGACGTGTTCCGCACCAGTGCCCACACCACCCCGCCGCCGACGGCGAGGCCGAGGAGGATCCAACCGGTGACGACGGTCGGCACGCCGATGAGCTTGAGCCCGGAGGCGACGAGGACGACGACGAGCGCGCGGCGCACGATGCCGCCGGGCACGGTCGCGGAGACGCGTGCACCGGCATAGACCCCGGGGATCGCGCCGACGAGGAGGGAGGCGAAGAGGTCGAGCTGGAAGTCGCCGAAGAGCAGGTGACCGACGGACGCGGCAGCCACGAGGGGCACGGCCTGGACGAGGTCCGTGCCGACCAGCTCCTTGGCCCGCAGCCGCGGGTAAATCACCAGCAGCGCGACGATGATCAGCGACCCGGAGCCGACGGAGGTCATGCCGACGACCAGGCCACCGACTATTCCGGCGATGAGCGTGGGGATAGGCCGCACGGTGATCGAGGCGAGCCCGTTGTCCGCGGAGGTGATGCCGGCGGCGCGCTTGCGGGCGCGGGCGCGCTGGGCGAGGACCGCCTTGGCGACCAGGGTGCTCGCCGCCACGATGAGCGCGATACCGAGCGAGACCTTGACGACGTTCTGGATCGCCTCCCCGTCACCGAGGGCCCGCAGGAGCAGGACGCCGAGGAACGCCGACGGGACGGATCCGATCATCAGCCAGGTGACGAGGCCCTTGTGGACGGTGCCTCGGCGGGCGTGCACGGCGCCACCGATCGGCTTCATCACCAGGGACGCGACGAGGTCGCTGGAGACCGCGGCGAGGGGCTGAACCCCGAAGAGCAGCACGAGCATGGGGGTCATGAGCGCTCCGCCACCCATGCCGGTGAGCCCGACGACGAACCCGACGAAGAGCCCGCCGACGGCGAGAAGCGGGTCGAACTCCATGCGCCAACGCTCCCGAGAGAAGTCTGGGACGCCGCGGTTGACCGCGGCGCTTCTCATGCTTGTCGACTGGGATGGTAGGACATCGCTGCTCGGCTGCGGTGGGCTTTGCGGAGCGGCGGTACGCCGTTCGGGTCAAGCCGGCGCCGGTAACCCGCCGATCGGCCCACTTGTAGTGACCCGAGACGTCGTTGACACACCGAGCAGGTAGGTGATCGGAGCGAGGACCTCCGGTGCGGTCGACGTGCCTAGTCAGGGCGCCGCGCGGAGCCGACGTCGGGGAGCTCAGCCGGTGTTGCGCAGCCCGGCCGCGACGCCGTTCACGGTCAGCAGCAGCGCGCGGCGCAGGTCGGCCTCGGCCGCCTCGGCGTCGCGCACGCGGCGCAGCAGCGTGACCTGGAGGTAGGAGATGGGCGCGAGGTAGGCGTCGCGGACCCGTAGCGTCCGCTCGAGCACCGGGTTGGCCCCGAGCAGGGAGTCCTCGCCGGTCACGCGCAGCACCTCGGCCACCGTGCGGGCGTGCTCGTCGACGATCCGCTCGAAAACATGGCGCAGGCGCGGCTCCACGAGCTGCTCAACGTAGTGGCGCGCCACGTCGAGGTCGGTCTTAACCAGCGTCATCGAGACGTTCGACAGGAAGTTCCGGAAGAAGTGCCAGTCGCGGTACATGTCCTCCAGCACGTCGCCGTGGCCGGCGGCGTGCGCCGCGGCGAGGCCCGAGCCCACGCCGTACCAGCCAGGGACGATCTGGCGTGACTGCGTCCACCCGAACACCCACGGGATCGCGCGCAGCCCGGCGAGCCCGGCGCCGGTGTCGGGTCGACGCGACGGGCGGGAGCCGATGTTGAGGTCGCCGAGCTGCTCGACCGGTGTGGACTGGGTGAAGTACGGCGGCAGGTCGGGGGAGTCGACCAGACCGCGGTAGGCCGCGAAGGCCGCGTCGGACACGAGGTCCATGACCGGGTCCCAGCGGGCGAGGGACTCCGCCGCCGCCCGGGGGCCGCGGTGCAGGAGCGTGGCGCGCAGGCTCGCCGCCATCGTGAGCTCGAGGTTCTCCCGGGCGAGGACCGGCAGGGCGTACTTGTCGGAGATGACCTCCCCCTGCTCGGTCACCTTGATCTCGCCCTCGAGGGTGCCCCACGGCTGGGCGAGGATCGCGTCGTGCGTGGGTCCGCCGCCGCGGCCCACGGTGCCGCCGCGTCCGTGGAAGAACCGCATGCGTATGCCGTGGCGGCGGGCGACGTCGCGCAGCCGGCGCTGGGCGCGGTGGATCTCCCACTGCGAGGTGGTGATGCCGGCGTCCTTGTTGGAGTCGGAGTAGCCGAGCATGACCTCCTGGACCTCGCCGCGCAGGGTCACCAGACGGCGGTACGACGGGTCGGACAGCAGGGCGTCGACCACCGCGTCGGCGGCGCGCAGCTCGGCGACCGTCTCGAGCAGCGGCACGAACCCGATGCGTGCCACGCCGGAGTGCAGGTCCACCAGGCCGGCCTCGCGGGCGAGCACGACCGCGGCCAGGACGTCGTCGGCCCCGTGGGTCATGGACACGATGTAGGTCTCGCACACGGCCGGGCCGTAGCGGTCCAGCGCGTCGCGGATCGTGCGGAACACCGCGAGCGTGCGTGCGCCGGCCTCGTCCAGCGGTGCGGGGATCGGCGCGAGCGGGCGGCGCCCGGCGAGCTCGCGGCGCAACAGCTCGGTGCGCGCCCGACGGTGGAGGTCGGCGTAACGGGCCGGCAGCTCACCCAGCCGGTCGAAGAGCTGACCGAGCGCGGCGTGGTGGGCGTCGGCGTGCTCGCGGACGTCCATCGTCGCCAGGTGGAGCCCGAACGCCACGAGGGTGCGGATGGCGCGCTCCAACCGGCCGTGGGCCGCGAGCGTCCCGCGGTGTGCGAGCAGCGAGTCGCGCATGACCGTCAGGTCGTCGAGCAGCTCCTCAGTCGTCGCGTAGTCGCGCCCGGGCCGGTGCGGGCGCCCGTCGGTGAGCCGGGACCGCGTGGCGAGCAGCTTGTGGCGGATGCAGGTGGCCTTGAGCCGGTAGGGCTCCTGGGCGTTGAGGCGGCGGTAGCGCGGCTCCACGTCCGGGAGCACCTCGAGGTCCCGCTCGACGCTCGCGCGCAGATCGTCGCTGGCGCCGGCGATGCGCGAGGAGCTGGACAGCTCAGCCCGAAGGTCGTCGACGACCC
This sequence comes from Actinomycetota bacterium, assembly GCA_030773595.1. Lineage (GTDB taxonomy): Bacteria > Actinomycetota > Actinomycetes > JALYMU01 > JALYMU01 > JALYMU01. Next base: position 12,265 of record JALYMU010000234.1, on the reverse strand, counting down.
GCAGCGCGTCGCGCAGCGCGTGCTCGTGCATCAGCGCGAGGACCCGCTCGGTCACCTCGGGCGTGACGTTGGGGTTGCCGTCGCGGTCGCCGCCGATCCACGTCCCGAAGGCCAGCGGGCGGTCGCGCAGGTCCAGGTCCACGCCGACCCGGCGCAGCTCCTCGGTGAGCTCCTCGAGGACCTCGGGCAAGGCGTCACCGTGCAGCTCGTCCAGGTAGTAGATCGCGTTGCGCGCCTCGTCGAGAACGTCGGGCCGGTCGATGCGCAGCTCGTCGGTCTGCCAGAGCAGGTCGAGGACCTCGGCGATGCGCCGGCGGGTCCGGGCGGAGTCCGGCTCGTCGAGCAGCTCCGCCACCCGGCGCAGCTTGGCCAGCACCGTACGCCGGGCCGCCTCCGTCGGGTGCGCCGTGAAGACCGGTCGTACGGCGAGGCTGGCCACCCCCTCGGCCACCTCGTCCTGGCTCAGCCCGGCCGCCAGGATGTCGTCCACCGCCTGGGCCAGCCAGCCGCCGGATGCCGCGCGGGTCTCGGTGAGCTCGCGGCCGCGGTGGACCTGCTCGGTGACGTTGGCGAGCTGGAAGTAGGTGGCGAAGGCGCGCACCAGCCGCGTCGCCGTGGGCAGGTCGATGCTCTCGAGCAGCGCGGTCGCGCCCTCTGGGTCCTCGCGGACGAGCATGCGGACGCGCTCCACGAGGTCGAGCAGCTCCTGACCCTCCTGGCGGACGAGGGTCTCGCCGAGGAGCTGGCCAAGGCGACGGATGTCGGCGCGCAGCGCGGGGTGGGGTGCGGTACCCGAGGCGTCGGGCCGGGGCGCCTCCGGCTGGGCGGAGACCTCGAGCTGCTGCATGTCGGCGGTCACGTCGCCCTCCACGGCCGGCTTGGGGTTGGTCGGTCGGACCGCGCTGTCCGGGTTAGAGGGTAGTGGGGCGGCGCCGGTCACCCCGAACGCGACGAGCGCGGCACCCCAGTGTGGGTGCCGCGCTCCGTCGTTGTCGTTGCGCGCCGGGCCTGTGCCGGCCTCGCCTCCTAGGCGAGCGGCATGAACGCGATGAGGCCGTGCGTCTCGCCCCCGATGGTGCTGGTGTCGCTGCCGACCCAGAGCCCGGCCCCGGTGGACAGCAGCTCGAACACGCCCCGTCCGCGGTCCCAGCGGCCGGGGTTCCACGGCAGCACCGCGCCGTCGGCCGCCGCCAGCGCCGCGATGCCGCTGCGCTCGATGGCTCCCGGACCGGCGTTGTTGCGCCCCTCGGGGTTGTTCATCCAGCGCTGATGCCCGCCGACGTACACCGCGGCGCCGGTCACGTTCACCGAGTGCAGCGTGTCCCCGCCGGTGTAGTTGGCCCAGGTCTCCTGCACGTTCGTCCCGGTAGCGCCGGTCTCCCATCGCGTGGCGGTGTCGCAGAGCTTCGGCGGTCCACCGCCGTGGGTGCCGGTCGTCACGATGACGAAGTACTTGCCGTCGGGGGAGAAGTCGACGTCGCGGACGTAGAAGGGGAAAACGCTCGACGTCGTGCAGATCGCCGCGAAGTCCGGCGCCGCCCAGTTGACCAGCGTCGGCGGGGAGACGGCGACGTTGACCATCGCCACCTGGTAGCGAGTCTGCCCGGCAACCGACGAGAAGTTGCCCGTGATGACCATCCGGCCGTTCGCGACGGCGAGCTTGTAGACCTGCGTGGTGCCGCCGTTGTGGGTGCCCGTGATCGCCAGCGAGAGAGGCTTGAGCGCGCCGGTGGCGGGGTCGAGCTCCGCGAGACGCTGGCGGGACCTGCCGCCGACGGACTCGAACTCGCCGCCGACGAACAGGCGCCCGGCGACGAGCTTGGCGTCGTAGACGGCCTTGTCGATGATGCCGGGGTTGAAGCCGGTGACCACCGAGCCGTCGGAGGTCCGCAGCTTGACGAGCTTGTAGCGCCGCGTGCCGTTGACCGTCCCGAAGGTCCCGCCGACGTAGACGGAGGCGCCGTCGGCTCCGGCGACCAGGGTCCGGACCTGGCCGTCCAGCACCGGCTTGAAGGACAGGTCGACCTTCCCGGTGTACCGGTCGAAGGCGAAGATGTTCCTGCGGGGAATCTGCTTGGAGGAGCCGTTGTCGCGGACGTGGTCGAACACGCCACCGGCGATGATCTTGTTCCCCACCTGGGCGATGGCATAGACGTAGTTGTCGTCGGGCGCGTCGTCGCGGTCGGCCGGCGAGTCGACGTCCACGACGTGGGGCGTGTTGTCCTGCGGGTTCGCGCTCACGACCTTGCTGTGGGCCACGCCGGCCGAGGCCGAGCCGGCGGCCAGCCCCAACGGAGCCAGGCCGGTCACGAGCGCGAGGACGAGCGCGGGCAGGCGTCGTCCCGGGCGGAAGGTCATGGAGAGGGTCCCCCTGTAGGAGCGTTGACGGCCGGCGCTCTGGCCGGGGCACGGTCGGCGCGAGCGGAATCCTCCCATGACGGACGCCCGCAGCACCTTTCTATCGCCATTCTCCCCGCTTTCGTTTCCGAGCCGGAACGGAGCAACGCAGCGCACGTGGATAATCGCTTTCTGTAGCCTGGGCTGGCGCATAGCTGCGAGGGTCAGGCGCTCCACGGGCGGTTTCCCAGTCACAGCAGGTTGGCCTCGCTCGTATCCTTGAGGCGTCACCCCCGGCCGCTCGCGGACCGGGGACTTCCGTGCTGCACCGAGGAGACCCGCGCGTGTCCCTGTCCGGCCTGATCGACGCCATCTCCGCCGACCCCGCGGTCGGGACCGCCGTCGACGCCGCCCGGGCCAGAGCCCGCAGCCAGCTGGACCTGACCGCGCCGGCCGGGCTTCGCCCGTTCCTCGTCGGTTCCGTGGCCGGCCGTGCCGGGCGCCCCGTGCTGGCCGTCACCGCGACCGGCAGGGAGGCCGAGGACCTGGCCGCCGCCCTGCGCTGTCTCGTGCCCTCGGACACCGTCGCGGAGTTCGCCGCGTGGGAGACGCTGCCGCACGAGCGCCTGAGCCCCCGCAGCGACACGGTCGGCCGCCGGCTCGCCGTACTCCGCCGGCTGGTCCACCCCCGCGACGACGACCCGGCCGCCGGCCCGGTGCAGGTCGTCGTGGCGCCGGTCCGCAGCCTCCTCCAGCCCCTGGTGGCCGGTCTCGCCGACCTGGAGCCGGTCGCGCTCGCCGGTGGTGACGAGGTCGAGCTCGACACGGTGGTCGAGCGCCTGGCCGCGGCGGCATACAGCCGGGTCGACCTCGTCGAGAAGCGCGGGGAGTTCGCCGTCCGCGGCGGCATCCTCGACGTCTTCCCCCCCACTGAGGAACACCCGGTGCGCGTGGAGTTCTGGGGCGACACGGTGGAGGAGATCCGCTATTTCAAGGTCGCCGACCAGCGCAGCCTGGAGGTCGCCGAGCACGGGCTCTGGGCGCCGCCGTGCCGGGAGCTGCTCCTGACGGACACCGTGCGAGAGCGGGCCCGCGAGCTGGCCCTGGCCCACCCCGAGCTCGCCGACATGCTGGACAAGATCGCGGAGGGCATCGCGGTCGAGGGCATGGAGTCCCTCGCCCCCGTGCTCGTCGACCGGATGGAGCTGATGCTCGACGTGCTGCCGAAGGGCACCCACGTCGTGCTGTGCGACCCCGAGCGGATCCGCACGCGCGCAGCCGACCTCGTGGCGACCAGCCAGGAGTTCCTCGAGGCGTCCTGGGCCAGCGCCGCGGGCGGCGGGACCTCGCCGGTCGACCTCGGCGCGGCGGCCTACCGCTCGCTCGCCGACGTCCGCGCGCACGCGCTCGCGACGGGCATCCCGTGGTGGAGCGTCACGCCGTTCACCACCGACACCGACCTGCTCGACGACGACCACACGCTGACGGTGGCGGCCCGCGACGTCGACGGCTACCGCGGCGACACGGCACGGGCACTGGCCGACGTCAAGGGCTGGCTCGGCGACGGCTGGCGCGTCGTCCTGGTCACGGAGGGGCACGGCCCGGCGGAGCGGCTGGTGGAGCGGCTGCGCGACGAGAGCGTCGCGGCCCGCCTCGAGGCCGACCTCTCCGGCGTACCCGACCCGTCCGTCGTCCACGTCGCCACCGGCACGCTGGACCACGGGTTCGTCGCCGACGCCCTCCGGCTCGCGGTGCTCACCGAGACCGACATCGCGGGGCAGAAGAGCTCGACCAAGGACATGCGCAAGCTGCCCAGCCGGCGGCGCAACATGGTCGACCCGCTCCAGCTGAAGGCCGGGGACTACGTCGTCCACGAGCAGCACGGCGTCGGCCGCTACGTCGAGATGGTGCAGCGCACGGTCCAGGGCGCGACGCGTGAGTACCTCGTCCTGGAGTACGCACCCAGCAAGCGGGGCCACCCCGGCGACCGGCTCTTCGTGCCGACCGACCAGCTCGAGCAGGTCACCAAGTACGTCGGGGGTGAGGCTCCCGCGCTGCACCGCCTCGGCGGTGCCGACTGGGCCAAGGCCAAGGGTCGGGCGAAGAAGGCGGTCAAGGAGATCGCCGGCGAGCTGATCCGGCTCTACTCCGCGCGCATGGCGGCACCGGGGCACGCCTTCGGCCCGGACACCCCGTGGCAGCGCGAGCTCGAGGACGCCTTCCCCTACACCGAGACGCCGGACCAGGCCTCGACCATCGACGAGGTCAAGGCCGACATGGAGCGCACGGTCCCGATGGACCGGATCGTCTGCGGCGACGTCGGCTACGGCAAGACGGAGATCGCCGTGCGCGCGGCGTTCAAGGCCGTGCAGGACGGCAAGCAGGTCGCCGTACTCGTCCCGACCACGCTGCTGGTCAACCAGCACTTCTCCACCTTCTCGGAGCGCTACGCGAACTTCCCGGTCGTGGTGAAGGCGCTCTCGCGCTTCCAGACCGACCGCGAGGCACAGGCCGTGCTCGACGGCGTGGCCGACGGCAGCGTCGACGTGGTCATCGGCACCCACCGCCTGCTCTCCGGCAGCGTGCGGTTCAAGAACCTCGGCCTGGTGGTCGTCGACGAGGAGCAGCGCTTCGGCGTCGAGCACAAGGAGTACCTCAAGCAGATGCGCACGGCCGTGGACGTCCTGACGATGTCCGCGACACCGATCCCACGCACGCTGGAGATGGCGGTCACCGGCATTCGCGAGATGTCGACGATCACGACCCCGCCGGAGGAGCGGCACCCGGTCCTCACCTTCGTCGGGCCGTACGACGAGAGGCAGATCGGCGCCGCCATCCGCCGGGAGCTGCTGCGCGAGGGCCAGGTCTTCTACATCCACAACCGGGTGGAGTCGATCGACCGGGCGGCCGCGCGGCTGCGCGACCTGGTGCCCGAGGCGCGCATCGCGAGCGCGCACGGTCAGATGAACGAGCACATGCTCGAGCAGGTCGTCATGGGCTTTTGGGAGAAGGAGTTCGACGTCCTCGTCTGCACGACCATCGTCGAGAGCGGCATCGACATCTCCAACGCCAACACGCTGATCGTCGAGCGGGCCGACGCCTTCGGCCTGTCCCAGCTCCACCAGCTGCGCGGGCGCGTGGGCCGTGGTCGCGAGCGGGCCTACGCCTACTTCCTCTACCCGCCCGAGAAGCCGCTCACGGAGACCGCGCACGAGCGCCTGGCCACCATCGCCCAGCACACCGACCTGGGCGCCGGGATGCACGTCGCCATGAAGGACCTCGAGATCCGCGGCGCCGGCAACCTGCTCGGCGGCGACCAGTCCGGCCACATCGCGAGCATGGGCTTCGACCTGTACGTCCGGCTGGTCGGCGAGGCGGTCGCGGAGTACAAGGGCGAGGGCCCGCAGGAGGTCGCCGAGGTCAAGGTCGAGCTGCCGGTCGACGCGCACATCCCGCACGACTACGTGCCGGGGGAGCGGCTGCGGCTCGAGGCATACCGGAAGATCGCCACGGTCGACTCCGAGGACGGCGCGGCGGCGGTGCTTGTCGAGCTGCACGACCGATACGGCGCGCCGCCGCAGCCGGTCGTGACGCTGCTCGACGTGGCGAAGTTCCGGGCCAAGGCGCGGCGCGCGGGCCTCACCGAGGTGGCGCTGGCGGGTACGTCGGTGCGCTTCGCTCCCGTGGAGCTGCGGGAGAGCCAGGAGCTGCGGCTCAAGCGGCTCTACCCCGGCTCGATCGTGAAGCCCGCGGTGCGGACGATCCTGGTGCCGCGGCCGAAGACCGCTCGGGTCGGTGGTCAGCCGCTGCTCAACACCGACCTCCTGCGGTGGTGCGGCGAGCTGGTGGACGCCGTGCTCGCCGAACCGGTCCCGGCGGCCGCCACGGCACCCGCGGCGGCGTCGGACGCGTCCTCGAGGGCTGGGCGGCCCGTCGGGTCCAGTCGAGGCAGGTCCAGGTGACCCCGACTTGCCGGGGACGGGTTGAATAGAGGCGCAGCGACACACGACGGAAGGACCGCAGTGACCGAGACGACGTCGCCCGACCGGCCCGCGCCGAGCGGCGGGGCTGCAGCGCACCGCCGACCCATCCGCCGTACTGCGGTGGCGGCGGCCCTCGCGGCCGGCGTGGCGCTGTCGGGGTGCTCCGCGACCGAGCGTCCCGGGGCCGCGGCCGTGGTCGGCGGCCAGCGCATCGACGTGAGGACCGTCCAGCAGTCCACCACGGAGCTGCTGGAGGCGCGCGGTGCCCAGGGCGGCGGCGACCCGGCCGACGCCCAGCGCGCCACGCTGGGCCACATGATCCTCTCCCGGGTGCTCGAGGCCGCCGCGAAGGACCGCGGCGTCGAGGTGAGCTCCGCGCAGGTGGCCCACCGCCGCCGGGAGTTCGAGCAGTCCTTCGGTGGTGCGAAGGAGCTGGAGACGGCAATCCTGCAGGAGAACGTCGCGCCGAGCTATGGGACGCAGTTCCTCAAGGACATCGTGACGATCGAGCGTCTCGGCGAGGACCTCGTGCCCGGTGACGCGCAGCAGGTCCAGCAGCAGCGCGGGGCGGAGCTCGGCAAGCTGCTGAAGACGACCGGCAACCGGCTCGACATCGAGGTCAACCCCCGCTACGGCACGTGGGACCTTCAGTCCGGCGGCATCGCGCCGATGGTCAGCGGAGGCCTCGCCAAGACCGCCGCGGAGGCGCGCGGGGACACGCCGGCACCCGAGGGCGAGCCCGGCCAGCCTGGTGAGGGCGACGGCCACGACCACTCCGGCGAGGGCGGCGAGCCCGCACCGGAAGAGGCGCCGGGCGGCTGATGGCGGGCCGCCTGGTCCTCCTCGCGACGACCCACCGGGTCGCGGCCGGTCTGCTCGCCTGGCCGGCCTGGGAGGCGCTGCACGCCGCCACCGTGGTCACCGTGGCGGACCTGGGGCATCCGCTGGTCCCGCACGTGGAGGCGGCGGGACGACCCGTGAGCGAGGTGCGTGCGCAGAGCTCGTCCGGCCTCGCCGCGGCGTTGTTGGACCTCGCGACCGGCGCGGTCGTCGTACACCTGCTCGCATCGGACGGTGACGACGCGTTGACCGCCGCGCTGGCGGAGGAGCTCGGCATGCGGGCGTACGCCGGGACCGCTCCGGAGCTCGAGGCGCTTGCCGGGTCGTGGGATGTGCCGGGGGCGCGCTTGCTCGACCTCGTCGCGGTGATGGACCGACTGCGCTCACCCAGTGGGTGCCCGTGGGACGCCGAGCAGACGCACGAGTCACTGCTGCCGTACCTGCTGGAGGAGACCTACGAGACCGTCGAGTCGATCGAGACCGGCGACCTCGTCGGGCTGCAGGAGGAGCTGGGCGACCTGCTGCTCCAGGTCGCCTTCCACGCCCGGATCGGCGAGGAGCATGCCGAGAAGCCCTGGTCGATCGACGACGTCGCCGCCGGCATCGTCGACAAGCTGGTCAGCCGCCATCCGCACGTCTTTGCCGATGTCGACGCGCCGACCGCCGCGCACGTCGAGGCGAACTGGGAGGCGTTGAAGAAGGCGGAGAAGCGCCGGGAGTCCGCGGTCGACGGTGTGCCGCTCGCTCAACCGGCGCTGTCGCTGGCGGCCAAGCTCCTCTCCCGCGCGGAGCGCGCCGGGGTGGCGGTGCACGTCCCGACGCTGGGGGAAGCGGGTGCTTCCGTGGGCGACCTGCTCTTCGCGATCGTGGCCGACGCCCGCCGACGTGGGTTGGACGCCGAGGCCGAGCTGCGTGCCGCGGCACGCCGGTACGCCGAGCACGTGCGGGCGGCAGAGCGCATCGCGGGGCCGCCTGCGGATGCCGCGGCTGCCCGGGAGGCGTAGACCGGCTCCGCGCCGGTGACCGGGTCCGGAAACCCGTCCGCCCGTTATGCACGGGGTGGCGCGTCCCTGGCGTTCTCGATCGGATTCACGGGGGCCGAGGGCATCGTTGCCTGGAGCTCGTGCACGACCGCCATGCCGGCGGTGTGGGCGGCGGCCAGGCAGGCGTTGCTCTCCGCGCGGAGCGCGAGCGCGGCCTTGCGCAGGCTGCGGTGCAGCGGGGCGGTGTCGCCCACGTTGAGCGAGCGCCGCGTTGCGGGCGACCCAAGCTCGGCCAGCGCCGAAGTGAGGTCGTTCTTCGTCGGCGTGCCGGTCCGCTCCCACGCCCGGATCAGGACGGCACTGATAGAGCGGATGAGCCCCGACTTCTCGTCGTCCGGCTCGGTGGCGTGCCACGTGGCGGCGCGGACGGCCTCGCGGAGCGCGGGGCCGGCTGCGGGCGGGGCGGCGGACAGCAGCCGGCACACGACATCGACGTGGCCGGCGATGGCGCTCAGCCGCGCCACCGCCTCCGCCGGACTGGCGCGACCTGCGCGGACGTCGCTCGTCACGGCCGCCGTCTCGGTCTGCACATGGTGGCGGGCCGCCACCGCGGACACCGTGGACGCCGGCCAGGCCTCCACGATCTCGGCTACCGCGCCGGGCAGCGCCTCGGGGGAGCTTGCTCGAGCGCGGGAGATGGCGCCTTCGAGCCGGCGAAGAACCGCGTCGGGGTCGAAACCACGCGGCGCCGACCCGGATGGAGCTTCCGGCCGGACCTGGGCGTCCTGCGGCCCGCCCTTGGCGACCGTGGGGCCGCTCGAGTCCGGCGTGGCGCTGCGGGTGGCCGATGGCCCCGCCGCGGCCGCGGGCGGCTGCTTGCGGGCCGTCGGACTCGGCGCGGCCACGGGCGGGTTGTTGCGGGCCGTCGGACTCTGCTCGGGCGTGGTGGGCTTGCTGCGGCCCGTCGGACCCGCTGGGACCGCAAATCCGGGGCTGGCGGTCGTTGGCCCCGGTGCCGCGGGGGTCCGTGCCTTGGCCGGCGCGGAGGCACCGGAGGAGCGCACCACTGCGGGCACCGGACCGGCGCGGAGGTCGATGACGGAGACGCCGTTCTGCTGGCTCGGCCGAGGGTCCGGGTGCGGTCGGGGCTCAGGACCTTCCGGCGCACGGCCAGGGTGGTCCTGCTCCGGGCCCGATCGAGCGCTCGTCGGCGCGGCGCGCGGGGTCCCGCCCGAGGGGCCTGTGAAGAGCGCCTCGACCGGAAGTCCCGAGGAGGCGTCCTTGTCGTTGCGCGCGGCCGCTGCTCGGGACCGGAGGTAGAGCGCCGCAGCCGCGAGCAGCAGCGAGAGCGCGCCGAGGACCATGACGAGCACGGCGACCGGGCCGAGCCCGTCCCGCTCGCCGGCCACCGGCCCCGCGGGCGACGCGGCCCCACCGGGTCGGGCATCGGATTCGTCGGGCGACGCGGCCCCGCCGGGTCGGGCATCGGATTCGTCGGGCGCTGCCGTACGCGCCGCCGGTTGCCGCTGGGACAGCGGGACGGCGTCGTCACCGTCCGCGAAAACCATCTCCGCACCCCGAGGCACCACCGTCCCGCCGGTCCGGAACGTGAGCACGAACCGGTCCTGGAGGGAGTTCACCACCCGCTGACCGGCGAACCCGGCCTCCCGGGCCGACACCGTGATCAGGGCGCCTCCGCTGCGCCGCGCCACCTTCTTCCACGGGCCGGGGTCCTCGCCGATGTAGACGACGCTCAGCGTCGTCTGCGCCTGCGCGAGCAGCGGAGGACCGACGTCGGTGCCCGGCGGCGGATCCGTCGTCACGAGGACGACCGATCGCGCGCCTGTCACCGGCCGCAAGGCGCGCGTCGCGAGCTGCACGGAGGCTCGTTGGGTGGCCGTGCTGGCCTGGCCGGCGTCGGCGACGCGTCCCTGAACTACCTCGGGTCCCTCCCCGAGCGCGCCGACGAGATGGGGCTCCGGGTCGGTCGTAACGACCGCGGTGCGCGTCGACGGCGCCAGCCGGCCGAGAAGGTCCAGCGTCGCCGCGCGCGCGGCCGTGTCCGCCTCGGCGCTGCTGCCCACGCTGGGGGAGACGACGATGGCGACGCCGGAGTCCTCCGACAGCAGCGCGGCGGCGGAGTCGGCCCGCACGGGACCGCGACCGGGCGCGTCGAGCTGCGCGGAGCCGATGCGCTCGCGTGGGCCCGCAGCAGGGACCCGGACGACGACGGTCACCACTCCCTCGGTCACCGCCGTCGCGACCACGTCTGGTCGCGCTGGACCGGCGGCGTGGGCGGCCGGGCCGAGGACACCGGTGGGGAGGGCGACAAGAGCAGCGCAGGCCACGAGCACGACGACGGGCCACGACGGATGATCGCCGGTGCGACGCGTTCCGTGTCGCGGGGGGAGCCGGCTCCATCCGACGTACATCGGTGCACGCTCCCTGTCCACAGATGTCTCGGACCCGCTCACCATACGCGCGCAGTCCAACGCACCAAGTTGCTTCATTCCGCGCTCGGGCGACTGCGGAAGGCCGTGTCTGTGGACAGCCTGTCCGCGACTGCCCAGCACCGACCGTCCTTGCCGCACGACCGCCGTCGAGGGTCTCGTCTGGCGAGCCGGTCCGCGGGGGCGGCGCCGGCCGCCGTTAGGCTCGGACGCGACGAGAAGAAGGCAAGCGACCAAGGAGCCTGACGTGGCAAGCATCGATGCCGTCGGCGCGCGCGAGATCCTCGACTCCCGCGGCAACCCCACCGTCGAGGTGGAGGTGGCCCTCGACGACGGCACCATCACCCGTGCCGCGGTGCCGAGTGGCGCGTCGACCGGGGCGTTCGAGGCGGTCGAGCTGCGTGACGGTGACAAGGAGCGCTACGGCGGCAAGGGCGTCACGAAGGCGGTCGAAGCCGTCCTCGACGAGATCGGTCCGGAACTGGTCGGATACGACGCCAGCGAGCAGCGCCTGGTCGACCAGGCCCTCAAGGACCTTGACGGCACGCCGGGCAAGTCACGCATCGGCGCGAACGCGATCCTCGGCGTATCCCTCGCGGTCGCGAAGGCGGCGGCCGAGTCGGCGCAGCTGCCGCTGTTCCGCTACGTCGGCGGGCCCAACGCCCACGTCCTGCCCGTCCCGATGATGAACATTCTCAACGGGGGCGCCCATGCCGACACCGACGTCGACATCCAGGAGTTCATGGTTGCGCCGATCGGGGCGCCGACCTTCGCCGAGGGACTGCGCTGGGGCGTGGAGGTCTACCACTCGCTCAAGAGCGTGCTGAAGTCCAAGGGCTACGCCACCGGGCTCGGCGACGAGGGTGGGTTCGCCCCGAGCCTCCCGTCGAACCGCGACGCGCTCGACCTCATCGCGGTCGCGGTCGAGCAGGCGGGCTACCGCCTGGGCGAGGACATCGGCCTCGCGCTCGACGTCGCGGCGACGGAGTTCTTCGCCGACGGCTCCTACCGCTTCGAGGGGTCGACGAAGTCGGCGCAGGAGATGACCGACTACTACGGCGAGCTGGTCTCGGCCTACCCACTCGTCTCCATCGAGGACCCGCTGGCCGAGGACGACTGGGAGGGCTGGAAGGCCATCACGGACGCGCTCGGGACCCGCGTCCAGCTCGTCGGTGACGACCTGTTCGTCACCAACCCCGACCGGCTCCAGCGCGGCATCGACGCCGCCACGGCCAACGCCCTGCTGGTCAAGGTCAACCAGATCGGCACCCTCACCGAGACCCTCGACGCCGTCGCTCTCGCGCACCGCAACGGTTACCGCTGCATGATGAGCCACCGCTCCGGCGAGACCGAGGACACGACGATCGCCGACCTCGCCGTCGCGACCGACTGCGGCCAGATCAAGACCGGCGCACCGGCCCGTTCCGAGCGGGTCGCGAAGTACAACCAGCTCCTGCGCATCGAGGAGGAGCTCGACGAGGCAGCACGCTACGCCGGCCGGGCCGCGTTCCCGCGCTTCGGAGCCTGACGGTTCCATGCCTGCCACCCGCCGAGGTACGGCGTCCCGACCCGCGGGGCGCCCACCTCGTGCCGGCTCGGCATCGCCGGGATCGCCCGCCGGCACCGCGCGACCGGTGCGCCGCCGCACGGCCGCGGGGCGGCCTCCTGCGCC
>JALYMU010000233.1 GCA_030773595.1 Actinomycetota bacterium | reverse complement strand
GTAGACGCAAGCCCCGTTTCCTCCGGAGTCTTCCCGCCGGAGCCGCTGCCAGCGCGCGCTTCCGGAGCCTGTCCACGACAGAGGTCGTCGCGAGGTAGGCGAGGATGGTGGCGGCAGCGATAGCATTCAATGCGAAGGCGCCGAATGCAAGCCACAGTAGTCGCCTGTTGGGTCTCACTGCCCGAAGTTATCACCGGCTGGGTGGCCTGGTATGGCAGTGTCAGACCTCTGCGGGCAACGCGCCCGCCGGGGCCAGCGCCAGCCGTAGCGCGTGCTGCCTAGCCCACCCGTGTGGCGTCCACGGCCGCCCCTCGCCCGATCCCGTCGGGCACCGGCGCGACCTCCCTTGCGACCCGCCCAGGTGCGCTTCGGCAGCTCCCGTCTGGACGGAGAAGCCGGCCGTCCTCGAGCGGGCCGGGAGGTCCTGGGGTCACGTGGTCTGCGTGGCGAGCCGCTGTCGTGCGCTGCGCTCCAGCAGCTCGGCGCGCGCCTCGACTACGGTGACGCCGGATAGGTCCCGGTCGACCTCGCAGACCACCGCGCTCACCACGCAAGGACTGACGCGGCCCTCGAACTCGGCCATCAGTCGCTCCGCCACGTCCGCCAGCACATCGGACATGCCGGCAGTGTCTGGCGGACGACGTCAGGCGACAAGGCAGGTAGCGCTGTCCCTGTCAGGGCCGGCTGTCGCCGGCCAGGAGCAGCACGCGGTTGAGGTCGCCAGTGGTGAGCTGGCGCTGCTCGGCGGCGGCGGCCATGACCTCGCCGAGCAGGGCGATCTCCTCGAGGGTGACCTCGTCGTACAGCACCTGACGTCTCCAGCGGGGGCGCTTGCTGTGTCGCAGACATCCTCACGTCGGAATGCTGAGCTGGCACGCACGGGTGGTCCAGCGAGCGAGCTCCCTACTCCCTGGCCGGCAACCAGCCCGGTCCTGGCACTCCTACTGACACTCCGTTATCGGCATATTCGCGCTGACCTCGGTCAGCGCATCGGCCGCGCGGTGTGTTGTGTCGGCAGCGGTGGTGCCATCGAGGTCGGGTGCCTGTTGTGACTCGCCGGGTGAGGTTGGAGATCTGGCTGGGCAGCCGTATCAGGCTCGTCCTGCCACGGTGCCTTGTCTTCGATTTGTCGGCAGCCGTCTCGGGCAGCGCCGGCGTTCGCGGGCCTCGCGGAGTTTCCCGATAGGACTGTCGGCTCGTGCGCCCGGTCGCCTGGCCGGTCGGCTGGGGAGCTGACCGGCGTTGGACGGGAGCACATCCTCGGCCCGAGGAGCCCCCTTCTGAACCCTCCCGTGGGCGACGTGGGACGGCGGGTGGGCGTCCGAAGACCGGGTCATGCCGACTCCGCGCCCCGCCGCCCGTCGTCGCAGCCTGCTCGCCAGCTTTGCCGTTGCCGGCGTCGCCTTGAGCGCCGCCGCTGTTCTTGTGCCCGGCTTCCTGGGCCGGGCAGAGGCCGCGGACGTGAGCGTCGAGGCCGAGGCCATGAGTTGGCCGACGGCCACGGGCGGCTTGTTCAGCGACGCGTCCGCCTCGGGGGGACGGGCGCTCGTGTTGCACTCGAATACGACCGCGGCTGCGTCGTTGACCAGCACCGCCCCGGGCCAGCTCGTGGTGCGGACCCGCGGCGACCAGTGCCAGGGCGCCCCGACGATGACCGTGCTGGTGAATGGTGTTGTCGCTTCCAAGGTGGCGGTCAGCGCCACGACCTGGAGCGACCACGTCGTGCCGGGTCTCCTGCGAGCCGCGACCAACCGGATCACCGTCCGCTACGCCGGCGACTTCCGCTCGAGCAGCTGCAACCGCAACCTCCGTCTCGACCGACTTACCGTCCGATCCGCCGCGGTCGAGCAGCAGGCCGAGACGATGGCTCTGACGCCCGGCGCGGGCCAGCCGTTCACCGACGTCACAGCCGAGGCGGGTCGGGGCCTGCTCGTGTGGTCGAACGGCACCGCCTCCGGCACCCTGTCTGCCTCGGCGGGCGGGAGCCTTGTCCTCCGCGCCCGCGGCGAGCAGTGCGCTGGCGCGCCGCTGGTCTCCGTTGCCCTGGACGGCCAGCAGGTCGGGACGGTCGCCGTCGCGCAGACGAGCTGGGCCGAGCAGACGCTCCCGGTGACCTGGCCCGGCGGTGCTCACCGTGTCGACCTCGCGTTCGTCAACGACTACGCCGGCGGCGGCTGCGACCGCAACCTCCGGCTCGACTCTTTGGCCGTCCGGGCCGCGGCTCCGGTCCCGACCCCGACCACCGGCAACCCGTTCAGCGGCGCCAAGGGCTATATCGACCCGCAGTCCGATCCCCGTAGGGCTGCCGATGCCCGCCGCTCCTGGGACCCGGTAGGGGCCGCGGCTCTGGACAAGGTTGCGTCAGGGCCGTACGCGGTCTGGTACGGCGACTGGATCCCGACCGCCAACCTGGCCGCGCAGGTGAACGCCCGCGTGACGACGGAGACCGGCGCCGGCGCGCTGCCCGTGCTCGTCGCCTACGCGATCCCGCACCGTGACTGCGGGGGCTACTCGGCCGGCGGGTCCGCCGACGCCGACGCCTACCGCGCCTGGATGCGGCAGTTCGCCGCGGGGATCGGCACGCGCAAGGTCGCCGTCGTCCTCGAGCCCGACGCCCTCGCGCAGCTCGACGATTGCCTCGCCGACGCCGCCAAGGCCGAGCGGATGGCGCTGATGTCGGAGGCGGTCTCGATCCTCACCGCCAACCCGGCGACCAGCGTCTACCTCGACGCCGGCAACCCGGGCTGGATCACCCCCTCGGTCATGGCGAGCCGGCTGACCACCGCGGGCGTGGCGAAGACGCGCGGCTTCGCGCTCAACGTCAGCAACTTCGCGACGGACGCGGCCAACCGCGCGTACGGCAAGGACATCTCCGACCGGATCGGCGGCAAGCCCTTCGTGGTCGACACGTCCCGCAACGGTCTGGGCCCCGGCGACACCTGGTGCAACCCGAGCGGCCGTGCCCTCGGGCAGCGGTTCAACGCCAACACCGGGGACCCGTACGTCGACGCCTACACCTGGCTCAAGGGCCCGGGCGGCTCGGACGGCACGTGCAACGGCGGTCCCTCGGCCGGCACGTTCTGGCCGGAGTACGCCATCGGCCTGGGGCAGCGCGCCGCCTTCTGACCGCGGGCCCGCCGCGGACCGTGACGCGGCTGGCCGGGGTCACGCCGGCCGAGACACGATCACCGACATCGGTGGCGGCGGGCGGCCGGCCTCAGCTCAGGCGTCGCCAGTGTCGCAGGCGACCAGGTCCCCGTCGCTGTCGAGCCCCAGCGGGTCGACCCCAGCGGGCGCGGTGCCGTCCTGCGGCCGGTTCACGGCGATCCCCTGGGGGAGCAGGTCCCGGACCTGAGAGCAGGTCCATATCCGCGGCGTACCGGCGGAGTGGCCTGGGTGCTCGGGCGGGAGGGCCGGCAGGCAGGCGGCGCCCCGCCCGTAGCCCACGGCGCAGCCGCCCGCGCGGCTGACGTCGGTCGCGACCTGGTCGACCGTCACCGGGGGGCGGCC
>JALYMU010000232.1 GCA_030773595.1 Actinomycetota bacterium | reverse complement strand
CCTGGACACCGTGCGCGACGTGGTCTCGGGCCCGGGCGGCGGTGCAGACCCGCCACCGGGGACGTCCTGGACCGTCCACCGGCGGCGGGCCCGGACGGCGGCCGGCGCCACGGTCGAGCCCCTCGACGGTGCCGGGTGGAGCCTGACCGGCACCGACGGCACCCGGCTGCTGTGGCTGTGGGGACCGCCGGCGGCGCACCCGCCGTACGACCCGCCGTACGACATCGTCCTGCTCGGCGCGGGGTGCGAGGTCGACACCGCTGCGCACCACCTCGCCGAGCTCCGTCGCCGCGGCGCGGTGACGGACCGCACTCAGGTGGTCCTGGTCGACCTTTCCCACGCCCATCCGCGGGCCCCCGAGCTGACCCGGCGGGCCGCCCGGTGGGGCGCGCGCGTGCTGCCCGACGGCGCGGAGGTTCCCGGTCCGTCGGGAACGACGCACCGTCCCCGCCGCACGCTGGTCCTCGGTGGCGCCCGCTCGGGCAAGTCCTACGAGGCGGAGCGCCGGCTGCTCGCCGACCCTGCCGTGACCTACGTCGCGACAGCCGGCACGCGCGACGGGGACGCGGAGTGGGCGGCCCGCGTCGCGACGCACCGCGAGCGACGCCCGTCGTCATGGCGAACCGTCGAGACCACGGACGTCGCCGCGGTACTGCGGGACGCGCGCACCCCCGTGCTCGTCGACTGCCTGTCCCTGTGGTTGACCGCGGTGATGGATCGCGAGGGCGCGTGGGACGGGACCGAGAGCGAGGGCGTACGACGGGCCGTTGCGGACCTGGTCGACGCCTGGCGGCACGTGCGGGTGCCCGTGGTGGCGGTGAGCAACGAGGTCGGCAGCGGCGTCGTCCCGGCCACGCCCAGCGGACGCCGGTTCCGCGACGAGCTCGGCCGGCTCAACGCGCTCGTGGCGGCCGAGTCCGACGAGGTGCTCCTGACCGTCGCCGGTAGGGTCCTGCCGTTGTGACCATCCCTTCGCCGCCGCCCACCGAACCGGTCGACCTCGCCGCGCTCGGCTCTCTCGTCCGCCGCCCCGACGAACAGGCCCGCGCTGACGCCCGGGCCCGCCAGCTGCGGCTCACCAAGCCTCCCGGAGCGCTCGGGCGGCTCGAGGACCTGTCGGTGTGGCTCTGCGGCGTGCAGGGCGCCTGCCCGCCACGGCCGCTCAACCGTACCCGTGTCGTGATCTTCGCCGGTGACCACGGGATCGCCGAGGCCGGCGTGTCCGCGTTCCCGCCCGAGGTGACGGCGCAGATGGTGCGCAACTTCCTCGCCGGGGGCGCCGCGGTCAACGTGCTCGCCTCCCACGTCGGCGCGGGCGTGCGCGTGGTCGACATGGCCGTGGACGACGACCTCGACGGCGTGCCGGAGGACGTGACCCGCTACAAGATCCGCCGCGGCAGCGGGCGGATCGACCTCGAGGACGCGCTGACCTACGAGGAGGCCGAGCGCGCGTTCCGCGCCGGCATGGCGATCACGGACGAAGAGGTCGACGCGGGCGCGAACCTGCTCGTCACCGGCGACATGGGCATCGCCAACACGACGCCCGCCGCCGCCCTCACCGGCATCTACACCGCCTCCGATGCCGCCTCCGTCGTCGGGCGCGGCACCGGCATCGACGACCGGGCCTGGATGCGCAAGACCGCGGCCGTGCGCGACGCGATGCGCCGGGCCCGCCCGGCCATGACCGACGGTGACGTGCTCCGGGTGCTCGCCACGATCGGCGGCGCGGACTTCGCTGCGATGACCGGCTTCCTCGTGCAGGCGGCGGTCCGGCGTACCCCTGTCGTCCTCGACGGCGTCGTCTCCGGCGCGTGCGCCCTCGTGGCGCACCGCATCTCCTACCGGGCGCCGGACTGGTGGGTCGCCGGCCACCGCTCCACCGAGCCCGCCCACACGAAGGCGCTGGAGCGGCTGTCCCTCACGCCGGTCATCGACTACGGCCTGCGCCTCGGCGAGGGCACCGGCGCGCTGCTCGCCGTACCCGTCCTCGTCGCGGCGCAGGCCACGCTGGCCGAGATGGCGACGTTCGACCAGGCCGGCGTCAGCGACAAGGGTTGATGCGCCTCGCCTTCTCGCTGCTGAGCATCCTCCCGGGCGGCGCGCCGACGGTGGACCGGCGCGGTGCCCGGCGCGCGATGCTCGCCGCGCCGCTGGTGGGGGTGCTGCTCGGCGTGCTCGCGGGGGGAGCCGGGGCACTCGCTCGTACGGCGGGCAGCGGCGACCTGGTCGCCGCCGTCCTGGCGGTCGGCGCGCTGGCCTGGCTCACCCGGGGCCTGCACCTCGACGGGCTGGCGGACACGGCCGACGGGCTCGGCTCGGGGCGCCAGGCACCGGAGGCGCTCGATGTCATGAAGCGCTCGGACATCGGGCCGTTCGGGGTGTTCACGCTCGTGCTCGTGCTCGTGCTCGACATCGCCGCCCTGCGCGAGCTCTACGACGTCGGGCCGGTGCACGGAGCGGCCGGGGTCATCCTCGCCGCCGCCGCCGGCCGCTGCGCCGTGACGCTCGCCTGCCGCCACGGAGTCCCATCCGCGCGCCCGGGCGGCCTCGGGTCGCTGGTGGCCGGATCGGTGCCCACGGGAGCCGCCGCAGCGGTGGCCGGCGCGGTCCTCGCCGGCGCCGCCGGCCTCGGCTTCGTTGGGTGGTTCGGTGCGGGGAGCGCAGGATTCGCGGCGCTGCACGCCTCCGCTGCCGTCGCGGCCGGGCTCGTCGCCGCCGCGATGCTCCAGCGACGCTGCGTCGCCCGGCTCGGCGGCGTCACCGGCGACGTGTTCGGCGCGCTGGTGGAGACCGGTCAGGCCGTGGCGCTGCTGGTCCTGTGCCTAGGATGAGCGGCGGTCAGCCGACGGGCAGCGCCTCGACGATCTGCGCCGCGGCCTCCTCCGGCGAGCACCTGGTGGTGTCCACGACGATGTCCGCGAGCTCGCGGTAGCGCTCCTCACGGCCCGCGTAGAGCCGCGTCAGCTTCGCCAGCGGGTCCTCGTCGAGCTCCCACGGCCGCCCGGTGCCGCGCACGCGCTCGGCGAGCACCTCCAGCGGCGCGGTGAGCCAGACGACGACGGCGTCGGACTCCCGCAACGCGGCGACGTCCTCGGGGACCGTCACGACTCCCCCGGCGACCGACGCGATGACCGGACGCTCCAGCCGCAGACCGATCCGCAGCGCGCCGGACTCGGCTTCGCGCAGGCCCGGCTCCCCGCGCTGACGGAGAACGTCGCGCGTCGGGATACCCGCGGCGATCTCGACCAGCTCGTCGTTGTCGACGTAGCGCCAGCCGGTACGCCGGGACAGCTCCCGCCCCACGGAGCTCTTGCCCGTGCCCATCATCCCCATCAGCAGGACGCGGACGGGGGCCGACGCGTCGGTCACGACTGGGCGGCGGTCGGGGTCACGAACGGCGGCTTGCGCACGGTGAACCTCGCCGGGCGTCCCCGGACGTCGACCTCGACCTCGGCCCCGGCCTCGACCGAGCGGTCGAGCAGGGCGAGCGCGATGCCCTTGCGCAGCGAGGGCGAGAACGTCCCGCTGGTCACCTGGCCGACAGGCGTCCCGGTGTACGACACGGTCATCCTCGCGCGCGGGATGGCGCGGTCCTGCGCCTCGAGCCCCCACAGCAGGCGTGCGGGTCCCTCGGTCTTCTCCTTGGTCAGCACGTCGTGCCCCCAGAACGCCGGCTTGCGCCACCCGACCGCCCAGCTGCAGCGCGCCTGCACCGGCGTGATCTCCGCGCCGAGGTCCTGGCCGTGCAGCGGGTAGCCCATCTCGGTCCGCAGCGTGTCCCGCGCCCCGAGGCCGCACGGCAGGACGCCGACGTCGGCACCGGCCTCGAGCAGCGCGTCCCACAGCGACGCGGCATCGTCCCAGCGCGGCAGCAGCTCGTAGCCCCGCTCGCCGGTGTAGCCGGTCCGGCACACGGTCACCGGGCGCCCGTCCCACTCGGTGTCCACGAAGGACATGTACGCGTGTCCGACGGGCAGGTCCAGCCGGCGCAGGACGTCCTCGCAGCGCGGACCCTGCACAGCCAGCACGCCGTGGGACTCGTGCTGGTCCTCTACGACGACACCCGCAGGCGCCTGCGCGGTCAGCCGGCGGACCACCTCGGCGGTGTTCGCGGCGTTGGGGACGAGGAAGACCTCCTCATCGGAGCGGAGGTAGGCGATCAGGTCGTCGACCACGCCGCCGGTCGCGTCGTCGCAGCACAGCGTGTACTGCGCCTGCCCGGGGGCGATCCGGTCGAGGTCGTTGGTGAGGACAGAGTTCACGTAGGCGCGGGCCCCGTTGCCGCGCACGACGGCCTTGCCGAGATGGCTCACGTCGAACACCCCGACCGCCTCGCGCACCGCCATGTGCTCGCGCACCACACCGCCCGAGGGGTACTCGATCGGCATCTGCCAGCCACCGAAGTTGCTGAGCTTCGCCCCGAGCGCCTCGTGACGCTCACGCAACGGTGACTGACGGAGGGTCGCGATGGTCATGGCGACGGACGCTAGCATCGCCCGGCGTGAGCACTGTGACGCTGACGTCCTCCTCCCCTGCCGACCTGCGTGTCGACGCCGTCGTGGTCGGCGTGACCCAGGGCCGCTCCGGTCCGGTGCTCGCCGACGGCGCCGCCGCGGTCGACGCCGCCTTCGGCGGCAAGCTCGCCCGCACGGTGGCCGCGCTGGGCGGCACGGGCAAGACCGGCGAGGTCACCAAGGTCCCCGGCGCGGGCGCGACGAAGGCGCCGCTGGTGCTCGCTGTGGGGCTCGGCGCGGCCGACAAGGTCCGCGATGCGGAGGCGTTGCGACGGGCGGCCGGTACGGCGGTGCGCTTCCTGGCCGGCACGCCGCGGGTCGCGGTCGCGCTACCGACGCC
This sequence comes from Actinomycetota bacterium, assembly GCA_030773595.1. Taxonomy (GTDB): domain Bacteria; phylum Actinomycetota; class Actinomycetes; order JALYMU01; family JALYMU01; genus JALYMU01. The sequence goes on along the minus strand of JALYMU010000232.1, from coordinate 11,072 downwards.
CGACGTCGACGCGGTGGCCGCCGTGGCGGAGGGCGCGCTGTTCGGCGCCTACGCGTTCCTGCGCTACCGGACCACCTCGCGTGCCGACCACAAGGACCCCGTCGAGACGATCACGCTCACCTCCGAGCTGGGCCGGGACCGGTCGGCGAAGGCGGCGGTCACGCGCGCGCACGTGCTCGCCGACGCCGTACGCCTGACCCGCGACCTGGTCAACACCGCGCCCAGCGACCTGCACCCGAAGGAGCTCGCGCAGGCGGCGACGGAGGCTGCCGAGGGGCTGGACCTCGAGGTCACGGTGCTCGACGAGCGGGCGCTGCGCCGACGGGGGTACGGCGGGATCCTCGGTGTCGGCCAGGGGTCGGTTCACCCGCCGCGGCTGGTGCGCCTGGACTACCGTCACCCGCAGGCGACGACGCACGTTGCGCTCGTCGGCAAGGGCATCACGTTCGACTCCGGGGGCCTCTCGCTGAAGCCGTCGCAGTCGATGGAGTGGATGAAGTCCGACATGGGCGGCGCGGCGGCCGTCATCGCCGCCATGACGGCGATCGCCCGGCTCGGTCTGGCCGTCAACGTCACCGGCTGGGCCCCGATGGCGGAGAACATGCCCTCGGGGACGGCGTCACGGCCGTCGGACATCTTCACGATCTACGGCGGCAAGACCGTCGAGGTCCTCAACACCGACGCCGAGGGCAGGCTCATCCTCGCCGACGCCTTGGTCACGGCCGGCGAGCTCAACCCCGACGTCGTCGTCGACATCGCCACGCTCACCGGCGCGCAGTTGGTCGCGCTCGGCAGCCGCACGGCGGCGGTCATGGCCAACGACGACGCGCTGCGCGACCAGGTCATCACCGCGGCGCAGCGGGCCGGTGAGGCGGTCTGGCCCATGCCGCTACCCGAGGAGCTGCGCAAGTCGCTGGACTCCGAGGTGGCCGACATCTCCAACATGGGCGAGCGGTACGGCGGGATGCTCGTCGCGGGCCTGTTCCTCAAGGAGTTCGTGCCCGAGGGCGCCCGCTGGGCCCACCTCGACATCGCGGGTCCGTCGTTCAATTCAGGCGAGGCCTACGGCTACACGCCCAGGGGCGGCACCGGGATGGGCGTCCGGACGCTGGTCCGGCTCGTCGAGGACCTCGCGGGGCCTGACCCGGTGGCGTAGCGCCGGCATCGGTCCGGTCGATGAGCCCCTACCGGCGTGTCGTCCGCTGCCTCGCCCGCGCGCGACCCGTCACGTTGGACCGGAGGTCCGCTTGAGCCGTCGTACTCCTCTCGCGGGGACCGGCCTCCCGGTCCTCGCTGTCGCGCTCGCCGTGAGCGGTGGCGGTGGTGGGGTCGCGGCAGCGGTGCTCGGCGGCGGTCCTGGCTCGACGGCGGCCACGGTGCACAGAGCCGCGCCGCCGGAGCCGGAGGCGACCGAGCGGCACGCGGCGAGCCCGCCGGCGTCGAAGCGTGCATGTGCGCACGGGGCGCGGGTGTCGGCGGTCGCCCCGTCGACTCCTGCCGGACCCGGTCATGGAGCTGCGGTGTCGTCGGCTGCGCGAAGCGCCTGTGCGGCACGGTTGGGCCCCGTCCCCCGCAGGTCCTCCGCGGACCCGTCGACCCCGGGCGCCCGAGCGGGCGCGGCGGCGCGCGCGGCGGCCAAGCAGGTCCGGGCTCACGCCAAGGCGGCGCGCCGGACAGCGCAGGGACCGCCACCCCGCTGATTCCGCAGGGCGGGACACCCACCCGCGCAACGCAAGCCGTCAGCCGCGACCGTCGGCTCGCCGCGCGGCCTTCGCCTCCGCCGCTCGTCTGGCGTTCCAGTCCCTCATCCGCTGCGGGTAGCCCACCACCGCTGCGTCGTAGCTCGGAACTCCCAGCCGGTTCGCCAGGTCGTGCGCCGCACGGGCGTCGGGAACCTGCCGGCGCGTCCACTCCCCGCTCGCCGCGACGAACACCACGGTCGGCGGCGTCACGGTCGTCGGCGGCTCGACGAAAGCCTCCACGCCGGGGTGGCTGCGCGCGAACTCGGTCAGATGCGCCTCCCCGGGGCCGGCCGTACGCCGGGGCAGCATCCCTCCCGCACGACCGGTCCGGCGCCGGAACAGCCTCACGACATCCTCCTCCCGCGGTCCTGCCCCGCTCGTGTCCGAGGTGGCAGGCTGAACCCTGAACGGAGCCAAAGGTAGGGCGTCGCAGGGCTCCGCGGGTGCGGACAGCCCGATTGCCCGCGCTCGGCTCATGGGTGCGAAGATGGCGCCGACCGTGACTGGCTGATCAATCCCGGAAGAGGAGTTCGCATCGTGGCGGACAGTGCCGGCACCGTGTACGACGTCGTGGTCCTCGGAGGCGGCAGCGGTGGCTACGCCTGCGCCCTGCGGGCCGCCCAGCTGGGGCTCACCGTCGCCCTCATCGAGAAGGACAAGCTCGGCGGCACGTGCCTGCACCGGGGCTGCATCCCGACCAAGGCTCTGCTGCACGCCGGCGAGATCGCCGACGCGGCGCGCGAGAGCGAGCAGTTCGGCGTCGTCGCCTCGTTCGACTCGATCGACATGGCGGGGGTCAACAAGTACAAGGACGGCGTGATCTCAAAGCTCTACAAGGGCCTGCAGGGCCTAGTGAAGAGCCGCAAGATCGAGTACGTCGAGGGCACCGGACGCCTGGTCGCCCCGAACGCCGTCGAGGTCGACGGCCGCCGGATCGAGGGCCGCAACGTCGTCCTCGCCACCGGTTCCTACGCCCGCTCCCTGCCAGGTCTCGAGCTCGACGGCGAGCGCGTCATCTCCAGCGACCACGCCCTGCAGCTCGACTTCGTGCCGAGGTCGGCCGTCATCCTCGGTGGCGGTGTGATCGGCGTGGAGTTCGCCAGTGCGTGGAAGTCCTTCGGCGTCGAGGTCACGGTCGTCGAGGCGCTGCCGCGGCTGGTCCCCGCCGAGGACGAGGCCTGCTCCAAGGCCCTCGAGCGCGCTTACCGCAAGCGTGGCATCAAGTTCTCGGTCGGCAAGCGCTTCTCCGGCGTCGAGCGCACCGATCACGGGGTGCGCGTCTCGCTCGAGGACGGCACGACCTACGACGCGGACCTCCTCCTCGTCGCCGTCGGGCGCGGCCCGAGCACGAGCGGGATGGGCTACGAGGAGGTCGGGGTCGCCATGGACCGCGGCTTCGTGCTGGCGAACGAGCGGCTGCGGACCAACGTCGAGGGCGTGTTCGCGGTCGGTGACATCGTCCCGGGCTTGCAGCTCGCCCACCGCGGCTTCCAGCAGGGCATCTTCGTGGCCGAGGAGATCGCCGGTCTCAACCCCGCGCCGGTCGACGAGACCGGTATCCCGAGGGTGACCTACTGCGACCCGGAGATCGCGTCCATGGGCCTCAACGAGTCGGTCGCCAAGGACAAGTACGGCGCGGACGCCGTCGAGTCTCTGCAGTACGACCTTGCGGGCAACGGGCGCAGCCAGATCCTCAAGACCGCCGGCTTCGTGAAGCTGGTGCGGGTCAAGGACGGCCCCGTGGTCGGCATCCACATGGTGGGAAGTGGGGTCGGCGAGCAGGTGGGCGAGGCGCAGCTGATCTACAACTGGGAGGCTTTCCCGGCCGAGGTGGCTGCGCTGGTGCACGCCCACCCGACTCAGAACGAAGCACTCGGCGAGGCCCACCTCGCCCTGGCCGGCAAGCCGCTGCACGCCCACGGCTAGCCACGCACGTCCGCGACGCAGATCGGAGACTCCATGTCGTTCTCGGTAACCATGCCGGCGCTCGGTGAGAGCGTCTCGGAGGGCACCGTCACCCGCTGGCTCAAGCAGGAGGGCGAGCGCGTCGAGGTCGACGAGCCGTTGCTCGAGGTCTCGACCGACAAGGTCGACACGGAGATTCCCTCGCCGGCAGCCGGTGTCGTCCAGCGGATCGTCGTCGCCGAGGACGAGACAGTCTCCGTGGGTGCCGAGCTCGCCGTGATTGGTGACGGCGCGGCGCCTGCTGCCGACGGCGGCCAGGACGACTCGCCCGCCCAGCAGAGCGACCAGACCCAGGCCGACCAGACCCAGGTTGCGGGCCAGCAGGGGTCGCCGCCGCAGGGTGTCTCGCAGGCCGCTCCGCCGGTGCAGGAGCAGGCGGGCACGCAGTACCCCGCGGCGACGCAGGGGATCCCGACGCCGTCCGCGCAGCCGCAGTCGCTGCCGGACTCCGCGGTGGAGCAGTCGGGCGGCGCGGACGCCGGGGCTGCGCCGGCGTCGAGCTCCGGCGGCGTTGCGGACGGCACCCCGGTCACGATGCCGGCGCTCGGGGAGAGCGTCTCGGAGGGCACCGTCACCCGGTGGCTCAAGCAGGTCGGCGACACCGTCGCGGTCGACGAGCCGCTGCTCGAGGTGTCGACCGACAAGGTCGACACCGAGATTCCCAGCCCGGTCGCAGGCACGGTGCTCGCCATCGCCGTCAACGAGGACGAGACCGTCCCCGTGGGGGCCGAGCTCGCCGTGATCGGCGACGCGGCCGCCCAGGGCAGTGGCGGTGCGCCGGCTGGTGGTGGTGCAGCGGGCACGTCGAGCGGTGGCGCTACGTCGGGGCAGCAGACGGCGCAGGCCGCCGCGGTGCCACAGCAGTCCGGTCCGCAGGACGGCGGACCCCTGCCCAGCCAGGCGCCGCCTGCTGCGGCGCCGGCCGCGCCGCAGCAGCCAGCCGGATCCGTGCCGCAGCAGGGCGGGCCCAGCTCGGCTCCGGCCGAGGGCACCGTCGCGTCGGAGAGCTCGGACGCGAGCGCCTATGTCACTCCGCTGGTCCGCAAGCTCGCCGCCGAGCAGGGCGTTGACCTGTCCACGCTGACGGGGACGGGCGTGGGTGGCCGGATCCGCAAGCAAGACGTCCTCGACGCGGCGGAGAAGGTCCGTCAGGCGGCTGCGCAGCCCGCACCGGGACCGGCAGGACCGGCCACGCCCGCGGCGGCGCCTGCTCCCCCCGAGGGCGGTGGTGCACGTCCGTCCGCGTCGCCGTCGATCAGCCCGCTGCGGGGCACGACCGAGAAGATGAGCCGGCTGCGCAAGGTCATCGCCGAGCGCATGGTGCAGTCGCTGCAGACCTCTGCGCAGCTGACGACGGTCGTCGAGGTCGACGTCACGCGCATCGCCCGACTGCGCGACCGCGCCAAGGCGGAGTTCGAGTCCCGGGAGGGCGTGCGCCTGTCCTTCCTCCCCTTCTTCGCCAAGGCGGCGGTGGAGGCGCTCAAGGCACACCCGAAGGTCAACGCCAGCATCGAGGGCGACCAGATCGTCTACCACGCCCAGGAGAATCTCGGCGTGGCCGTCGACACCGAGCGCGGTTTGCTCGTCCCCGTGATCCGGGACGCCGGTGACCTCAATCTTGCCGGTTTGGCGCGCAAGATCACCGATCTCGCCGATCGAACCCGCCGAAACAAGATCGGGCCGGACGAGCTCAGCGGAGGCACGTTCACGCTGACCAACACGGGCAGTCGTGGCGCGCTGTTCGACACGCCGATCATCAACCAGCCGCAGGTCGGCATCCTCGGCACGGGTTCGGTCGTCAAGCGCCCGGTCGTGGTCAGCAACCCTGACCTGGGCGAGACCATCGCCGTCCGCTCCATGATCTACCTGGCGCTGAGCTACGACCACCGGCTGGTCGACGGCGCGGACGCGGCGCGATTCCTCATGGCAGTGAAGGCGCGGCTCGAAGAGGGCCAGTTCGAGGGCGAGCTCGGACTCTAGGACGAGTCCTCGACAGGAGTCGCCCGCTGCCGCGGCAGCCGGCGGCTCCTGTCGTCGTCCCGGCGGATGTGCGCCGCATGGTGACCGGCGTCCGCCGCGAGGGGAACAGCGCCTCGCGGCCTCAGCCCGCCGCTTCGATGTCGGCGATGCGCCAGCCGTCGCGGCCACGGACGAGCGTGAACGTCCAGTGCCGCTTCCCGCGACCGGGGTCTCGCCCGACCGCCTGCCCGTCCTCCCCGACGAAGACGTGCGGACGCAGGCGATCAGTGACGTCGAGCAGGGCCCGATCAGCGCCGACGCGCCTGGGGCGGACGTCGACGAGGTCGAGACCGTAGCCGGACACCCGGCGGTGCGAGCGACGAAGCTGCGCAATCGCGGCGTGGTCGGCACGCAGCTCCGGCGCCTGCGGCGCGTAGACGCCGCGAAGCGCCCGCGGGTCGGCCGCCGCAAAGGCCTCGGACCGCCGCCGGTCCAGCGCCGCGAGGACGGCCACCCAGTTCCGCCGGTCTGCATCGTCGCCGGCGCCGCCGACCGCCACGGACGCGGACCCCGCTGACCCTGACCCTGCGGCCATGTCGCGGGGGGAACGGTCCCGCGGTGCCGGAGTCGTCGCCGGTCCCGATCCTGACGAGCTCCCGTGGGATGCGCCGTCCCCGGCGGACGGCGAAGGGGACCGCTGGGTCCGGGCGGCAGGCCTCTCCCCCGACGGCGTCCCCGCCTCACCCGCTGCCGTCCTCGGACCGACGTGGCGGGCCCGCGTCACGCCCTCGCCCGCGTCGCTGGCCGCCCATCTCGTCCCGACGGCCGCAGCGGCCATCAGGGCTCCGCTGATCACGGCCGCCGCCACGACGATGCGCATGCCCGGCACGGCGACGCGGTGCAGGAGCGTGGCAGCGTGCTCGCCGGCGCCCTTGCGTCCGTCGTACGGCGCGTGGCCGGACCCGAGGCCCAGCCTGGCGCCAACCCTGGTGGGGCCCCGTGGGGACGCGCCGACGGAGCCTCGCCGCCGTCGCCGGCCGTGCCCCTTCGCCGGCTCCGGCGGCACCTCGTCGGCGGTTCGGACCCGGTGGGTGGCCGGCACCTCGAGGCGGCCGTCGGCGCGCTGCGGATCACCCGAAGGACGGTTCGGGGTGAGCAGACCGATGGGCGCAGGACGGCACGCCCCGTAGGCCGCGGCAGCGAGCTCGGAGGCGCTGGGACGCGCGGCGGGGTCGACAGCCAGCGCCGACCGCAGGACGGACATGAGGGCAGTCGACTCCGCCGCGCGAGACGAGGACGAGCGCGACGGGGACGCCTCCACGGGCCCGAGCGGCTCGCTCGGCCGCACCCGCTGCGGCTCACCAGGGTCCGTGCCGGGGAGGAGCCCGACGCCGCGGCCCGGGTCCGTCATGCCGGATCTGTCCCGATCCCACGCCCCGGGGCTCACCGCCGACGGGCCCCACGCGCCACGCCCCACGACCGGAGGCGCTCCTGCCAGCGCGGTCCAGCACGTCGCCGCCAGGCCGTACACGTCGCTTGCCGGTGACGGGCTTGCGCCGCTTCCGACCGCGGGGTCGACGAAGCCCGCCGTCGCGTCCACCCCGGCGATTCGCTCACCGAAGACCCGTGAGACACCGAGGTCCGCCAGCAACGGCCGCCCGTCGGCGCTGAGCAGGACGTTGGACGGCGTGACGTCACCGTGGACGACGCCCCGGGCGTGGGCGGCCGCGAGCGCCTGCGCAAGCGGCACCAGCAGCGTGACGACCTCCGCGGGTGGCAGCGTCCCGCGCCGGGACAGCAACGCCGTCAGGCTCCCGCCGTCGGCGTAGTCGAGCACGAGCACGACGTCGCGGCCCTCGCGCAGGACCGAGCGCAGGCGCAGGACGTGCGGGTGGTCGAGCGTCGCGAGCAGGCCAGCCTCACGCTTTATTCGGTCGAGTGCCGCCGGCGTCGCCGCCCGGACCCGCTTGAGCGCCACCGGGTCCCCGGTGGCCAGCTCTCGTCCGAGCCAGACCTCCGCCGACCCGCCGTAGCCGAGCAGCTCGACGACCTCGAACCCCGGCAGCGAGAACGACGCGCCGTCGTCGTCGCCGGTGCCGGAGGTACGTCGAGCCGTCATGACGGCAGTCTCGCGAAGCGACCGGCAGGGCGTCCTGCGCTGTCCACAGCGTCCCCGACGTCGGGACCGGCGCATGTGGACCGACCAGCGCCGGCCGGCACCCCTGCCTGCGATGGGCCCTTCGCCTCGGGACCTAGAACCCCTCGGGACCTACGACCGCCCGCCGGGCGCGACCGGCCGCACCACGTCGCCGGAGGCCGCGCTGCGCTGCGCCGCGTCGAGCACCTCCATCACCGCCAGCGCGTCGCGGGCGGCGACTGGGAGGCCTCCCTCACCGCGCAGGGCGTCAGCCAGCTCCCGGTAGAAGCTTCCCCACTCCCCCGGCACGCGCGGCACGGCCGTCCGCTCGTCCCCGGTGACCAGCCAGCCGCGCGTACCAGCCTCGTCGGTCCACCCGCCGTACGCCGTCGCCTCGCCGTCGACGTCCTGCACCAGGTAGGCGCCGGCGGTTCCGAGCACGCGTGCCCGCGGACCCGGGTGGCCGGCCAGCGTGGTGGCGCCGAGGTGGCTGCGGACACCCGAGGCGTGCGTCAGCGCCAGGAAGACGACGTCCTCCCCGACGGTCGTGACGGCGGCCGTCTCGGCGTAGACCGCGACGGCCGGCCCGAACAGCGTCAGAGCACCGTCGACCAGGTGGCTGCCGAGGTCGAGGAGCAGTCCGCCGCCCTCCGCCGCAGGTAGGCGCTCGCGCCAGCGGTCCTTGGGCGTGGGTCGCCAGCGCTCGAAGCGGGCCTCGTAGCGGAGGACCTCTCCCAGCCGTCCGTCCTCTAGCACCCGCGCGAGTGTGCGGTGCTCGCTGTCCCAGCGCCGGTTGTGGAACACCGTCAGCGGCACGCGGCGCGCCGCGGCGAGCTCCACCAGCCGGCGAGCGGACGAGGCGTCCACGCCGAGTGGCTTGTCGACGACCACCGGAACGCCTGCCTCGACCAGCGTCAGCGCGTTCGCGACGTGCGCAGCGGTCGGCGAGGCCACGACCGCCACGTCGACCTCGCCGGCGCGCGTGGCGACCTCGCCGACGTCCGCGAGCGCTCGCGCGCCGAGCTCCTTCCCGGCTGCACGGGCGCGCTCGGCGTCGCGGGTCACGACGTACGGCACCTCGAAACCGGTCGCGCGCAGGAGCGGCCCGTGGATCCCTCGGCCGGCCGAGCCGTAGCCGACCAGGGCGGCGCGCAGCAGGGTCATGGCCGCAGACGCTACCGAGGCGCAGGTCCGTGTACGCCGGGCGGCGCCCGCGTCCGGCGGAAGCTCATCACGGACGTAGGCTGCCAGCCATGACCGACAGCGCCACGCGCGTGATCCGCGCCGTCCGCGCCGGGACGGTGGACTACGAGGCCGCCTGGGCCGAGCAGCGACGGCTCCACGCCGCGCGCCTGGCGGGCACCGAGCCGGACACGTGCCTGCTGCTCGAGCATCACCCCGTCTACACCGCAGGCAAGCGCACGTCATCGTGGGAGCGCCCGGTCGACGGCACGCCGGTCATCGACGTGGACCGCGGAGGCAAGATCACCTGGCACGGGCCGGGCCAGCTGGTCGGCTACCCGATCGTCGCGCTGCCCGACCCCGTGGACGTCGTCGCGCACGTACGCCGGGTCGAGCAGCTCCTCATCGATGTCTGCGCCGAGCTCGGGGTGCGGACCGAGCGCGTGGACGGGCGAAGCGGCGTGTGGGTCCGTGCGGACGACCGGGGACCGGACCGCAAGGTCGCCGCCATCGGCATCCGCGTGTCCCAGGGCGTGACCATGCACGGGTTCTCCCTCAACTGCGACTGCGACCTCGCGGCGTTCTCGCGGATCGTCCCGTGTGGGATCACCGATGCCGGTGTCACGTCGCTGAGCGCGGAGCTGGGCCGGGACGTGACCGTCGATGAGGTCCTCCCGCTCGTCGAGGCCCGGCTCGACGCCCTGCTGGGCGACGGCTGACCCGCTCGGGTGGCGAGGGCACCGGCGCGTACGGCGCCGCCAGCGGCCCGACGTACGCTGTCGCCAGCACCGAGCGAGCGAGGGAGCTCTCCGTGACCGCTGTCGCCCCCGACGGCCGCAAGCTGCTGCGCCTCGAGGTCCGCAACGCGCAGACGCCGATCGAGCGCAAGCCGTCGTGGATCAAGACGCGGGTCCGCACCGGTCCGCAGTTCACCGAGCTCAAAGGCCTGGTGCGGCGCGAAGGGCTGCACACGGTGTGCGAGGAGGCCGGCTGCCCCAACATCTACGAGTGCTGGGAGGACCGCGAGGCGACCTTCCTCATCGGCGGGGACCAGTGCACGCGGCGGTGCGACTTCTGCCAGATCGACACGGGCAAGCCCGCGGACCTCGACCGCGACGAGCCGCGCCGGGTCGCCGAGAGCGTCGCCACGATGGACCTGCGCTACGCGACGGTGACCGGGGTGGCGCGCGACGACCTGCCCGACGGCGGCGCCTGGCTGTACGCCGAGACGGTCCGCCAGATCCACGGGCTGAATCCCGGAACGGGCGTCGAGGTGCTGATTCCTGACTTCAACGCCGTGCCGGAGCAGCTCGCGGAGGTGTTCTCCTCCCGGCCGGAGGTCCTGGCCCACAACGTCGAGACGGTCCCGCGGATCTTCCGGCGCATCCGCCCGGGCTTCCGGTACGAGCGGTCGCTGTCGGTCCTCACGGCCGCGCGCGCGGACGGCCTGGTGACGAAGTCGAACCTAATCCTCGGCATGGGCGAGGAGCGCCACGAGGTGAGCGAGGCGCTGCGCGACCTGCACGAGGCGGGCTGTGACCTGGTGACCATCACGCAGTACCTCCGCCCGTCCGCGCGCCACCACCCCGTCGAGCGGTGGGTGCGGCCGGAGGAGTTCGTGGAGCTGCGCGAGGAGGCGGAGGCGATCGGGTTCGCCGGGGTCCTGAGCGGACCGCTGGTGCGCTCGTCCTACCGCGCCGGGCGGCTCTACCAGCAGGCGGTGGCCGTCCGGTCCAACGCGTCCCAGGCGGCGCGGGCCTGAGCCACGCTCCGGCGGCTGCGCCGGCGCCCGTCACCAGGGATTTCCGGCTGCGTCACCTATACGTAACACGCACGGTGTTACCTGATCGCACACAACGCGACGAAGGGACGCCCGTGTCTGCCTCCGCACCCCGTACGTCGATCGCTCCACTCGGCGAGGTCGTCGCTGTCGCGGCGCGTGCTGCGGCCGCCCGGTCACTGGCGTGGTTCGGCAACGACGTGGCCGTGCGCAACGCCGGCGAGGCCGTCGTCGCAGACCGCACGCTCGCCGAGGCGCGGGCCGACGCGCTCGACGCCGTCGAGGCCGCCGCGGCGCGGTCGGCGTC
>JALYMU010000231.1 GCA_030773595.1 Actinomycetota bacterium | reverse complement strand
GTGCTCAGGCACGTCGCCGAGGCCCGCCGGCAACGCCCAGTCCTCGCCGTACCACTCGACCCGTCCGCCACGCACGACCAGCGCCGCGTTGGCGACCGCCGGTGCGGACATCGGCAGCAGGCGGCTGATCCGGCGGACCACCAGGTCGCCCGCGCACCCGCTCGCCGCGAGCGCGCCACCGGTTGCCGAGGGACCCGCCTCCGCGGCGCCGTGTGGTGAGCCGGACGGAGCCGTCGGCAAGCCGTCGGCCCCGACCTCACCACCGCCCTGGCGGTCGGACATCACAGCCTCCGCAGCGAGCGGAGGTACGCCGTCACCGTCGCCACCTGCGCCAGCTTCGCAGCGAGTGGCGCGAGCTTCGCGGCGCGCCACGCGGGCCGGGAGAAGGCCGTCACCTCGAGGACGACGGAGCCGTCCGGCCGCAACGAGACCGTGAAGGCCTCCTCTCCGGTCTCCGGGTGGCCGGGCAGCGTGCCGTAGGCGAAGCCGCGCCGGTCCCGCTCGTCGACGACGTGGACGACGCGGCAGGGAATCCGCAGAGCCACGGGGCCAGGGCCCACGCGGAGCTCGACCACGACGCCCGGCGCCACGACGGGGTCGGAGGCGAGCACCCGAAGACCCGCGCGGGCCTGGACCTGCCAGCGCAGGACCGCCTCACCCGCACGGTCGAGGTCCGCCCGACCGTGCCCGACGACGGCCGCCCGTCGCAGGTGGTCATAGCCCTTCGGCAGCACGCCCGAGGTCGCACCGACCTCGTCGTAGGTGAACGGTGCAGCCTCCAGCTCCCGGCGGCGGGCCTCCCCCAGCGCCTCGACGCGCGCCACCCTCACCGCTGCCAGGCCGGCGCGCTCGTCCCGTCGAGCATGGGGACTCGGATGCCGACGTCGCGAGCGGTGCTCTCCGCGATGTCGTAGCCGGCGTCGACGTGGCGAAGCACGCCCGTACCGGGATCGTTGGTGAGCACGCGCGTCACCCGCGCCCGCCCCGCGTCCGTGCCGTCGGCCACGACGACGACGCCGGCGTGGATCGACTTGCCGATCCCGACGCCTCCCCCGTGGTGCACGGACACCCACGTCGCCCCGGAGGCGGTGTTGAGGAGTGCGTTCAGGATCGGCCAGTCCGCGACGGCGTCGGAGCCGTCGAGCATGCCTTCGGTCTCACGCTCCGGCGAGGCGACCGAGCCGGCGTCGAGGTGGTCCCGCCCGATCACGATCGGCGCACTCACGGCGCCGGAGCGCACCAGGTCGTCAAACGCCTCGCCCGCGACATGGCGCTCCCCGTAGCCCAGCCAGCAGATCCGCGACGGCAGCCCCTGTCCCTTGACCCGCGCGGAGGCGAACTCCACCCACCGGTGCAGTCCCTCGTCGTCCGGGAAGGCCCGCAGGACGGCCTCGTCCGTGGCGGCGAGGTCCTTTCCGCCCCCGGACAGGCATGCCCACCGGAACGGTCCGGCGCCCCGCGCGAACAGCGGCCGGATGTAGGCGACGACGAACCCCGGGTAGGCGAACGCGTCCTCCACGCCCCCGTCGAGCGCCTGGCCGCGCAGGCCGTTGCCGTAGTCGAACGCCACCGCGCCCGCGCGCTGCATGTCGAGGATCGCCTGGCAGTGCCGGGCCATCGACGCGGTCGAGCGCTCGAGGTAGTCCTGTGGCTTGTCCCGGCGCAACGCCAGGGCGTCCTCGAACGACAGTCCCGCCGGCAGGTAGCCGCCCAAGGCGTCATGGGCCGAGGTCTGGTCCGTCACGACGTCGGGTGTCCAGCCCCGGCGCACCAGGTCCGGCAGCACCTCGGCGCAGTTGCCGACGACCGCGACGGAGAGCGCCCGCCGCTGGTCGCGAGCAGCCTCGACCCGAGCCAGCGCGTCGTCGAGGGAGTCGGCGATCTCGTCGAGGTAGCCGTGCTCCAGGCGGCGTTGCGCGCGCCACGGGTCCACCTCGACGACGAGCGCGACGCCGCCGTTGCCGGTCACGGCGAGCGGCTGGGCGCCGCCCATGCCGCCCAGCCCTCCGGTCAGGACGACCCGTCCGGCGAGCGAGCCGCCGAAGTGCTGGCGCGCTACTTCGGTGAATGTCGCGTAGGTGCCCTGGAGAATGCCCTGCGTACCGATGTAGATCCAGGAGCCGGCCGTCATCTGGCCGTACATCATCAGGCCCGCGTCCTCGAGCTCGCGGAAGTGCTCCGGTGTCGCCCAGCGGGGCACCAGCAGTGAGTTGGCGATCAGGACCCTCGGCGCGTCCTCGGTGGTGCGGACTACGCCCACCGGCTTGCCACTCTGCACGAGCAGCGTGTCGTCGGGGGCCATCGCCCGCAGCTCGCGCACGATCGCGTCGAAGGCGCCCCAGCTGCGGGCGGCTCGGCCGTTGCCGCCGTAGACCACAAGGTCGTCGGGCCGTTCGGCCACCTCCGGGTCGAGGTTGTTGTGGAGCATCCGCAGCGCGGCCTCCGCTCGCCAGGACCGGCACGTGAGCTGCGACCCTCGCGGCGCTCGGACCGGACGGGCGCCCTCCATCTCACGACCTCCTCGTCGGCGACTCCCAGCACCCTAGTGGCGAGCGCCGACAGTTCCCCGCCCGCACAGGCACGCGCGCGCACCCGTGCGGGCGGCAGCCCGTCGCCCCGGGGGAGAGACGTCAGGGCTTGGGGTCCACCCTGAGGCCGCGGGCGCGGATGGCCGCGATGACAGCCGGGAGCGCCGCCGCCGTCGGCTTCGCGTGCGCGTGCATCAGGACCACACCGCCGGCCTCCACGCGCGGCGTCGTCGCGTCACCTCGTCGTACCCGCGTCACCATCTGCGCCACGGACGGTGCCTGCCAGTCACGGGTGTCGACCGTCCAGCCGCACAGCTCGTGGCCACTGCGTGCTGCGAGCCGGTTGAGCCGCTTCGTGGACACGCCCGCGCCGTACGGCGGACGGAGCAGCGGCTGCCGGGTGGTGGACCGCACCCCGTTGTCGATCTCTCTCAGGACGCGAGCGTCTGTGCTGTCCGCGAGGTTCGCGTGGGTGCTCGTGTGGTTGGCGACCAGATGCCCGTTCCGCTGGATGTGGCGCATCAGCGTCGGATTCTCACGCGCCCACTGGCCGGTGAAGAAGAACCGCCCTCGAGCTCCGTACCGGTTCAACGTCGCGACAATGCTGCGGATCTGGTCGGTGTTGCCGTAGTCGTCGAACGTCAGCTGCACGTTGGCAGTCCGGTTGTGACACCGGCGGATCGCGTCCAGCTCCGCGGCCGACACCTTCGCCGCGTCGGTCTGCTCCGTCGCCGAGACCGTCCGACTGGCCGTGGTCGGGGCGGCGACGGTGTCGCCACGAGCGTCGACGACCCGGACCGTACCCCTGAGGTCGTACGGGCCGGCCTCGTCGAAGGTCGCCCAGCAGACCGTCGACGCCGCTGTCCGCTTCGCGTCCCACACCGTAGCCGTGCAGTAGGCGGCGCTCGCGCCCGTCAACCGCCAGCGGACAGCGTGACCCGCAGCGATGCCGGACGCGGAGACTGTCACGGGCACCGGGATGTGTAACAACGCCGACGGCGCGGCGCTCAACCTCGCGGAAACCGGCGCTGCGAGGACCGGGGGCGCGGCGGCGACGGTGAGCCCGCCGGCCACCGCCACACCGGCACACCGGCACACCGGCACAGATGGCGGCGGTTGCCCGCCGGACGACGCGAAACACAGCCGCTCCTCCCTGACGTCTCGGCGTGCGGGAGGCCCATCGGTGTCCTGGGTTGCTTTCCCGGGCCCCGCGAGACGGTCTCGCCATGGCACGCGCCTGCTTATGCATCGGGCCCCCACCGGGGCTCCCGCATCGCCCGAGCGTGTGATGGGCGCGGCACCCGTCCCACTGCGGCGACGTACCCGCCCCGTGCGGTCCCTGACGCCCGCCGTGCACCGGATCGGCTATCACCCGGTTGCGCGCCGCCCGTCGCCCGTCGCCCGTTGAGCCGTACGCCGTCGCAGCCGGCGTCCCGACATCCCTCATGTCTCGGCGGCTGGAGCCGATGGTTCAGAGGAGCTATAGCCATGTTGCGGTTCAGCGCGGCCGTCACCACGACCCTGATGCTCCTCGTAGCAGCCGCCCCCGCGGGAGCCGCCGACGAGATCCGTGCTACGTCGGGCCTCACAACGGCGCCCGAGGTCAGGACCGAAATCGACAGCGCGACGTATGTCGTCGACCGTCTCGGGCGTCTTGTCACCGTGGCCGCCGAACACGCATGGGTCCCCTGCATGGACGACCAGGGCAACCGTGCCGACGACGCGTGGCTACGGGATCGCCTGCTCGTGTCGCGCTTGACGGACAAGGGAGACCCTGACCCGACCTGGGGACCGCCGCGTCGCGTCACCATCCTTAACTTCAGCTATATGGTGGACGTGTGGATTGACGAGGCGGACCGGATCCACCTCTCCGCGCAGGCCGAGACGTTGTCCCGGGTCAACCCCGACGACGCCTGCGGCCCCCCACCGGAGTACCCGGAAAACACGCCAAATGTGACCCGAATGGTCGAGATGCGGCTGACCCCGCACGGTGCGCCGGACGAGACTTTCGGGCCGGGCGGCATCCGGGAGGCCCCGGACGAGGCGACACCTGACGAGCTTCTTAACCTGCCGTACCCGCCGTCGTACTCGCGGAAGGGACCTGACGGCGAGAATCTCACCGTCAGCGCCACCAACCGCCGCTACGCCGTCGACCCGCAGGGGCGTGTCGTCGTCGCGGTGGACTACGTCGCGACCAACGCGACCAACGACGAGTGGCGTTCGTGGCCAGCGGAGGCGTTCGAGGTCCACCGGTTCCTCCGCAACGCCGACGGCCGGCTCGTCCGCGACCCGTCCTACGGCGACGGGGGGCGGTACCTTCACCGGCGCGTCCACAATGACGCAGAGGAGGCACCTGTCCCTGTGTGGACCGAGCTGGTGTCCTTCCAGGTCGAGGACGACGGTCGCGCGGTTCTGACCGCCGAGAGCAACGGCAGCGTCCGGCTGCTCCGTCTCACTGCCGAGGGGAAGGCCGACACCACGTTCGGCACCGACGGGCTGAGCGAGCCGGCACCGTTCAGCTCGATGTGGCGCAACCCGGTCATGAACCGGATCCGACCGGACGGTCGCGGTGGCTACTTCGTCGTCGGATGGGGCCCGAACGCCCCACTGCGGAAGGTCTCGGGCGACAGGACCGGTTACGTTCGTCTGGGTAAGAGCGTGCTTTACCGGCTCACGTCGACCGGACGCCTTGACACCTCCTTCGGCACGCCGAGGCCGGGTCCCGTGCGCGGCCTGCGCGTCGTGAACCTGGACCGGGCCGCAGTGGTGAGCTGGGACGCGAGCAACCCGGCGCCGGCGTACTACTCCGTCCGCGTCGAGGGGCGGAACGGTCTCGTGCTGTACACGACGACGGAGAAGAATCGCGTCGTGCTCGACAAGGAGACGCTCGGGCGCCGCCTCGACAACGGCCACCGCTTCACCGTCACCGTGACGCCCACGCTCGACTTCTTCGACGGAGGCGTCGCCGGCACCACGACCGTCGAGCCCCGCGACGACGCGACGCCACCGCGGAACGTCACCGTGAGCGACAAGGGCAACGGGACCGTGTCGGTCCGCTGGGACGATCCCGCGGACGATGGGGGGGCGCCGGTGCTCCGCTACGTCGTGACGGCCGACCCCACCGATGGCAGGACCCGCCGCGAGACGGTGACCGACGAGGACGTCGTCCTGCGGTCGCTCCGAACCGGGGTCAAGCATCGGATCACGGTCACTGCCGTGACGAAGTACGGCCCGGGCCGTGCCGCCGCGATGACTGTCCGGACGCGGCGGTAGTCGAACCACCGCCGCTCCCTGGTCAGGGGTCGACCTGGTCCGCGGCTAGTCGCGCGAACTCGTCCATCGCTCGGCGCGTCAGCGGACCAGGCGCCGCCAGCTCGCGGCCATCGACGGCATGCACGGGGTGCACGTCGCGTGTCGTGGAGGCGAGCGCGACCTCGTCCGCCGTAGTCAGCACGGACAGGTCGAGAGTGGCCTCCTCGACCAGACCCCAGTCGAGGAGCAGCGCGCGCGTGACGCCGGGGAGGCACCCGGAGGCCAGCGGCGGCGTGAGGAGGCCCCCCCTGACGGCGACGACGACGTTGCTGCCGGTGCCCTCGCACAGCTCGCCCCGGGTGTTGCCGAAGATCGCCTCGGTCGCCCCGCGCGCCGTCGCGAGGGTGAGCGCGAGGGCGTTCTCGGCGTACGACGTGGTCTTCATGCCGACGGTCGCACCCCGCTCGTTGTGTGGCCACGGGACCGTCACGACGGAGGTGGTGGGCGGCCAGTCGCCCAGCGGAGAGACGGTCACCATCAGCGTCGCAGCGCAGTCCCCGCGACCGGAGGTCGTCGACACCGCGGCGTAGGTCACCCGCAGCCGTTGTCGCGGGGCCCGCGGCGCCGAGCCGAGCGCGTCGACCACGGCGGCGCGCACGGCGTCGACGTCCGGGTCGCCGAGCCCGAGCTCGCGCACGGAGGCGGCCAGCCGGCGCAGGTGGCGGGTCAGGGCGAACGGCACGCCGTCGACGACCTTCACCGCCTCGAACACGCCGTCCCCGGGCATGAATCCGTCGCCCGGCGTGGACCCGTCGCCCGCCGGTGCGAGCTCGGACTCTCGGTCCGGGACCACGGAGCCGTCCGTCACGTGGCATCCCCTCCACCGGCTAGGCCCAGAAGCCGCGCGGCCTTGAGCTCGGTCTCCGCCCACTCCCGTCGCGGGTCGGACCCCCAGGTAATGCCCGCGCCCGTCCCGAACGACAGCATCCCCGCCTCCGCCCAGAACGTCCGGATGCCCACCGCCAGCCGTGCGGTGTCCCGGTCCGCATCCACGAACCCCACCGCGCCGCAGTAGACCCCGCGCGGCACGGGCTCCACCTCGTCGATCGCCCGGAGCGCGCTGGACTTCGGCGCCCCGGACACCGAGCCGGGCGGGAAGGTCGCGTCGAGCACGTCGGACCACCCCACCCCATGCCGCAGCCGTGCCGTCACGGTCGACACCAGGTGCACGAGGCCAGGGTGCGCCTCCACGACGCACAGCCGCGGGACCTCGACCGAGCCGGCCACCGCCACGGCCGAGAGGTCGTTGCGGACGAGGTCGACGATCATCACGTTCTCGGCGACGTCCTTGTCCTGCAAGTCCGCCGCCGTGGCCGCCGTGCCCTTGATCGGCCCGGACGTGACGCGCTCGCCCGCACGACCGAGGTAGAGCTCCGGGGACGCCGACACCACCTGCAGTCCCGGCAGCCGCACGAACCCGCCGTACGGCGCGGGGTTGCCCTCCGCGAGCACGTGCGCGAGCGCAAGCAGGTCGGCGCCGTGAGGAATCGACGCCGACAGGACCCGGCAGACGTTGACCTGGTACACCTCCCCCGCCGCGATGAGCTCCCGCACCCGCGCGCACGCCGCGACGTACGCCGGCTCGTCCAGGGTGCTGCGCCAGGCGGCGCGTGCCGGACCGCGCCACGCCGGTGCTGGCGGCAGCGGCGCCCGGCGTACGTCGGTGAAGCGCGCGCAGGTGAGCCGGCCCTCGAACGTCGCCACGACGGCCCACCACCCCGCGCCGTCGAGCACCCGTGGGTCGTCGGAGACCTCGGCGAGACCGGTCGCGAGCGTCCCGCCGAACCACGCGAACGGCTCATCGGGTCCAACCGGCCGCACGGCCATGATCGCGGCGTCCCGACGGCGTCAGCCGAGCGGACCCGTGACGGACTCCGCGACCTCGACGAGGTCGATGAGCATGTCCTCGACCGCCGCCAGCTGCGGCGCCATCTCCCGGTCGCTGTCCATGCGGGGTACGGCGGACCGGATCCGGGCGTGCACCGCGGCGATGGCCGGGCTGGGCGCAGCGACGTGCCCGCGCAGGTCGAGGCCCTGCGCGGCGCAGACGATCTCGACGGCCAGCACGGAGCGGACGTTGGCCACGACGTCGTGCAGCTTTCGCATCGACGTCCACCCCATCGAGACGTGGTCCTCCTGGTTGCCCGAGGTGGGGATCGTGTCGACGCTCGAGGGGTGGGTGAGGACCTTGTTCTCGCTGACCAGCGACGCGGCGGTGTACTGCGCGATCATGTAGCCGCTGTTCGTGCCGGGCTCCGGCGCGAGGAACGGCGGCAGCCCGCGTGAGAACGCGGGGTCGAGCATCCGGTCGGTGCGCCGCTCGGAGATCGATACCAGCTCCGCCACCGCCATCGCGAGCATGTCGCCGCCGAACGCGAGCGGCTCGCCGTGGAAGTTGCCGGTCGACATGACCGTCAGGCCGTCCCCGTCGTCGGCCTCGACGATCACCGGGTTGTCCACGACGGATCCCAGCTCGATGCCGATCACCCGCTTGACGTGGGCGAGGACGTCACGGACCGCCCCGTGCACCTGTGGCGCGCAGCGCAGGCAGTAGGAGTCCTGCACGGCGTGGGCCAGGTCGTGGCGGTGGCTGGCGAGCAGCCCCGAGCCCTCCAGCAGGGCGCGCAGGTTCGTCGCGCTGGCGAGCTGCCCAGGGTGTGGCCGGATGTCGATCACCCGCGGGTCGTAGGCGCGGTTGGTGCCGAGCAGCGCGTCGAGTGACATGGCAGCCGCGAGGTCAGCCACCTTGCACAGCAGCCGGGCGTCCTCGACGGCGAGGGCGAGGAGCACCTGCATCGGCTCGGTGCCGTTGATGAGCGAGAGGCCCTCCTTGGGCCCGAGCTCGATCGGCTCCAGCCCCTCCTCGGCGAGCAGCTCCGCCGCGGGCCGTCCCTCCAGTCGGTCGCCCGCGCGGCGCAGCCGGCCCTCGCCGACCAGCGGCAGCGCGAGGTGGGCGAGCTGGGCGAGGTCGCCGGACGCGCCGACCGACCCCTTGCCGGGGAGGACTGGCAGCAGCCCGCGGTCCAACAGCCCGAGCAGCCGTGCCGGCAGGTCGACTCGTACGCCGGACAGCCCCGCCGTCAACGTCCGCGCGCGCAGCAGCAGCAGGCCGCGGACCACGTCGTCGGCCAGCGGCCGGCCGACGCCTGCCGCGTGCGAGCGGACCAGGGCGAGCTGCATGCGGGCGAGATCCTGGCGCGGGATGCGGGTGTCGGCGAGGGCGCCGAAGCCGGTCGTGATGCCGTACATCACCTGCCCCTGCTCCACCGCGTCGGCGACGAGCCGGCGGCTGGGCTCCATCCGGGCGGGGACATCGGGACCGAGGACGGCGCGGGCACCGCCACGCGCGACGGAGACGACGTCCTCGACGGTGAGGGCGTCGCCGGTGACGACGACGGTGCGCATGGCCGGAGAACCTAGCGCCCGCCTCTGACAGCCAGGCCCGCGGCCACCTGGAGCATGCACAGCGCCACCAGGCGCACCGTGCGGCCGTCGGCAGAGTCCGCCTGGGCGTCCACTTCCGTCAGGTCGACCGCCACCACGCGCGGGTCCGCCCCGGCGAGGAAGGCCGCCTCGCGCAGCTGCGCCGCCGAGATGCCCCCGGGCACGCTCGCCGGGCACGCCGGCGCCACCGCGCGGTCACACACATCGACGTCGAGGTCGACGTAGACCCGGCCGCCACCCCCGCCGGCCACGTCCATCGCCTCCGCGAAGACCTCCCGCACGGGCCGGCGCTCGAGCTCCCCGACCGGGACGACGTGGATGCCGAGCTCGCGCGCCCGCCCGGCGTACTCCCTGCTGTTCGCGAAGTCCGCGATCCCGACCTGAGCGATCCGCCGCCCGTCCAGCCCGGCCTCGACCAGCCGGCGCACCGGCGAGCCGTTGCTCACCCCGTCGCGCAGGTCGTGGTGGGCATCGAAGGTCACCAGCCCCGCGCGAGCGAGGTCAGCCCCCACGGCGCCGCGCATCCCGGCGTAGGTCACGGAGTTGTCCCCGCCGAGCAGGAGGAGCAGCCGCGCGCGCCTCAGCGCGTCCTGCGCGGCCGCCATCGTCGCCGGCTCGTCGGCGTCGGGGTCATTGACGTCCCCGACGTCCACGGCACGGACCGCCTCCGCGACGTCCACACCGCGCGACCAGGCGTACGTCGAGAACCGCGCGAGTGCCGCCCGCGCCGCCGCGGGCGTGGTGTCCGCCCGCGTCGGGGACAGCGACGTGCCATGGGCCGGTACGCCGAGAAGCGCCAGGTCCGCGCGGCCCTCGCCCGGCGCGGCCGCAAGCCACTCCGACGCGCGGGGCCACAGCGGATCGTTGGGGCGAGGGGCTGCGCTGCCCGGCGAGGTCGTCACGAATCGATCATCCCGCGCCGGCGTCGCGTTGGAGCGTCGGGCCGGGATGGGCTATGGTTTTGCCCGCACCGGCACTCGGGGGCTCGCCCCCGCACGACGGTCGCGCGGACGTGGCTCAGCTGGTAGAGCATCACCTTGCCAAGGTGAGGGTCGCGGGTTCGAATCCCGTCGTCCGCTCGGAGAGGTTCATCGCAGGCCTGTCCTGGTGGAGTGGCCGAGAGGCGAGGCAACGGCCTGCAAAGCCGTGTACACGGGTTCGAATCCCGTCTCCACCTCGCGTCACGCACCACCGCAATTCGCGGGCGATTAGCTCAGTGGGAGAGCGCTACCTTGACACGGTAGAGGTCACTGGTTCAATCCCAGTATCGCCCACCAGAAGTCGAGAGCACGCATAAGGCCCGGATCGCACGATCTGGGCCTTTGTGCTGTGCTGGCAATATTGTCCGAATGCAATATCCCCCAGAAATCCCGAGCGCGCCGTTATGCGCGGTCACTCGCCGCCGCATCGGGACCTGGCGACTCAGACCTTCGGCGGTCCTCGTGCCAGCGAATCCAGAACCACAGCGGCAAGCTTCCCGCCACAACGACGAGCGCGACGACATCGAGCCTCGAATGCTCCTCGCTGAATGGCCATGCGAGCAGCCGCAGCCACGCCCACGCCGACATCAGGAAGTACCACCACCACCGCTCCATCACTGGGCGCTTCGGTCGCGACATCCCGTCAGTGTCTCCCAGGACGCAAGAACGTGCCCCGGCGCCGGCGCGCCCAGGAGCCCGATCGGCCGCAGCCGACCAGCGGGCACGGCGGCCGATACCGGTACCGCGAACTGCGCCCGACCTCTTGACGAGATGTGAGAGCGCTGTCACAGTCCCGTTTCACAAACGGACAGACCCCCACGGAACGGACGTGCGGGGCCCCGCCCGAGGAGGACGCGTGAGACGCTCCATGACCAAGCTACGGCTGGCCGTCCTGGCCGGCGTGACCGCGTTGCTCGCCACCGCTGTCGCACTGCCGACCGCACAGGCCGCCGCACCCCCCACGCCGAGCGGCTGGACGCCGGTGTGGATCGAGGACTTCAACGGCGCGGCCGGCACGGCGCCGGACCCGGCCAAGTGGTCCTACGACATCGGCGGCGGCGGCTGGGGCAACAGCGAGCTGCAGTACTACACGAACAGCAACCGCAACGTCGCCATGGACGGCGCGGGCAACCTCGTCATGACCGCGCGCAAGGAGAGCACCGGGCTGTCCTGCTGGTACGGCGCGTGCACGCACACCTCGGGCCGCATCCTGACCTCCGGCAAGTTCACGCAGAAGTACGGACGCATCGAGGCGCGGCTGAAGGTCCCCAGCGGGCGGGGCCTGTGGCCGGCGTTCTGGATGCTCGGCGACGACATTGGCTCGGTCGGATGGCCCAACTCCGGCGAGATCGACATCATGGAGATCCTCGGCCACGAGACCAACAAGACCTACGGCACCATCCACGGGCCCGGCTACTCCGGCGCCGCCTCGGTCGGCACGCCGTACGTCCTGCCGAGCGGCAACTTCGCCTCGGACTTCCACACCTTCACCGTCGACTGGGCGCCCGACAGCATCAAGTGGTACGTCGACGGGGTCCACTTCGCGACGAAGACGCCAGCCGACATCGGCGGCAACAAGTGGGTGTTCGACCACCCGTTCTTCATCATCCTGAACCTCGCAGTGGGCGGGAACTGGCCGGGCAGCCCGGACGCCAGCACGCCGTTCCCCGCGCAGTACGTCATCGACTACGTGGCGACCTACCAGGCCAGCACCTCGCAGCCGGCGCCGACGCGCAGCGCCTACACCCGCATCGAGGCGGAGTCGTTCACGACCCAGTCCGGCACGGCGACCGAGACGACGGCCGACACCGGCGGCGGCCAGAACGTCGGCTGGATCGGCAACGGTGACTGGCTCGCCTACGACAACGTGGACTTCGGCACCGGCGGCACGGGTGTCGAGGCCCGTCTTGCGTCCGGCGCGTCGACCACCGGTAACGTCGAGGTGCGTCTGGACAGCCTGAGCAACGCCCCCGTCGCAACCATTCCGGTGAGCAACACTGGCGGCTGGCAGACGTGGGTGACGCGATCCGCGGCTATGGCCAACGTGACCGGCCAGCACCGGGTCTACCTGCGCTTCGCGAGCGGCTCCGCCGGCGACTTCGCGAACCTGAACTGGGTCACGTTCACCCGTCCCGCGGGGCGTGACGCCTACTCGACGATCCAGGCCGAGTCGGCCGACCAGCAGTCCGGCACGCAGAACGAGGCGACGGCCGACACCGGTGGTGGCCAGAACGTCGGGTGGATCGGCAACGGCGACTGGCTGCGCTACAACGGCGTGAACTTCGGCAGCACTCCCCCGCGCCAGATCAACGCACGCGTCGCGTCAGGGGCCGCGGCCGGCGTCAGCGGCACGGTGGAGGTCCGTTTGGACTCGCCGACGGGTCCGCTGCTCGGCACGTTTTCCGTGGGCAACACGGGAGGCTGGCAGACCTGGAAGACCGTCCCCGGCGCCGTCAGCTCCGTGACCGGCACCCGTGACGTATACCTGCGGTTCACCACGGGGTCCGGGCAGGACTTCATGAACCTCAACTGGTTCAGCTTCACGCGGTAGGCGCTCGAGCGACATCGTCGCGCGTCCGGCGGAGTCCCGGCTCGGTTGCGAGCCGGGCCTCCGGCATGTCCGCCGCCCGTGCTCGGCCCGCTGCTGGCGAAGCCGGCCGAGGTTGCTGGTGTGAGACGCCGGTCGGCCGGTGATGTCTCTAGAGCCGGATCGGGCCGGCCGCAGGCCGTCCTGCCCGGCGTACGCAACGGCGGACGAGACCGAGCGCGTAGGCGAGGGCGTCATGAGCGCAGGCGGGATCCCGTACGACGGCACCGACGCACGCGTGCTGACTCAGCGTGTCGAGGTCCTCCCGCTGCTGCGGTTGCTCACCCTCGCCGGGCAGCTGCTGTCGTTGCGATTGGAGACGGTCCCCGAGCGCGACGGGCTGAGGCTCAGCGAGATCCGTGTCCTTCTGGCGCTCGCCACGTTGCCGGTGTCGCGCGCCTCCGACGTGGCTGCCTGGAGCGGGCTGAGGCCGTCGACCCTGACGAGCGTCGCCGGCCGGCTCGTGGACGCGGGCCTGGTGGCGCGCGCGCCCGGGGCCGATCGTCGCGAGCAGCACCTCGAGCTGACGGCCGCCGGTCGGACGAGAATTGATGCCACTGTGCGCGCGAACAAGCGGCACGAGCCCGACGTGCTCGCGGGACTGAGCAAGGACGAGCGGGCCAGCCTGCGAGACGCGCTCGTCGTCGTCGTCTGCAACCTCATCGAGCACCAGCTCTGCGACGGGAGGTCCAGGCCACGCGTCGACGGGTGACGGTGTGGGCCGGTCGTTCGAGCGCCGCGATGCTTCAGTTTCGTAGCTTCCCGGTCGACGTCTCCACGGACAGCGGATGAGACGCGCAGGCACGAGACTCTGGGGAGACCGGCATGGCGGGCGAGCAGGTCGACGGGGCACGTCCCACGTCGCGGTGGCATCAGGTCGGTGTCCGCACGCGGATCACGGCGGCGTTCGCGCTGCTCGTCCTGGTCCTGGTGGCCGGACTCGTCAGCGTGGTGAGCGCACGCTCGACGGCGCAGTCCGAGGAGGACGGCTTCTCCTACGGGCGGGAGCTCGCGACCCGGCACGCCGGAGAAGTGCGCGCCGACTTCACCGACGCCCTGACCGTCGCGCGGACGCTCGCGACGATCACGGCGACGGCGAAGGCAGGCGGGGCCCTCCCGAGCCGTCGGGTGGCCGACGACGTGCACCGCGACCTGCTCGAGCAGCATCCGGAGCTGCTCGCCGTCTGGACCGGTTGGGAGCCCAACGCCTTCGACGGCCGCGACGTGGCCTTCCGCAACAAGCCCGGCCACGACGCCACGGGCCGCTACGTCCCGTACGTGTACCGGGACGGCAGCGAGCTCAAGCTCACTGCGCTCGCCGACTACGACAAGCCCGGTGCCGGCGACTACTACCTGCTCGCCAAGCGCAGCGGCACGGACAGGATCCTCGAGCCCTACTCGTACGAAGTGGCGGGCGAGCAGGTCCTCATGACGAGCATCACCTCGCCGGTGAAGCTGCAGGACAACGTCCTCGCCGTGGCGGGCGCCGACGTCACGCTGGGTGCCCTGCGGGACGAGCTCGGCAAGCTGCACCCGTTCGAGCGGGGCTACGCCGCGCTGCTCAGCGCCAAGGGGACGGTCGTCGCCGACCCGAAGACCGAGCCGGGCAAGCCCGCCGTCGCGGGGCTGCGCGAGCTGTCCGCCCGGGCACTGAAGACCGGCACGACGACCGACCGCGTGGCCGACGACGTCAACCTCGGCGAGTCCGCCTTTCAGGTGGCGGTCCCGGTCGCGGTCGGCCCCGCCGACACGTGGACGCTGGTGGTCAGCATGCCGATGAGCGAGGTGACGGCGGCGGCGACCGCGACGCGCAACATGACTCTCGCCGTCGGGCTCGCGACCGTCCTCCTCGCCACGGCGATCGCCTGGTGGCTCGGTGGGCGGCTCAGCCGCCCCATCCTCGGCCTGCGCGACTCGCTGCACCGCATCAGCGCGGAACACGACCTCACAGCCCGGGTCGACGCCTCCCGCGGTGACGAGATCGGCGACACGGCGAGGGCCGTGAACGCCCTTCTGGTCGCCATGGGCTCCACCGTGCAGACGATCCGCGGACGCGCGGAGACGCGGTGGCGTCGGCGTCCGCCACGTTGGAGCGGCTCAGCGCCGAGCTGGCGGCCGGTGCGGCTCAGGCATCGGACCGCGCGGCGACCGTGTCGGCCGCCGCAGAGCAGATCAGCCGCAACGTGCAGACGGTTGCCTCCGGCTCGGAGGAGATGGGCGCCTCCATCCAGGAGATCGCCCGCAACGTCAGCGACGCCTCCCGCGTCACCACACAGGCGGTAGCCCTCGCCCAGGGCACCACGAGCAGCGTGGACCAGCTGGGGACCTCGAGCCAGGAGATCGCCACCGTCGTCAAGTTGATCACTTCCATCGCGGAACAGACGAACCTCCTGGCGCTCAACGCCACCATCGAGGCGGCACGGGCCGGTGAGGCGGGCAAGGGCTTCGCGGTGGTCGCCAACGAGGTCAAGGAGCTGGCCCAGGAGACCGCGCGGGCGACGGAGGACATCAGCCGCCGCATCGGCGCCATCCAGTCCGACACGGGCATCGCGGTCGAGGCCATCGGCCGGGTCA
The DNA here is from genome assembly GCA_030773595.1 of Actinomycetota bacterium. Taxonomy (GTDB): domain Bacteria; phylum Actinomycetota; class Actinomycetes; order JALYMU01; family JALYMU01; genus JALYMU01. The sequence continues at coordinate 622 of JALYMU010000231.1, read as the reverse complement.
CCGGCGTGATCGACACCGCGAATGCCTACCAGGCCACGATCGCCGCTGCGGTCGAGGAGCAGACCGCCACGACCGCGGAGCTCAACCGCAGCGTCGCGGAGGCCGCCGAGGGCAGCACCCAAATCGCCGAGCACATCACCGGTGTCGCGGCGGCCGCGCAGACGACGACGGCCGGTGCGACACAGGCCCAGCAGGCCGCCCACGAGCTCGCCCGGGTCTCGACACAGCTCCACGAGGCGATCGACGCCTTCCGGACCTGAGGACGTCGATCGACGCGCGACCCGCGCCCGCTCGGACCTATCAACCTCATGGGACGCATCGAAGCTCGGCCACAGACGCTCGGCGATCACCTCCGCCGCCGCCCACTCACCGGCGAACGCCTGCACGGCCCGCCCCCGCTATACATCAGCGACGTCGTGACCGGTGGGACTCCTAGTGGTCCGTCGCTGAGGTTCCTTGTCGGTCGGCTCTGGCGAGGATCTCCTCGGCGGTCTTGGTCCAGACGAAGGGGTGGCAGCGGTCGTTCCAGCCGTCGATGAAGGCGCGGATCTTGGCGTTCAGCTCGCGGACGCTGCTGAAGCTGCCCCGGCGCAGGGCTTGGCGCTCGATGATCCCGAACCAC
>JALYMU010000230.1 GCA_030773595.1 Actinomycetota bacterium | reverse complement strand
GCAGCTCGTCGATGAGCGCGCCGCGGATGCGCGTGCTCGCGAACCGGGCGAAGGGCACGCCCCGCTCATCGTCGTAGGCGCGGGTGGCGTGGGCGAGGGCGGCGAGCCCGGCGGAGGTCAGCTCGTCACGGCTGACGTGGCTCGGGACGCGGCCGAGGACCTCGGAGACGAGGTAGCCGACAAGGGGAAGGTTCTCGGTGACGAGCTCTTCCTCGCGACGGGCTGCAGCGGTGGAGGGGGGGACCTGGGCGGTCTCGCGGTTGGCGGTCACGCAGAGTTGCTCGTCACCCGTCCGGCCCCGGGTTGAGGGGTTGGTGTCGATCTGGCCCGGGTTTCACCGGATCGGCCTAGTCGGCGTAGCCCGTCAGGGCTAGTCCGGATGCGACAACTTCAGCAACGCGGCAGGCGTGCCGACATCCGTAGTACGCGCGGACGCGACTGACCGGAGCCGTCGGCCGCGCGCTCGGGACATGCGTCCCGCGGTACGACGGTCGGGCGTTTCGCTCAGGTCGCCGCCGCGGCGGCCGACGAGGTAGCCGAAGCGGGGACCCCTCCCCGCGCCGTCGTATCCAGGAGGCGACACGCATGGGCCTGGCAGAGGTCACGAGCACGCTGTGGCGTGAGCGCGAGCTTCTCGAGCTGTTGCTGTTCAAGCTCGAGGAGGAGCAGCTGCTGCTCGCCTCCCACCGCACCCGCTGGCTCGCCCGCGCCACCCGCGAGGTCGAGACCGTGCTCGAGGAGCTGCGGCGCGCCGAGCTGCTGCGCTCGGTGCAGGTCGACGAGGCCGCGCTCGAGCTGGGCCTCGGCCCGTCCCCCAGCCTCAACGCCCTCGCCGACGCCGCTCCCGAGCCCTGGTCGATGATCCTGCGCGAGCACCGCCAGGCGTTCCTCACCGCCACCGCGGAGATCACCGCGATGGCCGAGGCCAACCGCGAGCTGCTCACCTCTGGCGCCCGCGCCGCACGCGACGCCCTGCTCTCTATCACCGAGGGCACCCAGACCTACACGCCCCGCGGGTCGACCGTGACCAGCGGCCGCCTGTCCCGACTCGTCGACGAGGCCATCTGATGAGCTCCTTCGCCAGCCTCAACACCGCCCTGACCGGCCTGCGCGCGCAGCGTCGCGGGCTCGACATCACCGGGCAGAACATCGCCAACGCCAACACCGAGGGCTATAGCCGCCAGCGGGTGGTGCAGGAGTCGGTGGGCGGACCGCCTGTGCCGGCGTTCCACAGCCGGTACGACGGTCCCGGTGGCGGCGTCACGGTCACCGACGTCGCCCGCCTGCGGGACGGCTTCCTCGAGCAGCGCGGGCAGACGGAGCACGGCAAGCAGGGGTTCCTCACCGAGCGTGCCGACATCCTGCGCCGCGTGGAGGACGCCTTCGGCGAGCCCGGCGAGACCGGCCTCGAGGCCCAGCTGACGCAGATGTGGAACGGCTGGCACGACGTCGCGATCCGCCCCGGCGACTCCGCGGCACGCAGCCAGCTGATCCAGCGGGCGGGCACGGTGACCGACACGCTGCACCGCGTCTACAACACCTTCGACACGCAGTGGGGCGGCACGCGCGACCAGCTGATGACGGTCGCGGACGAGCTCAACACGACCGCGGCGACGGTGGCGCAGCTCAACGAGGCGATCGGCCGCTCGACGCAGGCCGGCGAGCCGGTGAACGAGCTCGCAGACAAGCGCGACCTGCTGGTCATGAAGCTCGCCGACCTCGTCGGCGCGACGACCCGGCCGGGCGAGGACGGCACCGTCGACGTGTACGTCGGCGGGACCGCTCTGGTCCGCGGCAACGCCGCCGAGCGGCTGCTCGTCAAGGGCCCGGACGCCTTCGACGGCGCCTCGACGGCGGGCACGTCGCTGGTGTGGGAGGGCGACAGCTTCCCGGCGCTCGTGCAGGGCGGCCAAGCCGCTGCCCACCTCGACGCCCTGAACAACGTCCTGCCCGGCTACGCCGCCCGGCTCGACGAGTTCACCGGCAAGCTCGTGGCGACGGTCAACGCGGTGCACGGCGGCGGCTACACCGCCGACGGCAGCGCCGGCGGCGCCTTCTTCGTCGGGACCACCGCGAAGGACGTCCGCGTCGCGGTGACCGACCCCAAGGACGTCGCCGCCAGCCGGTACGGCGGTGGGGCCGTCGACGGCGGAGTTGCCGACAAGATCGCCCAGATCAAGAAGCAGGTCGACGGCCCCGACGCGTTCTACCGCCAGGCGATCGTCGGGCTGGGCGTCGAGAGCGCCACCGCCTCGAACCGGGCCCGGATCCAGGCCGACGTGACGACCCAGGTCGACGCCGCCCGCGACTCCCAGGCGGGCGTCGACCTCGACGAGGAGATGGTCAACATGCTGTCCTACCAGCGCGCCTACGAAGGTGCCGCGCGGGTGATGACGGCGATCGACCAGGTCCTCGACAAGCTCATCAACTCCACCGGCGTCGTCGGAAGGTGAGGATCATGACTAACCCGTTCCGCGTGACCCACCGGTCCGTCGGCATCCGCACGCTTCAGGGCCTGCAGAGCAACCTGGAGAAGGTGACCCGCCTGCAGGAGCAGCTCTCCAGCGGCAAGCAGATCGCCCGGCCCTCGGACTCGCCGACGAGCACGGTGTCGGCCATGCGCCTGCGCGGCGAGGTGCGGACCAACGAGCAGTACACCCGCAACGCCGACGACGGCGTCGGCTGGCTGGCGACGATTGACGCCGCTCTGACCGGCTCGCTGGCCAACGTGCGGCGGGTCCGCGAGCTCGCCCTGAACGGCATGAGCACCGGCAGCAGCACACCGGAGTCCCGGCAGGCGCTCGCCGTCGAGGTCGAGCAGTTGCGCGAGCATCTCGTCAGCGTCGCCAACACGACGTACCTCGACCGGCCCGTGTTCGGCGGCACGACCCCCGGCAGCGTGGCCTACGACAAGGCCACCGGCGCGTTCGTCGGAGACCGCAACGCGGTCAGCCGCACGGTGGGTGACGGTGTCGAGGTGCGCGTGGACATCACCGGGCCCGAGGTGTTCGGCGAGGGCGACACCGAGCTGTTCACCGTGCTGGCCGACATCGCAAAGAGCCTCAAGGGCAACCCCGGGGCGCTGACGGCGGACCTCGGTCGCCTCGACACGGCGATGCGCACGATGCAGAACCGGCTCGCCGACGTCGGCACTCGCTACTCTCGCGTTGAGCAGGCCCGCCAGACCGCGAGCGACCGCGTGATCGGGATGCGCGGAGACCTGTCGAGTGTGGAAGACATCGACCTGCCCAAGACGATCGTCGACCTCCAGATGCAGGAGGCGGCCTACCAGGCGGCGCTGGGCGCCACCCGCAAGGTCGTCCAGCCCTCGCTTGTCGAGTTCCTGCGCTGAGGCGGACGTCGTGACCGCCACCGTCGCCCAGAGGAGCCCCATGACCGCCGCCGCGCTGGAGGACGAGGCGCCGACCCTCGAGCTGGTCGAGCCGATGCCCGGGTTCCCCGGGGCCCGGCACTTCCACCTCGTGGAGCTCGCGGCCGGCGGGACGCTCTACGCGCTGCGCTCGGTCGAGGACCCGGCGCTGCGCTTCCTCGTGGTGCCGCCGACGTTCTTCTTCCCGGACTACGCGCCGGAAATCGACGACGCCGACGCCGCCCGGCTCGGCCTGGACTCCGCCGACGACGCCGTCGTGCTGCTCGTCGTGACACCCGGCGACACGCCCGCCGACGCCACGGCGAACCTCCTGGCCCCCGTGGTGGTCAACACCGCGACGCGCCGGGCCGCACAGGTCGTCCTGGCCGACAGCAGCCTGCCGCTGCGGGCCCCGCTGCGCCGCTGAGAAGCCACCGCAACCACCCGGAGCGCTCTTCCCGCCGCCCGGCGGGGAGGGCGCTTTCGTGCGACACTGATCGACCGGAGCGCCACCGGTTCGAGACGGCCGGTGAGGTCCTGGCCGTCCACGGAAGGAGCGCCAGTGCTCGTCCTCAGCCGTCGCGCCGGTGAGAGCGTCGTCATCGGACAGGACGTCGTGATCACGGTTCTCGAGGTCCGCGGTGACGTGGTGCGGGTCGGGATCGCCGCGCCGCGCGAGGTGCAGGTCCACCGCGAGGAGGTCTACCGGGAGCTGCAGGCTGCCAACGTCAAGGCCGCCGCTGCGGCGGACGACGCCGTTGCCGCGCTGGCCGCCACCCTGGGCCTGGAGCCCGCTTCCGGGGCCGGCGTGGCTGCCCCGTCGACGCTGGACACCCTCGATGCGATGAGCCGGGCGGCACGCCGTCCCGCTCGCCCCGCACCTCGCCCGGGTGACGCCACCCGCGGGCAGGACCGCCGTACGCCGGGCACTTCTGGAGGCGGCGCCGCTCCCCGCCCCGGACCGCCACGTCCCGCTCGGCCGGCCTCGGCGGGCGAGTAGGGAGCTCGGTGACAGGCCGCGGTGTGCCCGGCCGGCGCCCGACCTCCTGACCGCGCCACTCACATCGGCGCGTCGAGACTCCCTGCACCGTCTGGTGATCGCATGGCTCTGATGGGCTATGTCGCGATGGCGTCACTGGCGCTTGGCGTGCCGTCATCCGGTCTGCCATCCACCAGCAGGGAGCACCATGCGCGTCAGGCCCCTCCTCAGCATCGCCACAGCCCTCACCGCGGCCGGTGCCCTCGCAGGTCCGGCGAGGCCGGCCGCGGCGTACGAGGACACGACGGTCAACAACGCGTACGTATCCGACTTCGACATGGGCGCACAGTCGACGAAGACCTTCACCGTGACCGCGAAGGTGAGCACCGGCTCGCCAGAGGACACCAACGTGTCGTGGTCGCTGTCGCCTTCGCACCCTGACTGCTACATGTTCGAGTACGGCGACATGGGCTACGTCGGTGGCACGACCTTCAGCGACGACTTCGTGCTGAGCCGGGCCGACCTGAGCGGCAACGTCTGTGCGGGTGCCTGGACCTTGGAGGCCCATGCTTTCGACTTCGGCGCCTCGCCCGGCTCCGACGACTACGAGGCGTCGTGTACTTCAAGCGCCGGTCCGGCATCAGCAACAACAACGCGGGCCCTGAGCCGGTGTCCAAGGGCGGCACGGTCACGGTCTCGGCCGACCTGAAGCGCGTGAGCTGGAACAACTTCCGGTACTACGGGATGGCCGGCGCGCGGGCAGAACTGCAGTTCCGTGCGGCGGGTGAGTCGTACGAGACGGTCAAGACCGTGACGGCGGATGACTCAGGCCGCCTGCGCACGAGCATTCGTCACTACGTCGATGGCTGCTACCGATGGGTGTTCCGCGGCTACTCGACGACAGCGGCGGCCGTCAGCGCGGGCGACTGCGTGGATGCGAGGTAGGACAGCGGCGGCGACGGCCCTGGGGTGGCACGCCCGAAGGACGGTCCCCACGCACACGGACGAGCCCCGGCAGCAG
>JALYMU010000229.1 GCA_030773595.1 Actinomycetota bacterium | reverse complement strand
GTCCAGCAGGGGGGCGCCGGGACCGCCCCGGCGCCGGCTCGCGCGGCGACGCCGGCACCCGAGGACGAGGCCCGCGCATCGGGCGCGGGGGCGACGTCACCGGCCGCGGACGCGTCGGCGACCGGCGAGGCCGCCGGCACGGCAGTCGTCGTTACCTTCGCCGGTGACATCGCCGCCGGGACGGCCGGGACGCCGCAGTACGTCAACGCGATGTCCACCGGGGACCTGATCCGCAGGATCGACCCGGCGTACGCGCTGACCGGGGGCGACAACGCCTACCAGTCCGCTACCGCGACCGAGATCCGCACGAAGTACGAGCCGACCTGGGGATCGTTCCGGGCGAAGACCCGGCCCGTGCCGGGCAACCACGAGTACAAGAGCGCCGGGGCGCAGCCCTACTACGACTACTTCTTCGGCGGCACGCAGCGCCGGTACTACGCGTTCAGCCCGGGCGCGGGCTGGCGGTTCTACATGCTGAACTGCGAGATCGACTGTGGCCGCGGCAGCACGCAGGAGAACTGGCTGCGCCGCGACCTGGCCGCCCACCCGGGGATGCACTTTGCCGCGGTGCTGCACCGCCCGCGCTTCTCCTCCGGCGCACACGGCAGCAGCCTGCTTCCCGCCAGCTTGTGGACGGTCCTAGAGCGTGCCGGTGGCGACATCGTCCTGAGCGGCCACGACCACCACTACGAGCGGTTTGCCAAGCAGGACGCGTCGGGGCGCGCCTTCGCTCGCGGTCTGCGGCAGTTCGTCGTGGGCACCGGGGGGGCGAGGCTCTACGACATCCGGTCGGCCCGTGCCAACAGCGAGAAGCGCCTCGGCGCGGACTTCGGGGTGCTCAAGCTCACGCTGGCGCCTGGCCGCTACTCCTGGGCCTACGTCGCGTCGGGCCGGTGCGAGATGGCGGACGACGTGTCCTACGACTGCCCCGACCGCGGAAACTCCGTGCTCGACTCGGGGGCTGCGGCGACGAACAACGCCGCGCGGTCCTGACCGGGGCGCCCGCACGGCTTCTCCTGGCTACGAGCGTCTCCCGGCAGGGTGGCAGGGCAGCGTGTCAGGGCCGACTGTCAGGGCAGCGGCTCAGGACTGCCGCACGTGCAGCGTCTCGGGAGTGCGAGCATGGTCGGCCAGCAGCCGCACACCGGCGGCGATCCCGCCGGCGAGGTCGCCTCCCTCGAATGACGAGGTCATTGTGAGCGCAGCCAGCCCGCAGGTGCGGTCGTCGACCCGCTGACGGACGCCGCGGCCGCTGACGATCTCGAGGCGCCGGGCACCCGGGTCGACCGCGACGAGCACCGCCTGAGCGGAGTCACCGTCAAGCGCCCCGTGCAGGCGCTCGGCGTAGGCACGTGGCTCGCCCTCGAGTGTCCCGACGAACACGGAGACGGGAAGCCCTGCCACCTCCTGCGCGAACTCGATCGCGCGGACGATCTCGTCGTGCTGACGGTCGCTGAACGCCTCACCAGCGGGCACTTGCGCCACCCCCATCGGTCGTGGGCACGGCGGCCGCGATCGCGGTCTCCGCGCGCTCCGGGCCGCCGAACCACACCGGCGCCGCCCACCAGCCCAGGCCCGGGCGGTAGCGCGGCCCGTGCGCAGCGGACGGGAGGTAGACCAGCAGGGCCAGCAGCGCGAACAGCGCGAGCGGGATGAGGCCGTAGATGAGGACCGCCATAATCCAGGACATCCCCGGCCCGGGGTCGTCGCCGTCGTCACGCTCGATCGCAAAGGCCGGGGACGCGAGCACCTGGACGAGGGGAACCGTGCCGACCACGACCGCGGCACGCAGGGCGTTGCGCGTGTTCACGCCGGTCACCGTACCCACTTCTGCCCGTGCGCCATCGTGCGGGCCAACGAGCGCGCCCGCTCCGACGCCATGACGTCCTCGAGCAGGACCGGGCGGCCCTCGCCGTCGGCGAGCGGAACCCGCCAGTTGGGGTACTCATCCGAGGTCCCGGGCTGGTTCATCGCCCGCCGGTCCCCGACGGCGTCGGCGAGGGCGACGCCGAGCAGGCGGCTCGGAGTGAGCGTGATGAACCGGTGCAGCGCCTCGACCATCTCCTGCTCCCCCGCGTCGCCGGCGAGCAGGCCCTGCGAGCGCAGCGCGTCGAGCATCGACTCACGCTCGGCGGCATCGACCCGGCGCTCCTCCTCGACGGCCCGGGTCAGCAGCCCGAGCTCGTCGCGGATCCGGATGTGCTCGCCGGCGAGATAGCCCGCCGTGGGCGGCAGGTCGTGGGTCGTGACGGTCGCGAGGCAGAGCTCGCGCCAGTCCCGCGGCGTGCGCGGCGGCTGGCCCGGCGTGTCCCACTCCCGCTCGAACCACAGGATCGACGTCCCGAGCAGCCCACGGTCGGCGAGGTAGTCGCGCACCCACGGCTCGACCGTGCCGAGGTCCTCGCCGACGGCGAAAGCGCCCGCGCGGTGGGCCTCGAGCGCGAGGATGCCGACGAGCGCCTCGTGGTCGTAGCGGACGTAGGTGCCCTCGGCCGGCCCGGCACCCTGCGGGACCCACCACAGCCGGAACAGCCCGAGGACGTGGTCGACCCGGATGCCTCCCGCGTGGCGGAGGATCGTGCACAGCATGTCGCGGTACGGCGCGTAGCCGCGCTCGGCGAGCGCGTCCGGCCGCCACGGCGGCTGGGACCAGTCCTGCCCCTGCTGGTTGAAGGCGTCCGGTGGCGCGCCGACGTTGACCCCGAGGGCGAGCACGTCCTGCAGGGCCCAGGAGTCCGCGCCCTCCGGGTGCACGCCGACCGCCAGGTCGTGGACGATGCCGACCGGCATCCCCGCATCCACGGCCGTCCGCTGCGCCGCCGCGAGCTGGTCGTCGAGCAGCCACTGCAGCCAGCAGTAGAAGTCGACGCGGTCGGCGAGCTCCTTGCGCGCGGCCTCGACCGCGGCCGAGTGGGACGCGCGCAGCTCCTCCGGCCAGGACCGCCACGCCGGACCGTGCTGCTCGGTCAGCGCGCACCAGGTGGCGAAGTCGAGCAGGCCGCTGCCCTCGCGCTCGACGTATCGATCGTAGGCAGCCTGCCGCTCGGCGCTTCGGGGCACCCCGTGGACCAGTTCAAGTGCGTGCCGCTTCGCCTCCCAGACCGTGTCACGGTCCAGTCCGGCGTCGCTGCGGTTGTCCTCCCGCCGCTGCGCCGCTAGCCGGTCCACCTCGGCCCGGGCGTCGTCGCCCAGCCCGGCGTACTCCGGCACGTCCTCGACGTGGAGGTAGATGGGGTTGACGAAGCGCCGGGTCGTCGGGAGGTACGGCGAGGGCTCCATGCGCCCGACCGGCTGGGCGGCGTGCAGCGGGTTGATCAGGACGAACCCGGCGCCGTGCTCGCGGGCGCTCCACCGTGCCAGCTCGGCGAGGTCGTGCAGGTCGCCAAGACCCCAGGACCGGCTCGACCGGACGCTGTAGAGCTGGATCATCCAGCCCCAGACGCGCTCCTCGGCCAGCGACCCCGGCATCCCGACGTAGGGCGGCGTGACGACGAGGGTGGACTCGGCGTCCACCGCGCCGGCCCGGATGCGCAGCCTGTGCCAGCCGAGCGGGAGGTCGCCGGGGAGGTCGACCGGGCGCTCGTGCACGTCCTGACCTTCGACGCGACGCGAGTCCACCACCTCGCCACCGAGCGCCAGCTCGACGCGGCCGCCGTCCTCGAGGTCCACCCACAGCGACGGCACGGGTGCGTCGGCGGCAAGGCGGACGCCCACGCTGGACCCGCGGCCACCGCGCGTTACCACGCACGGCGGCAGTGCCCGGCGCCAGGGAGCCGTGCGCTGTGCGTCGAGCGCAGCCGCGACGGTCTCCGGGGTCGAGGCGTCGATGCCGAGGGCGCGCAGCACGGCGACGACGGTGCTCTCCGGCACCTCGACATGCTCGCCGCGCCAGTCCCAGAACTCCGTGGAGACCCCGTAGGCGCCGGCGAGCTCGGCCAGCTCGGGGCTGAGTTTCGTCACGGGGTCCAGTGTCCCACCCAGGACTGGGAGCGGTGCGCCGCCCACGCCGCGGGGCCGGTGGACCGCGGTCGCGCGTGGCCTGAAATTCTTCGAGACGACCCTGTCCCTTGCTCGGGTTGAACCGTAAGGACGGGCCTCGCTCGCCGAGCGGTCATCCCCCGACAGTTCACAGCCCGCGTGGCTGTCGCCCAACCCGATGGTGGTTGAAAGCGCCCTGCACGCTGCCGCGCTCATCCCTTCACCAGAAGATTCTCGCCGCAATGCGCATGCCCTATCTACGCCGCTCGCGGGGACTTATTGCTATCCGGTTCCCGAGACTTTCCGCGGCGTGGCCGAACCTTCCCGCCGCTACTACCTAAGAGTTACGGTCGAGGAAGCGAAAGACCCGCGCAGGACTCAGCTCAGCGTCAGCGCGGAGGCGTCGGGGTGACGCAGTAGTGGCGCCCCCTGGCGGCCACAACGACGTTCGGCACCACACCCGCCGGAGTGGCGAGAGCCGGCGGTGGAACTGGCGCGGTTGCGGGAGTAGCCGGTCGCCGCGATCGCGAAGATCCCGCCATCAGCGGGTCAAGCCTGCCCAACTGGATGCATCAGGCCGACGTCGAGGCCGGCCGAACCGAGGGGCTCACCAGCGACGAGCGTGCCGAGCTCGTCCGGCCACGCCGGGAGAAGTGCCCAGTGGTCTACGACCTCGCCGGTGACGGCTTCGATGTCGCGCTGACCTGCCGGGTGCTGCACGCGCGTCCCGCTCTGGCTACTAGGCCGGCTTGGCGTGCGGGGCTGTCGGGCGCGAAGTAGCGACGCGGGGGCCGCCTCGACCAGCTGCACAGTGACGCCGGCCGGCCGGACAGTGATCACAGTGGCGCCATCCGGCCCGCTGGCGCACCATGGACTCCGACGCTGAGGTCCTTGCTCGGAGGCCGGAATGGTGTGGGCATGGGTGGGCGGGCTCGGGATGCTCGCACCTGTCGCCGTGCTGGCCGGCGCCCCCCGTCGCCTGACCGGCTGGCTGCGGGCCGTCACCGGCCGGCCCGCCGTACCTCGTCCGTCACGTCCTCCGGTGGAGCGCATCGCCGCCGACCTGCGCCGCCTGTCCGGCTATCTCGACCGCCTCGACCGCTCACGTGAGCCCGCGAAGATCGCCCGCATGCGGGCGGCATCGTGGGCGTACGACGACGTGCTGATCGAGGCGTGCCGCGCGCTGGAGGTGCCGGTCGAGGTCGGGCACGCGCCGCTGCGGCCGGCCGAGCGGATGTTCGCGGAGATCGAGCTCTCCCGCGCGGGGCTGGTGTGGTGAGGACGGGTCAGCGCGCGGCTCAGCCCGCGACGGCCGGCGGCGCGCTGACCAGGTAGGGCTCCCACGACGGGTGCCGAGCGCCGACACCCACGAGCAGAGCGACCGTCGCCGGCGGCGGTCCCGGAGTGAACCCGAGACTCCACCCGATCTCCGCGAGGAGCTTGCTGCCCTTGCGGTGGTTGCACCGAGAGCACGCCGCCACGACGTTGGTCCACAGGTGCTGCCCGCCGCGGGCCCGGGGCACCACGTGGTCGATCGAGTCGGCGCGGGCGCCGCAGTAGACGCACCGGTGCGCGTCCCGCTCCAGCACCGCTCGCCGGGTCAGCGGGACCGTACGGCGGTAGGGCACGCGGACGAAGTGGCTCAGCCGCACGACCGCCGGTGCCGTCAGGGTCAGCCGCTCGGAACGCAGGAGAGCGTCCCCGTCCTCGACGACGGTCGCCTTCTCCGCCAGCACGAGCACGACGGCGCGACGGAGGGGCACGACGCACAGCGGCTCGTACGACGCGTTGAGGACGAGTGCGTGGGCCACGGCGCCTCCTCGACCCGCCGGCGCGTGGCTCGCGCCGTCGTTCGATCAGTGTGCGGGCAAGAAGGCCGGAAGGCCACCGGAAATGCTCATTCGTGACCCGTAGGGTGCGACGCATGTCCCGACTGCCCTATCCGCAGGCCGAGCGGCTCGACCTCGTGGAGACGCTCCCGGCGAGCGCACCGACCCACGAGGTCGCCGATCCCTACCGCTGGCTCGAGGACGCCGACGACCCGCGCACGGTCGCGTGGTCGCAGGCGCAGGACGCGCTGTGCCGCAGGCACCTGGACGCGCTTCCGGGGCGGGAGCGCGTCAGGGCGCGCCTGCTCGCGCTGCTCTCGGCCGGCGTCGTGTCCGCACCGGCGTGGCGGCGGAACCGCCCGTTCTTCCTCCGGCGTACGGCGGACCAGGAGCACGCCGTCCTGCTGACGGTGGACCCGGACGGCGGCGAGCGGGTGCTGCTCGACCCGATGGAGGTCGACCCGTCGGGGACCACCACGCTCGATGCCTGGCAGCCGTCGAAGGAGGGCGAGCTGCTGGCCTACCAGCTCTCGGAGGGCGGCACCGAGGAGTCGGTGCTGCGGGTCCTCGACGTGGCCACCGGCCGGCTCGTGGACGGGCCGATCGACCGTGCCCGCTACTCCCCCGTGGCGTGGCTGCCCGGCGGCGAGGCGTTCTACTACGTGCGCCGCCTGCCGCCGTCGGACGTGCCCGCGGACGAGGCGCAGTACCACCGCCGGGTGTGGCTGCACCGGCTCGGCACCGACCCCGACGAGGACGTCCTCGTCGAGCACGACGGCCTCTACTGGGACATGACGAACTACTACGGCGTGTCGGTGTCGATGGACGGGCGCTGGCTGACGGTCAGCTCCTCGGCCGGTACGGCGCCGCGTAACGACCTGTTCGTCGCCGACCTGTCGGCGTCGCACGTCGAGCGCCCCGCCCTGCGCGTCGTGCAGCAGGGGATCGACGCGAGCACGTCCCTGCACGTCGGCCGGGACGGGCGCGCCTACATCTTCACCGACCGGGACGCCCCGCGTGGCCGGCTGTGCGTGACGACGCCGGCCGACCCGACGTACGACACGTGGACCGACCTCGTGGCCGAGGCCCCCGAGGCGGTGCTGGAGTCCTACGCGGTCCTCGACGGCGATGAGCTCGCGGACCCCGTGCTCCTGTGCTCGTGGACGCGCCACGCCGTCAGCGAGGTGTCCGTGCACGACCTGCGCACGGGCACGCGGACGGGCGAGGTGCCGCTGCCGGGGATCGGCTCGGTCGGCGGGATCTCCGAGCGGCCCGAGGGTGGGCACGAGGCGTGGTTAGGCTACACCGACCACACGACGCCGTCGTCAGTCTACCGGTACGACGCGCTGACCGGCGGCACCGAGCTCTGGGCGCGCGCACCTGGCACGGTCGACGTGCCGGCCGTACACACCCGTCAGGTGGAATACACGTCACGGGACGGGACGACCGTGCGGATGTTCGTCATCTCGCCGGAGGCAGAGCCCGACCGGCCGCGCCCGACAGTGCTGTACGGCTACGGCGGATTCAACGTGCCCCTGACGCCGGGCTACTCCTCCGGCGTGCTGGCGTGGGTCGAGGCCGGTGGCGTCTACGCCGTCGCCAACCTGCGCGGCGGCAGCGAGGAAGGCGAGGAGTGGCACCGCGCGGGCATGCGCGAGCACAAGCAGAACGTCTTCGACGACTTCCACGCGGCAGCCGAACGGCTCGTGAGCGACGGCTGGACCACCTCCGCGCAGCTCGGGATCAGCGGCGGGTCCAACGGCGGGCTGCTCGTCGGTGCGGCGCTCGTGCAGCGCCCGGAGCTGTATGCCGCCGTCGTGTGCTCCGCGCCCCTGCTTGACATGGTCCGCTACGAGCGCTTCGGATTGGGCGCGACGTGGAACGATGAGTACGGCAGCGCCGAGGACCCCGAGGAGCTGGGCTGGCTGCTGGGCTACTCGCCGTACCACTCCGTCCGCGAGCGCGTCGACTATCCCGCCACCCTGTTCACGGTCTTCGACGGGGACACCCGCGTCGACCCGCTGCACGCGCGCAAGATGTGCGCCGCGCTGCAACACGCGACGTGCGGCGACCGACCGATCCTGGTCCGCCGGGAGAAGGACGTCGGCCACGGGGCGCGGGCCGTGTCGCGCAGCGTCGACCTGTCCGTCGACACGACGACGTTCCTGGCCGCGCACACGGGGCTCGCGCTCGGGTAGCCGCTCGATAATGTCGAGCGCGACCGCCGTACGACGACCCGGAAGGACGCTGTGCGCGCCCTGACGTCGCTGCTCGCCGCGCCCGCGCCGACCCCCCCGACGACATCGGCACCGACACCGCCGCCGCCGGAGCCGCCGCCCCCGCCGTGCTGGGTGGAGGACCCGTCGTCGTTCTGCGCCTGGATCTACGGGCGGACCGGCCGGGGCTGGCTCGCCGAGTCCTCGGACTGGCTGATCGTGAAGCCCGCGAAGATCCTGCTGATCGTCGTGCTCGCCGTGCTCGCCCGCGCGGTGCTGCACCGGGTGATCAGCCGGCTCGCGCAGCGCGCGGCGGAGGGCACGGTGCCGGGCGTGCTCCAGGGCGGGCGGGCGTCGACGCTGCTCGAGGCCACCCCGCTGCTGTCCGAGCGACGCAAGCAGCGCGCCGACACGATGGCGTCGGTGCTCCGCAGCCTGGTCACGGGGGCGTTCTTCGCCGTGGCGCTGCTCATGATCCTCTCCGAGCTCGAGATCGACATCGCGCCGCTGCTGACATCCGCCGGTATCGCCGGCGTCGCGCTCGGCTTCGGCGCGCAGACGCTGGTGAAGGACTTCCTGTCCGGGATCTTCATGATCCTCGAGGACCAGTACGGCGTCGGCGACTCGGTCGACCTCGGCGAGGCGAGCGGCGTGGTCGAGGGCGTGGGGCTGCGGGTCACCCGCATCAGGGACGTCAACGGCGCGGTCTGGTACGTCCGCAACGGCGAGATTCTGCGCGTGGGGAACATGAGCCAGGGCTGGGCGCGGGCCGTCCTCGACATCTCGGTGGCCTACGGCGAGGACGTCGAGCGCGTCACGACCCTCCTCCGGGACGTCGCCACACGGATGTGGCAGGACGAGGCGTACGCCGACCAGATCCTCGAGGAGCCGGAGGTGTGGGGCGTCGAGTCGATCTCGGCGGACGCCGTCGTCGTACGCCTGGTCCTCAAGACGGCGCCCCAGAAGCAGTGGGAGATCGCCCGGGAGCTGCGGGCGCGGATCAAGGCCGCCTTCGACGAGGCCGGTGTGGAGATGCCGTTCCCGCAGCGGACGGTGTGGATGCGGACCGAAGGCGGGAGCGCGGCGGGCGCCGCGGCAGGCAAGCCGGCCGCACCCGCGGAGGCCCCGCGGGCCTGACCCGGCGGGCTGGCTCGCCCGTCAGCGCGGCCACGCTCCCATCGCGAGTCGCGCAACTCCCTCGAGCTGGTGGCGGTCCGCGCTGTCGCGCGCCTGTGCGGACATGCCGGCGAGTACGGCGGTGTAGTACATCGCCAGCGGCCGGGGTGCCGTCCCGGGTGGCAGCTCGCCGTCCGCGGCGGCCCGCGCCAGCCGGCCGCGCAGCGCCTGCTCGGTCCGGGCTCGGACGGCGCGAAGCTGCTCCTGCACCGCGAAGACGTCCTCCCCGGGGCCGTGGGCTGCCAGCATGACCAGTGACCCGCGGGGGCGCGCGGCCGTCGTGAACTGTCCGACCGCCTCGTTGAGTATCCGCCCGACCGCGTCACGGGCCGTCCGTTCCTCGGCGAGGGCACGGGCGAGGAAGGACCCGTGGGTCGCCTGGTAGAGCTCGAGCGCCTCGGTGAACAGCGCGCGCTTGTCGCCGTAGGCGGCGTAGAGGCTGGACGCCGTGATCCCCATGGCCGCGGTCAGCCGGGCGAGGGACGCTCCGTCGTACCCGTGCTCCCAGAACACGCGCATGGCGGCGTCGAGCGCGGCGGCGCGGTCGAAGGCGCGACGGCGGCCCAACGCGGGCACCTCCCTGGTTCTGTAGCGGCCGCTACTGTATCGATCGATACTGTAACGGTCCCTCCAGACAAGGTGCGGCCTCCCGTGGCCGAGGTGGCGCGGTCGAGAGACTGAACGGGAATGGCTCGATCCGGGCTACACATCGTCAGGATCAGAAGCCGGCGAACCCTGCGCTGCTCCGGCTGCGGCGCACGGCATCGACACACGATGACGCGTCCGTGCCCGGAAGCACGGACGCGTCCTTCCGTGTCAGGCGGCGCGCAAGCGCCTCAGCTCTCGTCGAGCGAGGCGTCCAGGCTGATCGTCGTACCGGCGAGGGCCTGGCTCACCGGGCAGCCCTCCTTGGCCGCCTGCGCCGCCTTCTCGAAGTCGTCCGCCGACATTCCGGGGACCCGGCCGCGTACGGTCAGCGCAATCCCGGTGATTCCGGTGCCGGGCTTGAAGGTCACCTCAGCGCGGGTGTCGAGGGCGGTCGGCGCGCTGCCCGCCTGCGCGAGAGCGTGGGAGAGCGCCATCGAGAAGCACGAGCTGTGCGCGGCGGCGATCAGCTCCTCCGGGCTGGTGCGCCCCTCGGGCTGCTCGGCGCGGGAGGGCCAGGTCACGTCGAAGGACCCGACCTTGGAGGAGTCCAGGGACACGCGTCCCTTGCCCTCCATGAGGGAGCCCTCCCAGTGGGCGTTGGCGATGCGGGTCGTGGCCATGGCGACTCCTCGTGCAGTCGGTTCGTGGGCAGTACGCCGGGCGCGCCGGCGTCCGCGACCTACCCAAGCACGGGAGACGAAATCACGCCCGCTCGCGGGCGACCCCCAGCGGCGTCCCCGCCAGCCCCGGGAAGATGGTCGTCAGCGACCCCGCACCGCACCGCTTCTGCAGGATCTCCCCGAGGACGAGCCGGTAGTCCGTGGTCGCCGCCAGGTCCCCGTCGACCAGCCGGCCCGGCGCCAGGCCCGGCCAGCTGCCGTGCACCCGGCCGCCGACGACTCCGCCACCGAGCAGGAGCACGGCGTTCCCGTGGCCGTGGTCGACCCCGCCGGAGCCGTTCTCGGCGACGCGGCGGCCGAACTCCGACAGCGTGACGAGCGTGACACCGTCGAGCCGGGAGCCGAGGTCGGTGGCGAACGCGACGAGCCCGGCGGCGAGGGCGGCGAGCTTGTCGCGCATCCAGCCGCTCTCGACGCGGCCCATGCCGGCGTGCATGTCCCAGTCGTCGACGTCGATGCAGGCGACCTGCAGACCGACACCCGCCTTGACCAGCCGCGCCACGTCGCGCAGGGCGTTGCCGAGCTCGTCCTTCGGGTACACCGCGCCACCGGCCGGGACGTAGGCGGTGGCGCGCACCGAGGCGGCGGTCTGCGCTGCTGCGATCTTCGCCTCGGCCGGGACACGGAGCTGGGCGGGCGCACCGGCGTGCATGCCGGTCAGGGCCGCCTGCCAGCGCGCGGCCTCGGGGTCGTCCCAGGCGTCGGCGACCTCGAATCGGTCGAGCGAGCCCATCGCCAGCTCCGGCGACGGCCCGCTCAAGGCGCGCGGCACCATCGTCCCGCCGACCTGCACGGCCTGGAACGCGCTGCCCCTCCCACGCATCCCGAGCGTCCGGTCCAGCCAGCCGGTCCGGGCGCCGGAGCCGGGCGCGGCACGCTCGAGCTCCTCCATCGCCGTGAAGTGCGAACGGCTCGGCACCGGCTGCCCGACGGCGTGGCCCGCGCCGAACCGGCCGGCGTCCCACAGCGGCTTGAGCGGTGCGAGCGCCGGGTGGAGTCCAAAGGTCCGGTCCAGCGCCAACAGGGACTGGTCCGGGATGCCGACGGTCGGCCGGGCGGCGGCGTAGGCCGGGTCAGCCGCGGGGACGACCGCCGACAGCCCGTCGAACCCGCCCCGCAGGGACAGCACAACGAGGACGTCGCCGGTGTAGTCGCCGGTGCTCGCCCAGGCGTAGCGCGTGGAGACCAGGGCTCCCGCGGCCACCGCCGCGGCGGCCACGGCGGCACCCTGCAGCAGGCGCGCCGGGACAGTCCCCGTGCCGGCGCAGGGCCGGGGCAGTCGCAGGAGGGCTCGTCGTACGTCGAGGGCGTGGGCATCGTCGTCACCGCAGCTGGTGGTAGGGGAGTCGAGGACCAGTGCCACGACGTACGGCAGGCGTCAGCCGAGCGCCGAGCTCGATGCCGTCAGCGGCTTGTCCGCCGTCGCGTCGAGGAAGCGCAGGACGGCGTCGCGGTGCTCGGCGGCGAGCGTGCGCCACACCAGCCGCCGGGACAGCGGGTCGACCAGGCCGCCGTGAGTGGCCGGGAGCGCGGCAGGCAGCAGCGCTGCGCGGAGGTCGGGGAGCTGGAGCTCCTTGGGCCACCACGTGGCGGCCAGCCAGACGTGCATGTCCCAGCGCGCGAGCGTGGCGGCCGGGGACTGCCAGGCAGCGGCGATGTCGGGGTAGCCGTCGGGGAGGTTCCACGCCAGCGGCTGCTGCCCGAGCTGCTCGAGCATCCAGTAGAGGCCTTGGATTCCCCGGCTACCGGACGCATCGGGCCGCATGCCGAGGATGCGCAGGGTCGCGACGAGGTCCTCGTAGGGCCGGCGGGTCTTCTTCGCGGCGGAGCCGAGGAACTCCTGCGACGTGAACAGCCGGCGCAGCACGGGCGCGATGGCGGTGTCGTTGGCCAGGTAGGTCTTCGCCAGTTCCTCGACGAGCGTGGTCGACGGCGCGTCGGAGACGAGCCGCAGCGCGAGCTTGCGCGCGATGGTCCGGGCGGTGGCGGGGTGCGTGGCGAGGTAGCGCAGGTAGTCCGCCGCGACCGCATGCCCGCCTGTCTCCGTCGCGTTGGCCGAGGACCAGCCGAGCACGCGGACGGGGCCGACGGAGTGGTTCCACGGCTTGTAGAGGAACTCACCGGAGTCCGAGCTGACCGACAGGCCGGTCAGGACCCGCGCCGAGTCCCGGACGTCGGCCTCCGTGTAGCCCGCCCCGACGCCTACGGTGTGCAGCTCCAGCAGCTCACGGCCCAGGTTCTCGTTGGGCGCCCGGTCGGTGGAGGACGCGCCGTCGAGGTAGCGCAGCATCGCCGGGTGCCGGATCGCGGCGACCAGCATGTCGCTGTACCGCCCCAGCGCGTGGCGGCGGATGACGTGCGTGTCGTAGTGCGCGCGGTTGTCCCACACCTCGCTCGACGGCGAGGTGACGTTGAGGTGGTTCGACCAGAACTCGACCATGACCTCGAACAGCTGCCGGCGGCTCCAGGCCGCGCGCACGATCGTGGCCTGGCCGAGGGCGAACATGCGCTCCCAACCGCCCAAGTCCGCCGTCTCGTCGCGCACCTGCCAGATCGGGACGTCCAGGCGCGGCAGGCGCGCGAGGACCTCCTCGCATGCCGTGTCGCTGATCGAGCTCGGCCGAAGCTGTCGGTCCAGCCATTCCGCCGTACCGACCCGGCGCAGTCCTCGCAGCGCGGACCGGGTGGGCCCGTAGGTCGCGCGGCGCAGCAGGTGCAGGCCGGCGTCGGTGCCGGTGAAGTGCGAGACCGGGTACGTCGTGGCAGCGCTCGCCGTGCCGGTCGTCGCCGCGAGCGCGGCCACGCCGGTCAGCGCGCCGACCAGCCCCCGGCGGCTCAGGGTCGGCGCGTCGGTCATGGCGCAGACATCGTCGTACGGCGGGTGGGGCAGGAGGCGCGGGCGCGACCCGTCACCCGGGCGGGTGAGCACCGTCACCCGGCGGGCCAGCACGTCGGCGACAATGAGGGAGTGGGCGACGAACGCAGCTACTACGACCTGGTGGGCGGAGCGGACACGTTCCGCCGGCTCGTGCACCGCTTCTACGAAGGCGTCGCGAGCGACCCCGCGCTCCGCCCGCTCTACCCCGAGGAGGACCTCGGGCCGGCCGAGGACCGGCTGCGGATGTTCCTCGAGCAGTACTGGGGCGGTCCGCGGACCTACAGCGAGCAACGCGGTCACCCGCGCCTGCGCATGCGCCACGTGCCGTTCCGCATCGGCGAGCGGGAGCGGGACGCGTGGCTGCACCACATGCGCGTGGCAGTCGAGGAGCTCTCGCTGGCGCCGGAGGCCGAGCAGCTGCTCTGGGACTACCTCGTCATGGCCGCCCAAAGCCTCGTCAACTCCAACGACGTGCCTCCACAGCTCACCCCCGCCGACGTCCTGCACGCCACCGCAACGGAAGAATCAGGCCCGTGACAAACGACACCACGTGGTGGCGCGACGCCGTCATCTACCAGGTCTACATCCGCAGCTTCGCCGACTCCGACGGCGACGGGGTGGGTGACCTCGCCGGCATTCGGTCGCGGCTTTCCTACCTTGCCGAGCTGGGCGTCGACGCCCTGTGGATTACGCCGTTCTACCCCTCGCCCATGGCCGACGGCGGGTACGACGTCGCCGACTACCGCGACATCGAGCCGCAGTTCGGCAGCCTGGACGACGCCGACGCCCTCGTCCGGGAGGCCCACGAGCTGGGCCTCCGGGTGATCATCGACATCGTGCCCAACCACACCTCCGACCGGCACCGCTGGTTCCAGGAGGCGCTGGCCGCTGCCCCCGGGTCGCCGGAGCGGTCGCGCTACTGGTTCCGCAGCGGAGGCGGGGACGACGGCGCGCAGCCGCCGAACAACTGGCCGTCGGTCTTCGGCGGGCCGGCGTGGGAGCGGGTGCCGGACGGCGAGTGGTACCTCCACCTGTTCGCGCCCGAGCAGCCCGACCTGAACTGGGCCAACCCGGAGGTCGTCGCGGAGTTCCAGTCGATCCTGCGCTTCTGGCTCGAGCGCGGCATCGACGGGTTCCGGATCGACGTGGCCAACGCGCTGACGAAGGACGAGGCGCTGCCCGACGTCGACGAGGACCACGAGGAGATGCTGAGCGCGCCGGACCATCCGGACCACCCCTTCCTCGACCGTGACGACGTCCACGAGGTCTACCGCGGTTGGCGCAGGGTGCTCGACGAGTTCGGCCCCGACCGCATGTCCGTCGCCGAAGCATGGGTGCCCAACCTCGAGCGGCTCTCGCGCTACGTCCGACGTGACGAGCTCCACAGCGCGTTCAACTTCGACTTCCTCAGGTCACCGTGGGACGCCGCCGAGCTGCGCCGGGTCATCGACGCGACCATCACGTCGATGGAGGGGGTCAACGCCCCGCCGACGTGGGTGCTGTCCAACCACGACGTCGTCCGGGTCGCCACGCGCTACGGCAACCTCGACGGCACCGGTGGCGGCGCAGGGGGCATCGCCCGTCCGGAGGACCTTCGCCTCGACCCCGCGCTCGGCCTGGCCCGGGCTCGGGCGGCGGCGCTGCTCGTGCTGGCGCTTCCCGGCAGCGCCTACGTCTACCAGGGCGAGGAGCTGGGGCTACCCGAGGTCGTGGACCTGCCGGAGGAGTCGCTGCAGGACCCGATCTGGGAGCGGTCCGGTCACACGCTGCGCGGGCGTGACGGGTGCCGCGTGCCGATTCCGTGGGAGGGCGACGGGCCGTCGTACGGCTTCGGTCCCGGGACCTCGTGGCTGCCCCAGCCCGCTGACTGGGGGGAGCTCTCGGTCGAGGCGCAGCTCGGCGTGTCCGGGTCCGTGCTCGAGCTCTACCGCGCGGCGCTGCGGATCCGCCGGGGCGAGCCCTCGCTGGGAGAGGGCGACCTGCGCTGGCTCAGCTCCCCGGCAGGCACTCTCGTCTTCGCCCGTGACCCCGGAGTCGTGTGCGCGGTCAACCTGCGCTCCGCCCCGGTGTCGCTGCCGCCGTACGGCGATCTGCTCCTCGCGAGCACGGAGCTGACCGACCCGCGGACGCTGCCCGGCGACTCCGCGGCGTGGTACCGGCTGGACTGACCCTTGCGTCGCCGTCGCGGCGCCCTGAGCCGGTGGGCTAGGCGAGCTTGAGGCTCGGGGCGGCCGCGGTCCGCACGAAGG